>NZ_QROZ01000010.1:0-90643 GCF_003475205.1 Collinsella sp. AF36-3AT | reverse complement strand
GATGAATATGGGAGGTGTTCGGATGAAGTTGCCAATCAAGGCTGTTGTCTCCCACGAGAACGTCAATTGTCGATTTATCGGTCTCCATTAAATCGGTGATAGGATTAATTGCTATTAATCTATTGTGCAAATGCGGTCCTAAGGGATCTTTCAGAAGATTAAGCACCGTAGAAGCAAATGCCAGCTTGTCTTTATCCAGTTTTCCAAATTGATTTGTCGAAGGATCGTAACCACAAATCATCATTACGTCGTTTGACTTAAATACACCAAGGCCAATTGATTGTTTCTCATCAGATAGACCCATTATCTTAAACAGATCGTAGATTCTATTTTTAAACTTTACTCTCTCGGGTTGAAACAATTGCCTCACTTGAATGAACTCCTTATGCATTTAAGGTAATCGTGCTATATATCGAAGCATATTAAACGTTGATAGAGCTTATTTACCCAAAATCCCTCTTAAACAGGTCCCTCGTAAACGCCTTGTCCGTCACGTCCGCGAGCTCGTCGCTCCAGCGGTTGGCAACGATCCCGTCGCAGCCGGCCTTAAAGACCTCCAGGTCGTGTGTGACCTCGGAGCCGAAGAACTCTGGTGCGTCCAGCGTGGGCTCGTAGACCACCACGGGCACGCCCTTGGCCTTCACGAACTTAATGACGCCCTGGATTGAGCGCACGGAAGTTGTTGGAGTTGAACTTCTAGTGGTGACGCTGGCGTGCGCTTCGGTGGCCTTTGAAGGCAGCAGCCTAATCGGCAGGGCCCTCTCTGACCATCAACGCATACTCATCAAGTCTGACATCATGAGGGAAGGAGCGGTGTGCGGCAGGGATCTCAAGGCCTATTCGCTTTTCATCAAGGACTCCACTAGGCGTCTTCGTTGACCACCGACGAGGCCGAACCAGCGGTATTCTTATGCAGTTGGCATTACGCGAGAAAGGCTAGCGTTGCGTGACTTCAACCACACTAGGATTGTTTCCTATGGCCGCAATGACTGGGCTGTAGGAGCTTTCATGGACCGTTGTCTTCATATCCTGAAGGAGGGTCCTCGCATTCAAATCGCGACGATTAACGACGCGATAGAAGCTCATCAGCTTAAGCTCACTTTCGAAACGGTCCCCGAACTGTTCAAGGAAGCTGAAGTCGGCGATATCGCAAGTGCCGTCGCTACGCTCTTCGCGAATGCTTGCAAGTATACGAGGGAGACGCTCGCGTCTTCGGGAATCCTTGGTATTTACGAGGGACTCGAGATGCAGTACGCCACTCAGTTCTGGAGCCTGCTGCACGCTTGCGGCGCAGAGACGCTGATCTCCAGCGAAGGAATCTCCGAACTTCTCTCGCGGCACATCGAATGCCTAGCTCCTATCTTGGAGAACGACAAACTCGTCAAATTATTCGATACAGAGCTAGGAAAATCACTGATCGAGAATCCGTATTATTCCGCTGAGCTGATCATCCACGAGTTCGCTACGGAATCAAGGAGCCAGAACGCAATCTACCTCCCCAAATGCCTTTCCCAAGGCGACTTCGATTCGATAATGACCGGCTACCTCGACGACCAGCGCGCCAACCCGAATTGCATGGAGGCCCTTTTCAATTGGCCTTCCGGCGCAACAAAATGCAGGTTCTCTCCGTCGCCGGACGTCAAAGTGCGCGCAAATCGGGCCCACGATAAAGCCATGGATGAGCTATTCCGGCAAGGTACTGGATTTGAGTACGGAGCCGGGGTGCTGATCGACCCTGAACAGATTGCTTGCAAGGGCGTAAAGTTCGAAGGCCTAACCTTGACCTACAGTTTTAGCGAAACGTGGCTCGCCAAATACACCGATAATGCAAGCATCATGAACAATTGCAGATATCTACTGGACGTAGTAGACCAAAGCGGTCTCATGGCCGCACCTGCTCACTCCCACGAAGAGAGAGGTCTGCTTGCGATGCTGGGTTCCCACGTGCTGGGGGAATACCGAATGAATACGATCTCCAAGGTGCGGGAATCACTAGCCAATGTCGAAGTTGTCGCATACGCAAATTTCCTCGAAAGCCGCGGTATAAGGTTCGAAGATGCACTCGAATGGACGTACAACGTTTACTTTGCAGAGGAGTACTCAATCAGTAATTTCAGCTTGGCGCTGCCGTCAAGCGGAGCTTCGTGGCTCGACAAATGCAAGTCGATAGGGCCAGAGATCGAGCGCGCCGTTAAGTCCTATTCAATATATTCGAGGATTGGAAAAATCGACGGAGACTATTTCCCTTATGAGAGCTTTAAAACTTTTGGAACCCTCAACGCGCTCTCTGAGAAAAAGTACGCAATCGACGGAGCCTGCTTTAACAGATGGGGATTCTATCTGTTCTCCGACCAGTGCATGCTGACATACAGAAGAGGCCATAACGACCATGCTCGCTGCTTTTTCGATTTGATTTCGAATGTTATGGTCACCTTCGACGATTTTGATGCTGCATACGTCGAGGTGCTCCAGCAATTAGTCGACCGACAGCTAGTAAGTGCGTGCGAAGAAACAGGCGCTCTCTCCCCAACACCTCGATCAATTTGCCTGAAGGCCGTTTGGGATAATGGCGCAATTGCGCTTGGGGGATGCGGAGACGGTGATTTAGCGCTCATCGATGGCCTTGTCTCAGACGAAATGCTGTCGTACTGCGGCAAGCTGTTCACACCCGACGAGGCTGCATATCTCGATTACATGTTCAACGACGCCTCTTTCCCTAACTCACAGGGTCTCAGGAACAGATACGACCATGCGCATTCACCGATCGCCGACCCTGATGCGGTGAACATTCGATCCGATTACTATCGCATGCTGACCTTGCTCGTCGCGATTACACTCAAGATAAACGATGAGCTGTCGGCCGCAACGGGCCGCGGGTACCTCGAGAACTTCGTAGATTGGCCATATTACGACAAAAGCGTCTTCGAACTCGCAAAGAAGTTAATCGCAAAGAAGCATGAAGCTGTCTGTAATGCTGAGTCAGAATAGTTCCAATGACGGTAGTTCCGAACCTGCTTGATCAGAATCGGAAAGCCTTTCCGTTTCTCCATGGCGAATTCCCGTCAGGCACCTTGATAACCATTGTGATGGCCTCAGACGGCGCGACTCGGCGTCATGCAGTCGCTCTGCCGCCCCGGTATAAACGAGCAACACGAGCCCTCATGCCACACATCAGAGGAACGGAACCGGCAATCCTTGGCCTTCACGCGCATCATGACACCTTGGATGGAGCTTGCGCGGAAGTTGTCGAAGCCGGTCGTTGTCAGGCTGTACACGCCCACGTCCGATTCCATTTGCCGTCGTAGACGCGACAACAAATATTTACGCGTTCTGTTTGATTCGCTTGAACAGTTCCGTTTCCTTTAATTCAAACATGGCACATTGGCCTGTTTTGATCCGGCTCCAAAGCCAATCAAGCTCTTCTGCCGCATTTTGGCCTAGCTCGACTTCATTGTCGTCAAGATGCTTATCGGTCTCAACGCAAACATAATCTGACGCAATAGGAAAAGAGGTAATGAATGAACTAACGGGAGAGAACTCATGTGATGTATCAAAACTAGCAAGACGGCAGATGTCCGCGAGCGGAACGTTGACTCCGCCAAGTTGTCTCGCGTAGTCACCCATATCTGAAAGGTACAGACCGCCTGACGGTCTAGCCGAGTTGCTAAATGCATCAAGCATGCCAGTTATATGAATGGCAATTACTTTTTCTGAGAATAGTGCAGTGAATAAAACAGCAGTTGCCTCGTATAACGTTAACTTATCTAGCTCATCAAGAATGTCTTTGATGTTAGACAAATCAATATAGTGCAGGTTTGAGACATAATATGTTGCCTCCTTCAACTGAGGAAATGTTGACTTAATCGCATTCACCCAATTGCGGTAGAAATCCGTCTTGATGTAATGCTCAACAAAATCGCTTCCCAAACAATTATCAATAAAGTATTGTCCGAATTCGATTGTCATACAATCAGGGAATCTGTATCCGCATTCGGGATCGCTCAGTAATATGGGGAAAGGATCGACGGCAAGTCGAAAAATTGCACAGACCTTTACAGTAGTCGTGAAATAATCGGTGAAATCCTCTCGAATATGCTTCGCGCTTTCGGGAACCACCTCGTAAGGCTTGGTATAAAAGGATTCGTGGCCTTGTTTGTGAATATACTTGTTCGCCCTCTTATTGAGCTTGCTGATTAGCTCATCAATTTCGGGCATTTGTTCAAGAAGGTCTCGATATTCAATATCTTTTGAACGCAGCATTTTGGACAGTTCGCTAAATGAGGGGAACCTGTCGAGCGAGACCCATTTCTCATATTTAGCCTTGCGCTCAGATTCTTCTAGATTCGAAAACAACGTACCGACAAGGATGATCTCTCCAGCTTGTCTAACTGAATAAAAGGCAGCGTCGAAGTAACCTTGATGAATTAGATCTAGCGAGTTAGCCAAAAGCTGACAGGATTCAAGTAAAAACTGGTTGAAAGATGGCGTAGAGACTAAACCACTAACGGATTCCGCCAATTGTCCTACGCAGCCATAAAGACGACTGTAAGCGAGCTCATCCTCCCTTGCCACGTACCGCAGTGGATGATGTCTCCAGCTGAACATCTGACTATTTATGTATTCGTCCTTAAAGTTCACCTGAGTCAGCTTCCAAATCTAATTCCGGCACAGGGTTCTATTCTAATTGGTAACGTTTTCAAACTCGCAGCAATGAAAGCTGGCGGGTCTTGCGTTTCTTTAGAGCTTAAGAGTTTTTGATCAATGGACTAATAGCATTGAGATTAGATGCGGCATCGACCGTCTTAGGCACCCAATTATTAGCTCAGCGCCATATAGAGCCCGTTAGTTTTATTTGGTGCTGAATCGCACCTCGTATGTTTTGCTGACATAGAGTCTTGTATGAATCGGCAAGAGCATTCTCTTTCTCAAAGAGATCTTTCCGTTGATCGGGCTCATGTAACTTTTCAGAAGACTGTTCAAGCGTCCATTGATATTCCCTTGCATTCTGGAGCATCTTAGTAAATAGAATCTGATACTGATACATTGAAAACAAAAGGGATTGATAAGCTTCTATGAATTCGGCAATTGCCTCTCCACTCTTTCCCTTGAAGCAAAATCTCGCCTCCATGGCGAGCGATCTCATTTCATCAAGTTTTAAATGCAATTTGAGTTGAAGGTCGGCATCTAACACCTTATTAATTGAGGCTGAAATTGATTGCAGGTACGTGGTGTTAGTCAGCCATACAAATAGTAGGTCGATAGCCATTTGCGGTTCGTCATCATGTTCCAAGTTCTTCGCGTTTTTTGCGTAAACACTTATGAGTTTATCGACGGTTATCCATATATTTAAACGTCGATTGAATAGAGACTGTTTATTACTGAGACGAGCTTGGTAACAAGAAATGAGCAATGCGATGATTGCCACAATCGCTGAGATGTACTCAGGTAGATTCCTTAGGTCCATTGTCTCCTCCTCCCTTGACACGTACTGCAGTGGATGATGTCTCCAGTTAAACAGTTGTCCACTTACACCTTCATCCTTGAAGTTCATCTGGAACAGCTTTCGAGTCTAATTTCAGTATTGGCCCTATTCTTGTTGCCACGGTTACTAACAATCGGTAATGAAAGCCGGCGTATCTTGCCATAGACAAACGCGGGGATATCTTTGGGTTACGCGTGGTTGTCGACTCAAGAAAGTTCAATCGAGCTCTCTGCAACCTCAATACCGGGTGCGTATTTCTCTATCAACGCGTTCAGAATCACGCGGTTGCCAGGTGTCATTTTTGGAGAAGAAACGATCTTCATTGATGAAAAAGCTTCATCGGAGATAGCAAGATCGTAAAAGGGCGGGATTCCGGGGTCGCATTTATCGAGCACGACATCAGTTGCTCTGAGAATCTGATCTAACCGAACGTTTATTACGGAATCGATACCTATGGGAACAGCCGTCAAGATATAGCGCCATTCTTTCTGATACGACCATGCAGTTGTTTTGTGAACTCCAAGTGCATTTAAATCAGCTACGAGTCCGCCGTTTTCAAATACGTTAATTACCTTTGGAAACAAAAGAGACTCATCATTTGTGTATTCAACCTCATGAAGAATCTCACGATCACGAGCCGTTTCAAAAAAGTGGTAATTCTTATCCCAAAAATCCTCGAGGGGCAGATGAAGGCCATCAAATGAACCACCAGGGGCGTTCAAAACCGCTTCACTTGATAACATATGGAGGCTCTCATTTGAAACAGAATACTGCTTAAACGGATAGCTCTTCATCTGGATTCTTACTCCACATTCAGCTCCAGCATACTCGCGCCACATGGGGATGCTCTCCTCATCAGAAGAGGTCCAACAACTGACGAGTTTCATTTTTCCAAGATTTTGAGAGTCTGCTGAACGCTGTTCTTGTGGGTCGTCAACCTTATCTAACCGGCTGAACCTGATAGTTCGATTATGCAGAATCAAGGCCAGCGTATCTAGGCTTGCATAATGATAGAGAACGGCGGGTGCTTCCATGTTTGGCTCCTAGCTATAACAATGAGTCCATATCACTGTTCATCAAAATTTATAGACGCGATCGTCGACGCTCCAATGCCAATTAAGGCGGCGCACCTTAATCCTTGCCTTGCGAGTGCAAACGCGGAGATGGCCAGAGATGACCGTCGCTGGCATATCGCTTTCACACCCACAGCTCGATGATTGACGCACATGTGCACCACGATTTACGCCGTGCATGCACATCAGCGTTAAGCCCAATCGTTACCACAGCCCACTTCCAATGAAATGGAATAAGACACTACGAAATACCATAATTTCCCGAGCCATCAAAATGCAATCGCGAACCATTTCAAGCAAATAGGTGTTGCCTCGAGAATCGTTGGTCCCATCCTCACGCAAAGTGCGAATGACTTGAGTCGCGCAGTCGAAATCCGTCCGATTATGACTAAATGCATTGCGCAGAACGGGATTCCAACACTGCTTGATAAGGCCAGTAAATGAGCCCGTACCGACAGCGTTGAATCGCTTTACCTTAGGGGCTACAGAAAGTTTGTCGAACGACTTTGCACCTAGGTCTACGCCTTTGGGCATGACATCGAACGCCCCGTTACATTCGATGTTGTCGAGCCCGATAAACAGAACAAGCAGGCTGCCAATAAGCTCATATTCCCGACAATAAAGCTTCTCAATATCACTAGGAGTGCAGCAGAACGTACCGTACTTTTCCAAGTCATAGGCGTCTCCCGCCATAAGAAAAGTAAAACCGTTGAGGAGAACCGGATAAGATTCGGCTACGGAATCAAGAACTTCGTTGATTTCAGCAAGCAGCGACTTGGCAGTCATATTGGTTTTAAGGTAGTAACCTGCTAGGCCGGAAAGCGCCTCTGCCTCTAGACCAGAAACGAGTTTTTCGCATTCAACAGCGCGCTCATGCGCGTCGCTCCCTGCAATCATGGGGAGACCGAGCCAAGACATTCTCGCGATTCGGCTCAGCAAGGAAAAGTGCCGATTGTCCTCGCCTAACAGTTTGCGCTCGAATTCCGAAAGAACCTTATCCGCATAATCGTCATGCCCATCGCAATACAGTTGAAGAGCGGTCCTCAGGGTAGGCCAGTCTTCGCGGTAATAATGAAGACAATAAACCATATCGCTCACGTACTCGCTGAGTTCATCAAACGGAATCAGCCCAGAGGCTCTGATAAAGGGGCTTGTCATGCAGGCACAATTTTCTACAGATAATTTATATGACGGAAGCTCACCAGATAACTCCACCATAACTCTGGCGCAATCTAAATCTCCACCCATGGAGGCTACCGTGCCAGGGTCGAGATTAAAATCAATCAAAGCGCAGCTCTGGTCAAGGTGAACCGCTCCGTCGATGCGGTTCCGGCACTGCGGACACAAGTATCTAACCGGATAGTCATTAACAAATCCAGCCTGGACGCGCACACGATGCACGCATCCACATACTCCGCAAGTGACAAAGAAGTTCTTAACCACAAAGACCCCTATTCAACCTCGCTGATCGCGCGAATCAGAATTAATCATCCGATGTTAAATCTGATGCAAAGGCTATAGAAGAGAATTACTAAATCTCCTCGTATCTCCCGCGAACATTCTCGAAATCATGCTGTCATCCTTATTCTGATCGCGTCGGAAATGTTGGTGTAAGGGCGGCACCCCAGCGCCCGTTTAACGAAGAACGGCCTTCGTCCTAGAATCTGAAATCACCACAACAACAGGTTCTGGGAAAGGACGATGACCGCTATGGAAATCTTATCAGACCCGACGCCGGACATGCTCGTCATGCCCCGTTTCGATGACGGCGCCATCGACATGCAGGAGCTGCTTCGCAGGCTCGCCGAGCAGGTCGTGAACGCCGTGATGGACGCCGAGGCCGACCAGCTGTGCGGTGGCGGGGCGAACAGCCGAAACGGCTACCGGGAGAGGGTCCTCGCCACCTGCGTCGGCACGCTGACGCTGCGCATCCCGAAGCTCCGCACCGGCAGCTTCTTCCCGGACGACGCGCTCGAGCGCTACCAGCGCGTGGACCGCGCCCTCGTCGCCGCCGTCGCCGAGATGTACGCCACCGGCACGAGCACCCGCAAGGTGCAGAGGGTGGCCGAGAAGATGGGCGTCTCCAGACTCTCGAAGGACCAGGTGAGCGCCATCGCCTCGAGCCTGGACGCAGACATCGAGGAGCTCCGCGCAAGGCCCCTCGACGGCTCGCCGGTGCCCTACGTCTGGCTCGATGCGACCTACGTCAAGTGCCGCCGCGAGGGGCGCATCGCCTCCACCGCCGTGGTCACCGCCATCGGCTGCGATGCGGACGGCTGGAGGCGCGTCCTGGGCGTCGACGTGGTGGACACCGAGTCATACGTCTCGTGGCCCGCCTTCCTCAGGAAGCTCCGCGACCGCGGCGTTGGCGGCGTGGAGCTCGTCGTCTCGGACGCCCACCCGGGTCTCGTCCGCGCGCTCGGCGAGGTCTTCCAGGGCGCCGCATGGCAGCGCTGCGCCGTCCACCTCATGCGCGGCTGCATGCGTGAGGCGGGCTCCCGGCGGCCGAGGCGCCGCGTGGGCAGGATCGTCTCGCAGGTGTTCCGCGGGCGCGGCGCCGCCACCGTGACCGCCATGTACCACGCGGTGTGCGACATGCTGGAAGGGTGCTGCCCGAGGGTGGCGGCGATCCTCGAGGAGGCCGAGCCGGACGCCCTGGCATAGCTCGACTTTCCGCCGTCGCACTGGAAGCGCCTGCGCGCCAACAACGTCCAGGAACGGACGAACCGCGAGATAAAGCGCAGATCGAGGGTGGTGCAGGCGTTCCCCTCGACGGCATCGCTGGCGCGTCTGGCCGGCGCGGTCATGTGCGAGCAGGACGAGATGTGGCAGGAGTCGAGGTACTTCTCGGAGGCAAAGATGGGCGGGCTCTACGACGAGGGCCGCACGCGCGGGATCGACGGGACGGTCGACTGGGCGCGGCTGGAGGCGGAGGCCAGGAAGATGGTCGAATCGGGCCTCGAGCTTGCGGACAGGATCGAGGCGGCATAGGATATCAACCGTGTTCCAGGTTCCAGGACGCCGAGCCGACTCGCTTCTGATCGGGCGCTACACCAACTTTCGCGACACTACCGTCTCTGCTGAAAAACTGATGGACCTGCCAATAGATTTTGCTCTTGATATAAGGAAATTCAGATTGTTAGTTACGTTAAAAACAGTGCAGATACTCGTGAACTATCGCTGTCGAATCAGTCCTTTCACTATGACAAGAGTTATGCAGCGCTTGCGGCGAACTATGGGATACCTTCTAGAAGGGGGAATGACCGCTTTCCCAGTTGATGACTAGGCGATGATAAATCGGAAATATCATAGAGCATAGAATGATAGGAAGAGATCTTTCAATAGAGGTAGGGGTGCCTCAGCTTTTGCCGAGACACCCCTACTGAATGACAGCTGAAGCATCTTGAATTAGGTTCAGGTCATCGACACTATCTGCCATCGCATGACATTATGGAAAATGCCAACGAACGTCATTGTGCTCTGTATTATTTTAATCAGTAAAATAATTACTAAAGGCGAAAGCTATCATGCAACTTCTAGATACTTTACGCTCTCGCCGCGTTCGAATTCACCTATAACTTCACAGGTGGCTTTGGTGATATCGCGATCAATGCCGCCTTCGCGGCGAAGTGCCTCTTCACCTGTGGTGCCCTTTTCGACATCGGCGATCATTCTTAGGAAAGAAACCCATTCAAAGCGAATACCTTCACCGTCTAGCTGATAGAAATAGCGTCTGTTATCGGCTGGGTCCTCGTAGCGGATTTCGAAATAATCAGTCTTCCACCAGGGCGCAGGAACATATATGTAGCCCTTTGTGCCCGATACAACTAGACTGCCCTCAGACTTAGCGCCTGAGCCAACCTTTGCTGTTGCCACGGCGTTTGGAAACTCAACGTCAAGCCTCGAGAACTCATCAAAAGTCTTGTCGTTTTTTTCGCACAAGGACGAAATGCGTACCGAGTTAGGTTTAGTACCTAGTATCTGGAAGATTGGCAATAATGCCGTCGGGCCCCATGCCGTCATGCTGCTCCAAGCAGTGTCGCGATGCGTATCAAAAGGAGCACGATTGGTCTTAAGATTGGTTATAGTAGCATCGACTGAAACGACCTCGCCAATACGTCCACCGGTAACCAACAACAGCATGCGTGCGTAGGCGGTTGAATATGCCGTGCGCAGCGAGTCCATCAACACAAGGCCTCGCTCGTCGGCTAATGCGAAAAGCTCGCTGCATTCCTTAGCGCTCTTTGCGATAGGCGCTTCGCACATCACATGCTTGCCGGCATTTAAGGCTCGTTTCACCTGTTCATAATGCCGATCAGGATGCGAGTGAATATACACAATGTCGACCGCATTCAGTAACTTACCGTAATCATCCGTTACAAGCTTGGCTCCAAGTGGACCCTCATCTAGCAAGCTGCGATCTTCAACACAAATACCGACAACCTCGAGACCATTTACCAAACCGCATTCAGCAAAAACGCGATTCATATAGTCGGTATATCCAACTAAACCGCAGCGAAGTTTAACCGAACTTCGGATTTCCGTAGAAGATACACCACTGGTTCGCTCGAGGTACACAACCTTGCAGTACTCATTCAGATAATCGAATTGGCCCTCCCAATCCGATCCCACAGTAAAGATATCGACCCCATAGCGCTTGATGTCGTCGATTTTCTGGCCTTCGTACTCTTCGACAACAATCTTGTTCGCAAGCCCGGTTGAACGCACTGCTGCGATGCGTTCTTCAAGCGATTGTTGAACGTTAATCTTGCCGCGTTGTTTGTCAAAGTCATCCGACGTAACGCCAACGATTAGATAGTCGCCTAAGGCCTTGGCGCGCTCCAACAGGCGGACATGCCCGCGATGGAGATGGTCGTAGGTGCCGTAGGTTATGACCTTAGTCATGTTTAGGCCTTATCCAGCTCAATCAGCGCTTCCATGAATCGCTCCATCGAAAGCTTAGGGCCAGTGGTAACCCTCAGGCAGCTGCCGAAAGTGCCAATACCGTCATACTCTTTAATGAGGATGCCCTTCTCGGCCTTCATGCGGCGAACGATTTCAGAAGCGTCGCTAAACGGCTTAATGAACATGAAATTGCCTTCGCTGCTTCGATATTCATAGCCATTACGGTCAAGTTGCTCAACGAGCCACTGTTTGCCGGCAAGCTGATTCTCGATCATGGAATCGAGCATGCCTTCGGTTTCCATGATTTTCTTTGCAAAGAGCATGGCAAACATATTTACATTGTGGGGAGTATTCAGCTTCTGTACGAGAGCAACTCCCTCAGGCCATCCTGCTACATAGCCTAAACGAGCTCCAGCAAGCGAGAATAGCTTGGAAAAGGTGCGGGTTACAAATACGTGATCATGAGTGAGGGCGTATCCGATGGAAGTCTCGGGGCAGAAATAATGGTATGCCTCATCAACGAGGACGGTAATCTGACGGCGTTCCGCTTCCTCGAAAAAGCGCGTCATCTCGGTCTCGCTCCAGGCATTGCCCATGGGGTTATTCGGATTAACAAGAATTAACAGCTGCGTGTCATCGCTGATTTTGGAGATCACATCATCCACCGTGATAGTTAGGTCATCCCTATAAGGGACCGGCACAAAATTGCGCCCATACATCTTCGAGTAGACCTCGAACATCGCGTAAGATGGTGATACACAAACGATCTCGCCGCTGGGCGCAGTGAAGGCCTCAATGATGTTACGAATGCCCTCGGAAGACCCGTTAACAAGCGAAAGGTGCTCGATGTCCGTACCAAGTCTTTCAGCGAGGAATTCGGTAAACTCAAGTGTCTCCGGGTACTGGGCTACCATTTCGGGTGTCACACCCGAAAGAACTCCGTCGATGAACTCTTGAGATAGCCCCTCGGGGTTCTCGTTCAGGTCAAGTCTGAGGTAACCCTCGCGCTTGTTCTGGTCAAAAATGCGGTGGAGGTTAACTAGCCTCTCGTTGATGTAATACATGAATAAATACCTTTCGCCTTCGATTAAAAATTGTTAAGGACAGTAACGAATGAGCTGCCTGTCGATATTTCCACTTAGGGTTAGTTGTATGAGTGGGCTTTGCACTACAAGCGTCTAAATGAAAAGCAGTTACCGTCCATGCCCGCAAACCAAACGAACAAGCTTCCAGGGAAGCATTCGCCTAATTCTTGCCATCAAGCTAATCTTTGGAGCCAGCAGCCTTTCGAATGCCAGCTTGTGGTCACCAGTAGAAATCGCTCTTTCGACCTCATCGGCCAGCCTCTCATCATCAGCAGAACGAGAGGCTGGCTTGACGAGATTTGAGTTATTGGCAGCAATGCTTTCAACGGTTGATTTAATCCACTTACATTCATCGGCACAGCACTCATTAAAGAAGCGCTCGCCATTACTAGTGTTTATCAGGACCGCGGAAACGCCTCTTCCGTCAGAAAAACCGGGATGAACGGAGTCGATGCCCCAATAATCTCCTATCGTGATGTCTCCAACGCGTTCAAGTCTTGCAAAGGGACATTTGTAACAACACCTCCGATAGATGACCCCTTTCGTAAAGGCTGCGAAATATGGGTCATCACGGGCGGGCCCCAGCACCTCGTGTTTTCTACCTCGACGATAGAAGTAGTAATAATAATTTAGTCCCCACCCCATCTTTTTGCTTCTAAAAGAATAGCCATGGATGCCGTCATCGGTTTTGCTCTTCGTGGCAAGCCATTCAAGATATGCAGCAAAAATCTCCTGCTTAGGTGTTCCGTGACAGATGAGATCGACGCAAAGCAAGTTATTTGCAATGACTTGCTTTGGAACTGTTTTTTCAAGATATTTTCGAAGTCCCGCTATCTGGCATGGCGTACCGGAATATAGCACTACGGTATTCTTGCAAAGAAGGTGGGCACACTCTTCATATGTATCTGCAACGTTGCTCTTAACGTATTTAGATCCTTGCAGTTTATACAAGTCATCGATCCGCTTTATGCAAATATGACGGACAGTGCCGTTGTCGATAAGGGAAGCTCCAAAAACGGCACCACCAACACGAAGAACAGAGCGAGCAAACAAAGCAAAAGCGCCACCAGAAGCGGAAAGCTCAAGGCTTTTCGAATCAGAGTCCTGAAGTGCCACAGCACAACGTGCTTTTGCGAACAGCGCATCGAAAGAGTTCGATGGAAGTTCGTCTTGCAACCTAACGCCTCCTAACCAATAACATTCCAAAAGCCTTACGTCGCTCTTCCCTATCGAGTAGAAGGAGGGATAGCTCCGTATAACCGATTGCTGCAGAAATAAGACAAGAAATCAGAAAGCACGCCCAGGAAGAAAACGGCAACGCTTTCGAAAGAATTGCAAATGTTGCGAGAACAACGAAAAGCCCTACAGCTTCTTTACCAAGTGGTTTATAGAAACTCGATCCACGCAGACCCAACACATGAGCAGCATAAACGGGCTGTACAAAACAATGTCTAAACGTCATGACAACGGAACTGACGGAAGCGATTACAAAGAGGCCTTCAAGCTCTGTAAATAGCAGAAGGGACAATTCAATTGCGAAGACGAGTAAGCTGAAGCCTAAAGTAATAAGAACCGACCCCTTTATCTTATTAGTAAGGGTATTGGCATAGTAAAGAGGCTCAACGAGCGCGCTCGCGAGTAACGAGACAACAGTCAGAACAGATAGTCTTTGAATCAGAAGGAGCTCTGACACGTCTCGTCCAGGAAGCCATAGTTCATAAAAATGAAGACCATATGCAACAAAGCCCGCGAGCGGCACAATCATGACCGCGGCTGTGAATCTCATTGCAAAGCCAAACTGTTTAACAAGCTCGTCAGTTTTCTTTTTGGCATAAAGCTCGGCACATTTGGGATAGAAAAGGCTGGAAAGACTATTTGAAACGGATAACAAGGCATTGGGGATCGTCTTAGCAACTGATAAAATCCCCATCTGGTAGGCACCGACAAAGAGATTCGAAATCCACAAATCAAGACCGGTAAGCAAAAGCTTGTTTATTGACTCGATGCTGACCCATAAGCCGCTTTTGAGAATTTCAAGCACTCTTTGAATTGAAAAGCAGGTCGCTTTCACCCGGTATTCTGGAGCAATACGTCTCGTAGTCCAAATCTGCAATGCAAGGAATGCAACCGATGCGACAACTGCAGCGGCGCTGTAATACCACATATGTGGAGCTACAGTCAAAAAAAGAATACACAGCAACATTGCCCTTATGACGGAGGACACAAGCTGGGCAATGGAGTTGAGGTATAGCTGGTTCTTGATAAATGCGGCAATTCCAAAAACAACAACGACAAGACTAAGCGCACAATTGAAAAACGCCAACAAAATCATAAGCTGGAGATCTTCAACTAGCCCAGGCGAAACCGACACGACCGATTCGATATTTGCTGCAAGCAGAACGGATCCAGCCAACACGGCGACGGCCATTACGCAGTTTGCGAAAAACACGGAGGAATAATAGGACTCCGCACTCTCTTGGTCCCCGCTATGGTGCGCAATCGTGATATAACGACCTGCTAGCGAATTTAAGGCAGTAGTAATTACAGCCACATAGCTTACAAAGTTGTTAACAAGACCAACAAAGCCATAGGCTTCTGCCCCCATTTTATCTAGGACAATTGGGGTCAAAAATAAGCTGATGACCATCTGGGCAACAATGACAGACACTTGCGAGATAAGGTTTATCGCAAAAGCGGTCTTGCCCTGTAATATTGGAAGCGGTTTGATCTGCTTATTCATCACTCGGCAACGCCTCCATTTGAGAGATATGATCTCAGGTAGTTGAGCGAGCGTAGCGACTCAGAGCTTCGAATCTTGTCTGAAGATTCGAAATCTGGTTTGATTTCGAGAACCTTGCCCAATTTATCAATTGAGCTAAGTCGCCGATCAGAAAGGTTGAGTCCGTCCAGAAGCGACGTTAGTTTCTGGACATTGCCTCCTTGGCCGTTTCGGTCTCCACGGGGAATCGTCACAAAAGGCGTATGGGTAACGATAGAAAATATGCTTCCATGAAAGGTATCGGTTAACACATAATCAGCTGCTCGAAAATATGGTAAAACCTGGTCAGGGCGGCATCGAATATGGCGATCGCGCACGGGCTGGTCCTCACCTAATGCGATGAGTTCAAGTCCGTGGGAATGAGCAAATTCGAGAGCCTCTCTGCATTCATCCTCGGTAAATCGGAAGCTGTAGCCGTAAAGAATCATGAATCCACTCTCGTTGCAGGGAGACCAGTCTTCGTTCTCCACTCCACCGACGAGTACAGGATCAAGATGCATGATTGGGGCTTTTCCCGTAAGCCTACTTACAGTGTCAACGGAATTCGTGTCACGAACTGAAACCCCCTCGAAACAATTAAGGCAATCCCCTATTTCCCTAGCCACCCCATAGTGGTCAAGTTTTTCATACGTCGTATTGCCGAACGAAGCGGCATAGCTTATTACTTTACCTGCATTGGCGCGCCTCCCAAACAATTCAAGGGAGTAACCAATATTGGAACCAAGCTGGAGGCAATTAAACACTTCATCGCTGCCTATGACCAGGACGTCGCATTTCGTGTTGTAGTGTCGTCTATCTGTGATTCCTAGCATATCATCGCAACTAAACATTACGGAACGCGATGAGACAGCATCCCCCTTGAGTGCCTTTTTTATTGAATGACCCAATGATGAGGATTTAAACCACTGTCCAACTTGTCTCATCTCGCATCGAAGGGTTTCCTTTATGTCCCCTTTATGCAAGATATCGGGCTCAATGTGATAGTCGACGAAAACCACCTGATGACCCAAGGATTCAATCATTCTTTTTAGTGAATAGGCTTGCAAGAAAGACCCGTAATTGGGAACTCGGTGCATTGTCATAATTCCAACGAGCATATTATTTCTCCGTAGCATCAAAACCGTGCAAAGCTCCGCAAACCAAAGCAATGCCAAAAGCGAATTGGAAGGAAAGGTTAATCTCCACAGATGAACCGAGAACCATGCAAAGCAAAAAGGCGTAAATGCCGAAAAGGCTTTTGTTCTGAACCGGTTTTCCGAGAAGAGATGTAAACAAACCTGCGAAATAGACCGTAGTGCCCAAGATTCCACACTGGGTTATAAGGTGAAACAATCCGTTTTGCGCGTTACCGTAGCCAAAAGTGATTCGGTAAATATCGGTAAGGTATCCCCACCCGAAAACAGGCTTCATTGCAACCAGATCAAAAGTGACGGCGTATAGCTGCTCACGTCCAGTCATATTTGGATTCTTATGCAAAACATTGACTACAAAATTCTGAAACTCAGGCATTTGGAATAGATTTGCTTGTCCCCAAATGAGAATATTCAAAACAGCAACAGAGGCTGCAAGAAACAAAGGGTTCGCGATAACAAATCGAGTTTTAGCGGGAACAAACGTCAAAGCAAACATAGCGACCATCATCATGGCACCTGTGCTTGAGCCAGAAAAATACGACATAAAGGCGCCTATGATCACGATCATGCGATTTAAAGTAATCTTATCTCTGTAGCAAACGAGCATAAGACCAGAAAGAAGACAATGCGCGTAGGATACTATGAACTTATTTCCGATTAGGTACACCGTACTGGAATCAGAGCGATTGTAGGGCAAGACAACCATCATTAAATCGTTGAGTAAGATCGCAACAATAAAGATGACGAGCACGCGTTTCAGAACAATCTCGGTGGAAAGGCGACAGCACGCATCAACATAGACGAGAATGACGGCAACGATTCCCATTCCAAACATGAATCCGGAAAAGGACCAAGTCGGACTATGGGTATTAATCCAGGTCGAGTACGCCATAAGCGCAGAGAATGCGCTAAGAAGTATCATGACAATTGGAATGCTCTTACAACAAAGAATGTTCTTTAAGACAAGATACGCAATTAAGCCATAGCGAACCAACGAGTACGCTCCGCCGCCACTGCCATCCGTAGGAGCGAAAAAGAGTAAGGTCGCTAACACGATGTCTATGTCCTTGATGGTGACATCAGCAAGAGTTTTTCGCTTAATGGAAACGGTTGCAGCATCATTACACATAGCGCTTAACCCCGTTTCTAACCTGACGGGCTAGCCAGAATAGGCGGTAAAGATGCATACGCGTGGCAAAGACGCGCGCAATTTCAACTTTTTTGTGCCCACCAAGCGTAACGTAGCTTTGGAAACAATGACGGAATAGGCCCCAATAGGCGCTGTAATCCTCGCCCCATTCTTTTCTCGCTCCCGGGGAGCAAATCATGCACTCAATCATTCCTGCCATTTGTGCGCAGCAATACGAGTTGATGTCCATAGAAAAATCAGGCTTGTTTTTCTCTACCCAAGCTGTCATCTCCCGACAGTTATACATAACATCAAATTGTTTATGGCTGTAGGTTGACTTGCTAATGCTTCCGGTGCGAAACACGTAGTGGTAGAGATACTTCCCTACATGAACGACATCGCTACAGCGGTCGAGCAGTTGCAAAATAATGGCTGCATCCTCGCTTATGCGTCCATAGGGATAGCGGATTTCATCAAACAGCTCACGACGATAAAGCTTATCACACGCAGACACATCAATGATGTTGCCGAGTAAAGCCTCCTTCATAGCGTCTGCGGAAGTAAGCCTCATCACTACGGGTGTAGAAAATTCATTTCTAACAGTGTCTCCCATATGAACATACCTACCACAAGTGACCATAGACACTTCACCATCGACCATTCCGGCCAAAAGTGTTTCGTACATATCGGGCTCGATAAAATCGTCGCTATCAACAAAACCAAGGTATTCACCCTCAGCGATATCGATTCCGGCATTTCTGGCAGAGGACAATCCGCCATTCTGCTTATGTATAACGCAGATGCGGGAATCTCTGTCTGCCCAGGCATCACAAAGCTCACCACTCAAGTCTGTTGATCCATCATCAACAAGAATTATTTGAAGATCGCTGAACGTTTGTCCCACAAGGCTCTCAACGCACCTATTTAGCTCCGCTTCGACGTTATAGACGGGAACAACAACTGTTACAACGGGGCCATTATTGTTTTTATTCATAGTTACTCAACTTCGGCATTGTCGCAGTAGGCAAGAAACTGCTCAAAGCTATTAAATTGTCTCGGGGTTGCCAAAATCGCTTCGCTTTTATCGTAAGTCCCCATGAGGCTCATTTGAAAAACATAGCTGTCGTTAAGTCGATCAGGAGTGGCCCACAAAAAGAAATACTCCCTCATTTCGTCTGCACGAGGATCGCGCCCGAAACGGCGACGAAAACGGACTACGTAGTCTTTCGCCTCTTCCAGCTGAGCTGACACGCGCTTCTCACGGTAGCACTCTAATGAGCAAACCTTCTTTGCTGGAACGCCTGCATAAACAGAGTCGTGTTCAAGCCTTCTACTTACGACGGAGTGTGCACCGACGATCACGTTGTCCTCGATTGTCGTACCGCACAAGATTGTGGCACCCCAACCAATGAAAATGTTGTTACCTATGGTCACATGTTTTTGGTTGCCTAAAACCTCCCCAGTTTTTCCTTTAATTACTCCCCAAGAATAATCATGCGTCAGGATTGTAGATGGGCCCGTAATCTTTACATGGTCACCGATAGTGATCAGATGTGGATTTTGAATATCAACCGTCATTTCTTTGGGGCAGTAAAAAGTCACATCGTCCCCAATGGCAACACCCAATTTTCTCAAGCGGCTAATCAGTAAATCGTTATTGAGGAAAATAGAATTGTATAAATACTTAAGTCCATTAATTAAAGCCATGTTCACGCCTCCAATCTAGAAAACACCATATGAAGCGGCCAAATATAGAACACTCACGGTCCGCCGCCTCAGCAGTTCCACAAAAGCTCTTTGTGTTATGCCGAGTCTCTCGCATGGGTGGCCGCTAATTACCTTCAACATGCAATCATCGCTCGCCATTCTTCGAATGGCATCGCAGGCATCTCGTCGGCTTTTGTCACTAACGCGAGGAACTTCCTGCGAGACGCACGTCTTCATATTGATAAATAGGGGCTTTTCTAATCTCAAAACGCATTCTGTTTCCGAGGGCGAGCCCGTCACGAGTCGAAGAGCGTAGTTGTTGAAGAAAAGACTGGCGTCAAAGCGATCCGGCCTGTACGAGGTGGTGAGAGACGAGGGGCTGGTGCGATACGAATACCCCACACAGCCATCCTTTCTGAAAGTCAAGGACGAGCACCCTTTATTTGCAGTCATCGATGAAGGCGATGAAATCCTCGTATTGCTTAGCGCCCTTCATCCACTTCAAACTCTCCTCACACGTCCCCATCAGCCTCGTCTGCGACTCATGCACGCCGCAGAGATTCTCGGGGTCTGCGAATAGCGGAAAGTACTCGCGAATCTCCTCGGGCTTGGGATCGCGGCCCCTCCTCGCACGGAAGAGCTGCACGTACTCCTTGGCCTCTTCGACCTGAGCTGAGGCTCGCTTTTCCCGGTAGTGTTCCAATGAACAGATTCGCCGAGCGGGCACCCCTCCCCAGACAGAATCACCTTCTATATGACCGCTCACCACGGCATGGGCACCGATAATCACATTGTCCTCGATGGTCGTGCCGCAAAGGATAGTGGCGCCCCACCCGACGAAAACGTTGTTGCCAATGGTGACTGGCTTCTCATTGCCCAGGATCTCACCCGTTTTGCCCTTGACTACGGACCAGCCGTAGTCATGAGTCAGGATAGTAATGGGCCCCGTGAGGTTAACGTGGTCGCCGATTGTCAGAAGGTGCGGGTCGGTGATGTCGACGTGCGTGTCGCCGGGGCAATGGAACGTGACGTCCTCACCAATAGTGACACCGCGTGAACGCAGGTACTTCAAGTACCCCTCGTTGTTCACGAGGAGCTTGTTGTAAACCTTCCTCACCACGTCTCTCAAAGCCATGTTCGCGTCTCCAATCTAGATGACCCCCTTAACCGCAGCCATGTAGAGAACGTTTGCGGCCTGGTGCCTCAGCAACTGCACGAAGGCCTTCTGCTTAAAGCGGAGTCTCTCGCATGGGTAGTCATTAATCACTTTCATCAGGCGTTCGTCGCCCGCCATATTGTGAATGGCGCGGCAGGCGTCGCGGCGGCTCTTACCGCTTACGCGAGGCACTTCCTGCGAGATGCACATCTTTATATTGATAAATAAGGTCTTTTTTAATCTCAAAACGCATTCCGATTCCGAGGGCGAGTCCGCCACGAGTCGAAGAGCGTAGTCGTAGAAAAAAAGACTGGCGTCGAAGCGATCTGGTCTATACGAAGTGGTAAGTGACGAAAGGTTCGTGCGGTACGAATACCCCACGTTGCTCGTCGTCACTACCTTGTTGCTAGTCCTGAGGTACTTGTATTTAAAGACGAAGTCTTCGCTGATTACCTCGCGCTCCGAGGGAAAGCGCAGGATATGTTCGTTTATGTTCCTTGTTGCGAAAATAGACGAACATACCGACATTGGAATCGAATCGGACATCTCGGGGGAGCTGCCGCATACGCGGGGTATAAACCTCTTTGCTAGCTCGTCGCCCTCCCACACGGCGTCCTCGAGTTTGAACTCAAACTGGGGACTTCCTTTATCATCTCTCTTGGTGAAACCGCCCAGAACACAATCCGCCCCGGTGTCCTCAATGGCTCGGGCTAACGTCTCAACCATGTCGGATTCGAGCCAGTCATCCGAGTCCACGAACATTACGTGCGTTGACTCAGGGCACAGGTTGTCAAGCCCCGTGTTGCGCGCGAAACCCAACCCCGCGTTCTCCTTATGCACTGTCCGCACGCAATCGTTCTCAGAGGAGAGTCGATCACACAGTTCGCCCGACCCGTCGGTCGACCCGTCGTCGACGAGCAACACCTCGAAAATTGAATACGACTGTTCAAGAATTGAGCGGACGCACTGCTCGAGGTAGCGCCTAACGTTGTACACGGGCACGATAAGGGTTATGTTCAGCTTTTGATCCACGTTTAAGAAGGCTTCCTAGTCGTATCTCTATACCAATCGAGCGGGCGCACCGGCGTACAGCGCGCCCGACTCGGTAAGGTCGCACGTGACAACAGGGTTCTCCGAGACGAGAGGGCGGCACGCAATCGAGGAACCGCGCTTAACGACCGCATTAGCGCAAAGGCAACAATGCTGACCAATCGAAACCGGCGCGTAGGTTAACTTTGAGCTAACCCCTCTGCAGTCGAATTCGTGGTCGCGGTCGTAAATCTGGACATTAGGACCAAAGAGCGTGTTTGCACCGATGAGGGCGGATTGGACTGCCGTCACGCGGCAGCCCTCGTTCATGTAGACGCCGTCTTCCAGCACTAAAGTTGCGCCTTTAGTGACCTGTACGAAGCACTCGGGGCTCAAATAAACGCCCGCACCGATGCTGAGGGATGCGCCCTCGTCCAATATCACCCGTGCGCCCTTGCCCAGGTACAATGGTTTGTCTGAGGCGATCTTGAACCAATTTCCGGCCACAACGCACATCTTGGCAACCCGTAGGGCGGAAGCGCCCCATTTAAGCGCCTTAGCAATCTTGTTCATCGGTGCTTCCGCTACTTGTAGGGTCGAAGTCGCTGGAAACGCTGACGCGCCAGGCCTTCAACTCATGCGCAATACGCTTGTCGGCAGGCGGAAGTGACATATAGTCCCCGTACATTATCGAGAGATAGCGGTCCGCATCCTCAAAGCCAAAGAACTGTTCGTTTTCGAATTCGTATTCAACCAAGTTGTTAAACAGGCTCGCGGGGAAAACCTCCAGCGACTGGCTGACCGCCCAAGCCAGATTGGCAGCAGTGCCGATAGTTGAAAAGCAACCGTTATCCGTCATCGTTCTTAGCTTGCCGAGAGCCCACTGTTGCAGAGGGGTGTGCCTGGCAAACGCGCCGAAGACGGTTTTGAAGCAGCCAGCAACTCCTGGCTGTCCCGAGCTCCATCTTGATGCTTGGAACAGGTACTTATATCGAGCTGCTGCATCCCAGGCCTTGCTGGCTTCGGCTTCACTTTCGAAAGAAACAATCGGAAAGATATCGATCCACACATATTCGCGGATTCCCTCTGCAATGAATGCAGACTTTACTTCAATGCTGGTATCAACCAGTTTTTCAAAAGGAATCGCAGCAGAAACTTTAGAGTTCAGCTGGCTGGCAAGCTTGACATGTGATAACTCTGCTCCAGCACGTGAACCGAAACTTTTTAGAAATTTCCTATAATCCTCAACAGGCATAACGACATCGATATCGTCATCCCAGGGAATGAACCCCTTGTGCCTAACCGCACCGAGCAGAGTTCCGGAGCCCATTGAGTATCGTAGATTGTTCTCTCGGCAGTAGGAGTCGAAAATGCGAAGGAGACGTAGTTCGGCATCTTTCACCTCTTGCATGGATAAATATTCAGTCGGCATATTACGCCCCTTTAGTCATATATCTATAGCGATCAGAGAGCTGCTTGTAGAGCGACCGCGTGGTGTAACCCGCTTTATCGAGAAACGGAACGTAGTCGACCTTGGCGGTAATTTCCCTTTTGCCGGCGCAGGCTTCCAGCAAATCGGCCCACTCCTTGTCGGAAAGCGAAAGCCCTGCTCGCTGGAGAAGGCCCGTCAGATCGGCCTCCTGGGTAACCGCGTCAGAGCTGAGGATGGGCAGTCCATTTGCCTGGGCCTCAATGAAGGCAATCGGGAGCCCCTCGTGGAAAGAGGGGGCGAGCAGCGCGTCCATGGCGCTGTAGTACCTCCAGATATCGTCAACAGTACCGATGAAAACCGCCGATTCGCCCAGCCCCAATTCAGCCGCCCTCTCCTTCGCAAGGGGAAGTTCCTCGGCTTGGCCGAAGAGCAGAAGGCGGGAATCGGCCTCACTGGAGCGCAGCTGATTGAAGATATCGAGGGCGCGCAGTGTGTTTTTTGCAGGAATACCCGCCCCAACAAACCCTATGACGGTGGCATCGCCCGGGATCCCAAGCCGATGTCTAACGGCAGCCCGGTCAGAGGACGAGAATCGGAATTTATCGGAATCGACCCCGTTGTGCACCAAGGCATAGCCAGCGCCCTGAAAGAGATATTCACCTGCGACCTCGCTGCATGCCCAGCGCTCACTCGCCGACGGGAGAAACCTCTCTATCATGGCCACGTTGACCATATTCTTCAAACGCGAGGTGCTGCCAAGCGCGCTGTTATGGCAGTGCACGATGCGCGAGGGAACTCCGGTCTTTTTGGCCTCAGAGGCGAAGACGAAGCCGAGCGCATTGTTCGTGTGAATCTGAACGATGTCGAAACGGTGCTTCGACAGAAA
Organism: Collinsella sp. AF36-3AT; assembly: GCF_003475205.1. Taxonomy (NCBI): domain Bacteria; kingdom Bacillati; phylum Actinomycetota; class Coriobacteriia; order Coriobacteriales; family Coriobacteriaceae; genus Collinsella; species Collinsella sp. AF36-3AT. Next base: position 66,847 of record NZ_QROZ01000010.1, on the reverse strand, counting down.
AGCGCCAAGGCGCTTCGCACCCAGAGTGCCAACCAATAGCGGGCTGTAGCTATCGATTAAAGGACCGAAGAATCGCTCTCCGAACCTGTCCCCTTCGACTCTTCCCACCGACAGCACGCTCTGCTCGATATCGGGAGCCGGGCAATCGAGCATCGTGGAGACGAAGGTCCTCACCCCGCCCCTTCCGGGCCCTAGCTGTTGAATGATGTGCAGGACCCGAATCATCGCGACCGGCCTGCCAGCACGTCCGCAATCCGCTCGCTCGCATGCCCGTCTCCGTAGGGGTTGGAGGCGTTGCTCATGGCCTCGTACTCAGACTCGTCAGAGAGCAGGCGGCTGAACTCACGGTAAATGACGTCCTCCTCGGTGCCCACGAGCTTCAGCGTGCCGGCCGCCACACCCTCGGGACGTTCGGTGGTATCGCGCATGACGAGCACCGGCTTGCCCAGGCTCGGCGCCTCCTCCTGGATGCCGCCCGAGTCGGTGAGGATGAGGTGGCTCGCGGCCATGAAGTTGTGGAAGTCGAGAACCTCGAGCGGGTCGATGATGTGGAGCCTGTCGAAGCCGTCGAGCTCCTCGTGCGCCGCCTTGCGGACGAGTGGGTTCATGTGGATGGGGTAGATCGCCTTGGTGTCGGGGTGCTCCTCCATCACGCGGCGGATGGCGCGGAACATGCGGTGCATGGGCTCGCCCAGGTTCTCGCGGCGGTGCGCCGTGATGAGGATGAGACGGGAGCCCTCCGCCCAGTCGAGCTCGGGGTGCGAGTAGCCCCCGCGCACGGTGGTGCGCAGGGCGTCGATGCCGGTGTTCCCGGTGACCCAGATCTTCGACTCCGGCTTGCCCTCGTCCAGCAGGTTCTTCTTGCTGGCCTCCGTGGGGGCGAAGTAATACTCGCTCACGATGTCGACGGCCTGGCGGTTGAACTCCTCCGGCCAGGGGCTGTAGATGTCGTGCGTGCGCAGGCCGGCCTCCACATGCCCCACGGGGATCTGCAGGTAGAAGCAAGCGAGCGCCGCGGCGAAGCTGGTCGTGGTGTCGCCGTGGACCAGGACCACGTCGGGCGTCTCGTCCTCGAGGACGGCCTTGAGCTTGAGCAGCACGTCGCACGTCACGTCGAACAGCGTCTGGCCCGGCTTCATGATCGCCAGGTCGTGGTCGGGAGTCACATCGAAGACGCGCAGCACCTGGTCGAGCATCTCGCGGTGCTGGCCGGTCACTGTCACGACGGTCTCGAACTCATCCACACGCGCCTTCAGCTCGTTGACGAGCGGGCACATCTTGATTGCCTCCGGGCGGGTGCCGAAGACGAGCATTGCTTTCTTCTTAGTCATTGGCCTTGCTCCTCTTTGACTCCTTGCGGAGAAGCATGTAGAAACGGGTGTTGCCGACCACGTAGCGCTTCACCAGGCGCTTGGGCTCCTGCATCATGCGGAAGAGCCACTCCAGGTTCGCGCGCTGCATCCACATCGGGGCGCGCGGGATGTTGCCGGAGACCACGTCGAACGAACCCCCCACGCCCACGAAAGCGCCCTTGGCGCCCAGCTCGCGGAAACGCTCGATCAGGCGTTCCTTCTTGGGCGAGGTGATGCCCACGAACACGATGTCGGGCTCGGCCTGCTCAACCTCGGCGACCACGGCATCGAACTCGTCTTCGCCGAAGTAGCCGTCACGGTAGCCCGCAAGGACCATATTGGGATACCTCTCGGACAGTACCTCGGCGGTCTTTGCGACCACTTCGGCTTTGGCGCCTAGCAGGTAGACGCTGTGCCCCTCACGCTCGGCCAGCCCACACAGCTCCCACATGAGGTCGATGCCGGCCACGCGCTCGGGCAAGTCCACGCCCAGCTTCTTGGCGGCCATGACCATGGACGCGCCATCGGCGTTTACGATCTCGCAGCGGCGCACGCACGCATCCATCTCGGGATCGTCACGCATCTGAAGCAACTTGTCGGCGTTCACGCCGATCAAATGAGCGAAGCGCCCCTCCTTGATGAGGGCATTGGTCGCCTCGACGGTCTGCTCCATCGTCCAGGGGTCGACGGGGGCGCCCAGGACTTCGACTCGTCCGGGAAGATCAACCGTTGAACCGGTGCCTTCGTAATTCCCTATAGTCTCTTTAGCAAGCGCCATTTCCGCTAGCAACCTCAATCACTGTGAGTAGGATTATTTTGAAATCGAAGAAAATGCCTCGTTTGGCTATATATTCCAGATCGCGTCGGACCATCCCGTCGAATCCAGTCGAGTTACGCTCAGTGACTTGCCACCAGCCGGTGATGCCAGGCTTCACGGCAAGACGCTGCAAGTCGTATTCCGTGTACTCCGACACCTCGTTCGGCAGCGGCGGGCGCGGGCCGACGACGGACATCTGGCCCAGGAACACATTGAGAAACTGCGGGAACTCGTCGATGGAGTGCTTGCGGATGAACTTCCCGATCTTGGTGACGCGGGGGTCCTCCCTCATCTTGAACATGGCGCCGGCGATCTCGTTCTGCTCCTTGAGATCTGCCAGGCGCTCGTCGGCGTCCTTGTACATGGAGCGGAACTTCCACATGCGGAAGGTGGACAGGCTGCCGTCGGGGCGGGTCTGGCCCACGCGGATCTGGCTGTAGAAGGGGTTGCCCTCGCTCTCCAGGCGGATGGCCGCGGCGAGCACAAGGCTGGGTACGGCGATGACGGCCAGCACGCAGCCGCTGAACACGACGTCGAAGGCGCGCTTGATGGTGCGGTAGGCCAGGCGCGAACGATCCCAGTCCAAGATGGACTGCATGGCCTTGTAGCGGCCGGCGCCCTCGCGTCGGCCCATGGCCTGAGCAATGAGCGCTGCCCCCGCAGGCGCATCCGTTGCAAATTGAGTTTTATCCGACACGTTTTCTTCCAAGACTTCGTCCCCGGGTCGGGGATCCTCCCTGTTCTGTGTAGCGATCGCCTGCAACTAGGCGATCGCCTTTTTAAGGTTGCGCATGACGCGCTGCTCGGCCGAAAGCACGGCAAGGCCAACGCGCGTAGTTACGCATCGGCCGCAAAGGTCGAGCTCCAAATAGGCAGTGCTCTTGCGTCTGTTAATGGTTTTGATAAGGCCTTCGTGGCCCAACAGTGGACCTGCCGTCACTATGACCTGGTCACCGTCTTTTAGGGCCTCGCTCATGGGCACTACGCGGTCTCCCCTATGCGTAAAGCCGCCAATAAGCTGGACCTCTTCTTTTGCCAGCGGCACAAACTGACCATCCTGGGATAACACACGGGCAAAGTCGTCCATACGCAGCAGATACTGTTGCACGGTACGGGGATCTGCCGTATCGCAGATAAGATAACCGGGAAAGAGCGGCTTGGTCGTATTGACCCATTCGCCGTGTACTTTGATCTCGGTTTGAAATTGGGGATAAAAGAGCTCCTGCATGGCGCTCGCCGGCACCATGCGCTCGATGCGCTCGCGCATTACGTCTTCGCGACCGTTAATGACCTGGATCACATACCACACGAGCACCACCCCCTTGCTGTCTTACGTGAGGCTCACGGGGTTTGGGTATGGCTTCGCCAGGGCGCTCATGCGCGAAGGCGCTCCATATTCAAACCCTGAGCCCAGTCAGACAAGCACGTGGCTCTGCCCCACCGTGAACGGTATGTATAAAAGCAGCACTGAGGTCACAGGCACGTATCGCAAGAATGCCTACAACCTCAGCTGGCTGCGTGCGAGCCGGTCGAGTGATTTCAAAACTGGACCGCACGCAAACAGCTGAAAGACCGCTACATTTTGGCATGTAAACTACTATTTACTTGCATCTCGGAAATAGCCCAATGCAAGTAAATGAAGTCACATGACATCTTTATTGGAGCTCGTGGTGTTTCTGGCACCGCCGTTACGGCCGGATGCTGATCGACCCTGCGCTTTGTGACTTGCTGAAGCCGTGAGCACAGTTGAACCCATGTAACGATTGATATCCTAGCACAAGCTGTTAGTGAAACTGATTTGGGCTGCGTTGGACAACATATCGTTCATTTGACGTGCTAAAGGGGGTTGTTTTGGGAAGTTGTTCACGTTGGCGCAGGTTATTGGGGTGCCGGCGGCGGTTAGGGACGTTCCTGTGACCCACATGGAGCAGCGAGCTGCACTGGTAATTGAGTTTGGCTAACAAACTATGTACAGATATGGGAAATAAATTGTGCAACTTTTTGTTGGTGTTGGTGTGGGTTTGCGGCACGAGGTGTTTTGGCATGAAAAAGGCCTTCGGTATTCCGAAGGCCTTTGGATTCACGATGGTGGAGACGAGGGGGATCGAACCCCTGACCTCTTGACTGCCAGTCAAGCGCTCTCCCAGCTGAGCTACGCCCCCGTGACGAGGAGATACTATAGGGGAAGTTGACGCGGCGTGCAAGGACTTTTTTGAGTCAGACTTTAAATGCCTATTGATATAGGAAAGCGATGGCGGTGCCGGTGTGGACTTGGATCGTGGCTGTTGACCTGACGACGTTGCTGATGCCCGTGTCGGCCAACAGGCCCAGGGGGCTGTGGTCTAGCTCCCATTCTAGGCCGTGTTCGCTTACCTTGGTGTTGGGGGCAATTGCGATGATGGAGAACGTCTTGCCCTCGGCGCCTTCGATGGTCCACGACTCGCCTGCGCGAAGGATGCGGGAAACCACCTTGTCCTCGGCAATCCAGACTGGGGCGTCATCATAGCCTGCAAGCAAGCCCAGCACGGATAGGGCCATATCCGGGCGGCCGCCCGTGGCGCAGGTCGCAACCACTTCGGCACCCGGCCAGCGGCGTCGGACGGAATCGAGCGCCAGCGCCAGATCGGTATAGTCCTTGTACGGGTCGTGGCGCTCTACCTCAAAATCGCTGGCAGCATCGACCAGCGCGCGACCTGCATCGCTCACCGTGTCGGCATCCCCCACATACACGTCGCAGTCCAGTCCCGCGCCCAACAGCGCATCGAGCCCGCGGTCCACGGCGACAACGTGATCGCACTCCCCTGCTAGCCTACGCAACAGATCCGCACTCGCCACCACGGGCGAGCCGCAGACCACTAATACCTTGCAAGCCACGGGCCTCACCTAGCCCTCAAACGAAAGCACACGGTCAAGATCCAGCTCTTCATAGCTGTCGATAAAGATGTCGCAGTTGGCACGCACCTCGTCGCGCTCCATACGGCCGTGCGGGTCATAAATGCCCACGCGCTTAAAGCCGGCGGTGCCAGAGCTCTTAAGGCCAAAGACGGCGTCCTCAAACACCCATGCGCGGTCAAACTTATGCCCATGGCGCTCCTCCAGACGGCGCAGCGCCAACTCGTATACGTCGGGGAACTGTTTGGAGCGTCCTGCCTCACCCGTCGTGGTAACAAACTCCATGTAGGCATCGAGCCCGGCGCCCGCAAGCGCAGACTTAACCAGCTCGGCTGGCGTAGACGTGGCAACGCACATGGCAATGCCCGCCGCCTTCGCCTGCTCCAAAAATGCCAAGAGCCCCTCGCGCGGTGGCACCTTGGAGTAGCCATCGATCAGGATGTCGCTCAGCTCGCGATACAGCTTCTCGCCATTCGCTCCAATGCCCCAGGTGTCGTGGTAGGCCTGGCACTCGTCCTCGAGCGACAAATGCTCAAATTGGGCAAAATCGTCGACCGTTACGTCAACTCCGTGGCGGTGCAATAACTCGGGCTGAGCATAGGCCCAAACGGGGGTGCTATTAACCAGTGTTCCGTCGCAATCGAAAATAAAAGCGACATTGGGAGCAGCGGTCTGGGACATAAATGTACCTTTCGATGTCAAATGGTAAACATCCTGCTAAAAACGTTTTACCAAACGTCAGACTAACAATCTTGAAACCCTAATTGGTAAAACTGTCAAGAGTTTTACCATCGCAATTCTGCCAGTGGTCTAAACATGGCGCTCGCCGATTAAACACCGCCGCAAATCCACTTTTCTCCATAAAAGTAACGAACAGGTGTTATCGTATTTCGTGCCGAAAGTTCCACCGAGCACGCGAGGTGGAACGAATCATAGAACTATCGCCGTCCCTTCGATTCGTGCAGCCTTGGACCTTTCGCATCTAGTCACCAAGGCAACACGCTGCCGCGTCATGATGGGATCAAACGTGAGCGATACAAAGCTAAAGCCAACGGCTAAAAAGCCCGCAACCCGTAAAGCCGCCCCGCACGCACCGGAGCTCACCAAGGACGATGTCTATCTATTTGGCATCGGCACGTGGGAGCGCAGCTGGGAAAAGATGGGCGCGCACCCCGACACGCAGAACCGTACGCGCGGCTGGCGCTTTTGCGTTTGGGCGCCCGATGTAAAGAGCGTGCATGTCATTGGCGAATTTAACGACTGGGATGAAGAAGCCAACCCGCTGGTGCCCGTGCATACGAGCGCTATTTGGGAAGGCTTTATTCCTGGCGCAGAACAAGGCCAGCTCTATAAATATTTAATCGAGACCAACGAGGGCGAAAAACTGTACAAGGCCGATCCGTACGCCTTCAAGGCCGAGTGCCCTCCGGGTACCGCTAGCGTGCTGTGGACCCTCGATGGCTACAAATGGAACGACGCCGCATGGCTCAAGCGCCGCGTCGGCCACAACCACATGTCGCAGCCCCTTAACATCTACGAGGTGCATATTGGCTCGTGGAAGCGCCACGGCGACGCGCCGCAGGGCGAGCCGGACGAGTATGGCAACTATCCCGGCCCCATGGATCCCTTCCCCGCGCAGCGCGGCGAGTTTTACACCTACGACGACCTGTCGGTGGAGCTCGTGGACTACGTGCGCGACATGGGCTATACGCATATCGAGGTCATGCCGCTCATGGAGCATCCCTTCGATGGCTCCTGGGGCTACCAGACGACCGGCTATTATGCCGCCACTTCGCGCTATGGCGACCCGCAGCAACTCATGCACTTTATCGATGCATGCCACGAGGCGGGCATTGGCGTGATCATGGACTGGGTGCCCGGCGGTTTTTGCGCCGACTCCCACGGTCTTGCCACCTTTAACGGCCACATGCTGTTTGAGCACGAGATTCACCCCAACTGGGGCACGCACAAGTTTGACTTCGCCCGCGGCGAGGTCCGCTCCTTTCTGGTCTCCAACGTGCTGTACTGGCTCGAGAACTTCCACGTTGACGGCATCCGCATGGATGGCGTGTCCAGCATGCTGTACCTCAACTTTGGCATCGACGATCCGGGCCAAAAGAAGTTCAACAAGTACGGAACCGAGGAGGACCTGGATGCCAGCGCGTTTATCCGCCAGGTCAACTGCGCCGTGGAGGCCCACTTCCCTGACGTGATGATGATGGCCGAGGAGTCCACCGCGTGGCCGCTCGTGACCTACCCGCCGCAGGACGGCGGTCTGGGCTTCCACTACAAGTGGGACATGGGCTGGATGAACGATACCCTGCACTACATGCAGACCGATTTTCCGTGGCGCCCCGGCAACCACGGGCTGCTCACGTTCTCCATCATGTACGCCTTTACCGAGAACTTTATTTGCCCGCTGAGCCACGATGAGGTCGTGCACGGCAAGTGCTCGCTGATCGGCCGCATGCCGGGCGACTGGTGGCGCCAGTTTGCCGGCCTGCGCACGCTCGCCTTCTACCAGATGACGCACCCCGGTGCCAAGCTCAACTTTATGGGCAACGAGATCGGCCAGTTTATTGAGTGGCGCTATTACGAGTCCATCCAGTGGTTCCTGACCGAGGAGTACGAGACCCACCGTCATCATCAGGCGTTTATCAAGGCGCTCAACCACCTGTACACCGCCGAGCCCGCCCTGTACGAGCGCGGCTACACCGACGACGGATTTACCTGGATCGATGCGGATAACTCCAAGCAGTCCATCGTGAGCTTTGTGCGTCAGGGCGAGGACGTCGATGACGACCTGGTGATCCTGATTAACTTTGACCCGGCGAGCTATGAGAGCTTCCGCGTGGGCGTGCCGCGCGAGGGTGACTGGGAGGTCATCTTCGATTCTGACCGTCCTGAGTTTGGCGGCAGCGGCTATGCCGGCAAGGAGCCCTACACCTGCTCGAGCGAGCCCTATCCCTGGAACGGGCAGATGGACTCCATTGAGATTAAGGTACCCGGTCTGGCAGGTGTGGTGCTTAAGCGCCGCGGTCCCAGCAGCTATAAGCCGCCCGTGGTCGAGGAGCCGAAGAAGGCTACGCGTAAGCGCACGTCCTCGGTGAAGCCCAAGACTGCTGCGGTCAAGAAGGCACCGGCTAAGGCGAAGACTACGACGACCAAGGCGAAGGCTGCCGCGAAGCCCGCCGCCAAGGCCACTACGGCCAAGAAACCGGCTGCCAAAAAGGCCGCTACCAAGACCAAGTCTGCTTCTGTTAAGCCGTCTGCCAAGGATGCGTAACAAAACCGTTACAGCTGTAATTACCCGCCCCGACGAGGCGTAGGATACAAGTCATAACCGTTCCGGGAGAAACATCCCCGGGGGAAAGGAACGTATGAATAAGATCTTCGACAACAAGCAGGAGTTTACCGAGCTCTATCGCGATGCCGTCATGAGCATCAGCGGCAAGAGCGTCGAGGCCGCCAGCGACCTCGACCGCTTTAACGCCCTGGCCAAGCTCGTGGCCGAGAAGGCCCGCACCGTTGCCACCAAGAGTGACGCCCGCGTCGCCGCCGAGGGCAAGAAGCGCGTGTACTACTTCTCGATCGAGTTTTTGATCGGCCGACTGCTCGACAACTACCTGCTCAACTTTGGCGTGCGCGACATGGTCGCCGAGGCGCTCGACGACATGGGCTTTGACCTGTCCGTCATCGAGAACCAGGAGCCCGATCCGGCCCTGGGCAACGGTGGCCTGGGTCGTCTGGCCGCGTGCTTCTTGGATTCCATGGCAGCCGAGGGCATTGCCGGCTACGGCAACGGCATGCGCTACCGCTACGGCCTGTTTAAGCAGGAGATCGTCAACGGCAGCCAGGTCGAGGCCACCGACGAGTGGCTCACCCACGGCTATCCTTGGGAAGTCCGTCGTCAGGACAAGGCCGTGACCATTAAGTTTGGCGGCCGCGTCGAGGGCTTTGAGGAGAACGGCCGCACGTTCTACCGCACGGTAGACACGCAGGACATCCTGGCCGTCCCTTATGACATCCCCGTCGTGGGCTATGCCGGCGAGACCGTCAATAAACTGCGCGTCTGGGCCGCCGAGCCGGTCGAGGAGCACTTTGATCTGGAGGCCTTCAACCGCGGCGACTATGCCCAGGCCGATGCCGAGCGCGCTGAGGCCGAGGCCATCAGCGCCATCCTCTACCCCAACGACGCCGGCGAGCACGGCCGTCTGCTGCGCCTGAAGCAGGAGTACCTGTTTGTTTCGGCCGGTATCTACAGCCTGCTCGACACCTTTGAGAAGGAGCACGGCGCGAACTGGGAGCTGCTGCCGCAGTTTGTAGCCATCCACACCAACGATACCCACCCCGCCATGTGCGGCCCCGAGCTCATGCGTATCCTCATCGACGAGAAGAAGCTCGAGTGGGATGACGCCTGGAACATCGTGACGCAGGTCGTGAGCTACACCAACCACACCATCCTGCCCGAGGCCCTGGAGAAGTGGCCCATCGGCACGTTCTCCAAGCTCCTCCCCCGCGTGTACCAGATCATCGACGAGATCAGCCGTCGTTGGCACGAGTCTTTCGACACCACGCAGGAGGGCTGGCAGGAGCGTCTGCGCCAGACCGCCATCCTGTGGGACGGCGAGATTCGCATGGCCAACCTGTCTGTGATCTGCAGCCACAGCGTCAACGGCGTGGCCAAGATCCATTCCGACATCATCAAGAACATCGTGCTCAAGGACTTCTATGCCCTGACGCCCGAGAAGTTCAACAACAAGACCAACGGCATCTCGCACCGTCGCTTCTTTGCCGAGGCCAACCCCACCTACGCCAGGCTCGTGACCGAGGCCATTGGCGATGGCTGGCTCAAAGACGCCTTTGAGCTTGAGAAACTCAGGGAGTTTAAGGACGACACCGAGTTCCTGAAGGCCGTGGGTGCCTCCAAGCGCGCCAACAAGGAGCGTCTGGCCGCCTACGTCAAGGCTGAGACCGGTCTGGTTATCGACCCCAACACCGTCTTCGATGTCCAGGTAAAGCGCTTCCACGCCTATAAGCGCCAGCTCATGAACATCATGAAGGTGATGGACATCTACAACCGTCGCATCGCCGATCCTAACTTCCACGTGACGCCGACGACCTTCATCTTTAGCGGCAAGGCTGCCTCGAGCTACACCTTTGCCAAGGAGACCATCCGCCTCATTAACTCCGTGGCCGACGTCATCAACAACGATGCCCGCGTCAACGAGGTCATGAAGGTCTGCTTTATCCCCAACTTCCGTGTGAGCAACGCTCAGCTCATCTACCCGGCCGCCGAGATCTCGGAGCAGATCTCCACGGCCGGCAAGGAGGCCTCGGGCACGTCCAACATGAAGCTCATGATGAACGGCGCCATTACGCTGGGCACCCTCGACGGCGCCAACATCGAGATCGCCGACCTGGCCGGCCGCGAGAACGAGGCCATCTTTGGCCTGACCGCTCCCGAGGTCGAGCAGCTCTGGGCATCCAACAGCTACTTTGCGTGGGATACCCTCAACGGCGACCGCGAGCGTCTGGGCCGCGTGATGGACGAGCTCAAGGACAACACCTTTGCGGGTCTTTCGGGCAACTTCGAGAGCATCTACAACGAGCTCATGAACAACAACGACCCCGACCTGGTCATGGCCGACTTCCGCAGCTACGTTGATGCATGGGAGAACCTCACGGGCAGCTACGGCGACCAGGAGACCTGGAACCGCAAGGCCCTGCTCAACACCGCCTCGAGTGGCTGGTTCTCGTCCGACCGCACCATTCGCGAGTATCGCGACGAGATCTGGCACGCATAAAGCGCGCGAGCTCCCTTTGCCGCACGGCATTACTCGACGGGCGTGACAGTGCGCCGCGCCCGTCGCCAATGGGTTAGGAACATCGATGACAGAAGGAGAAATCGATGAGTAAGAAAGAATGCATCGCGATGCTCCTCGCAGGAGGACAGGGCAGCCGATTGGGGGCACTCACCCAAAAGATCGCCAAACCGGCGGTTAGCTTTGGTGGCAAGTTCCGCATTATCGACTTTTCGCTCTCCAACTGCTCCAACTCGGGCATCGACACGGTGGGCGTTCTGACGCAGTATCGCCCCTACCTGCTGCATGCCTACGTGGGTTCCGGCGAGGCGTGGGATCTGGACAGCCGCGACGGCGGCGTGTCGATCCTGCCGCCGTACGAGACGCAGACCGGCGGCGCCTGGTATGCGGGCACGGCCGACGCCATTACGCAGAACCTCGACTACATCAAGGCCAACGACCCCAAGTACGTCCTGATTCTTTCGGGCGATCACCTGTATCGCATGGACTACCGCAAGATGCTCAAGACGCACATTGAGAACAACGCCGACCTCACGGTGAGCGTTATGCCCGTGCCGTGGGAGGAGGCCAGCCGCTTTGGCATCCTGACCACCGACCCCGAGGACGGCCGCATCACCAAGTTCACCGAGAAGCCCGAGAAGCCCGATTCGAACCTCGCTTCCATGGGCATCTACATCTTCTCGGCCGACGTGCTGATCGAGGCGCTCGAGGAGGATGCTCTGGACCAGCGCTCGAGCCACGACTTTGGCAAGGACATCATCCCCAAGCTGCTCGGCGAGAACAAGCGCCTGTACAGCTACGAGTTCCACGGCTTTTGGAAGGACGTCGGCACCATCGCCAGCTTCCACGAGACCTCGATGGACCTGCTGGGCAACAACCCCGAGTTTGATCTGTTTGACAAGAACTTCCCCATCATGTCCAACATCACCACGCGTCCGCCGCACTACATTGGCCCGGACGGCCGCTTGGACGACTGCCTGGTCTCCAACGGCTGCAAGATCTACGGCACCGCTCGCCACTCGATCCTTTCGACCGATGTCATCATCGAGGAGCGCGCCGTGGTCGAGGACTCCGTGCTGCTGCCGGGTGCGCACGTTAAGAGCGGCGCGCACATCTGCCGCGCTATTTTGGGCGAGAACTCCACGGTCGAAGAGGGCGTGAAGCTCGGCTCTGTCGATACCACCAAGGATACGGCCGTCGTTGGAAATGACGTCGTTATCGGGAAGGGGGAATGATCCGATGATCAATCGCAAGGCCATCGGTTACATCACCGCTAACTACTCTTCGACCTACGGCAGCGTGCTGCTCAAGGACCGTCCCATCGCGTCCGTTCCGTTTTTGGGCCGCTACCGCCTAATCGACTTCCCGCTGTCCAACATGATGAATGCCGGCATTAAGACCGTCGGCGTCGTCATGCCGGGTAACTACCGTTCGCTGATCGACCACGTGGGCTCGGGCAAGGACTGGGGCCTGGACCGCAAGAAGGGCGGTCTGTTCATGGTGCCCGGCAACGCGTATGGCACCACCAAGGGCGGCATGCGCTTCCTGCTGCGCGACATCATCTCCAACAAGACGCTGTTCCAGCGCTCGGAGAAGCCCTATGTCGTGATGATGGGCACCAACATCATCTTTAACATGGACCTCAACACCATCATCGAGGCGCACGAGAACTCCGGCGCCCAGATGACCGTGGTGTACTGCAAGGCCACGCGCAACGTCGATGACGAGACCAAGCTCGAGATTAACGAGAACGGTCGCCTGACGGGCGTGAGTGCCGGCGTTGTGTACGGCGACAACGCCTCCATGGACTGCTGCATCGTCAACCGCGAGACGCTGCTCGAGATTATCGACCACTACCAGGCCGCCGACTATCTGGACCTGCTCGAGGCACTCCAGGGCGACTTTGGCAACATCGACGTGTGCAGCTACGAGTACAAGGGCGAAGTCGTGGGCGTGTTTAGCGAGAAATCGCTGTATCGCCGCAGCATGGACCTGCTCGACCAGACCGTCGCCGACCAGCTCTTCGATCCCGAGCGCCCGATCCTGACCAAGGCTCACGACGTGCCGCCTTCGCGCTATGCGACCGGCAGCCACGCCTGCAACTCGATCATCTCGGCCGGCTGCATCATCAAGGGCACCGTGCGCAACTCGATCCTGTCGCGCGGCGTCGTGGTCGAGGAGGGCGCCTCGGTGACCAACTCGATCATCAACCAGAGCTGCATCATCAAGAGCGGCGCCCGTGTTGAGAACGCCATTCTGGACAAGAACAACGTGGTTCCCACCAACACCGAGCTTCGCGGCACGCCCGAGAACATCCTGGTGCTGGGCAAGGCTCCGTTAACTTCCGACACCACCATCGTACGTTAACGTTGGCACCGCAACATCGCTCGTAACATGTAGAATAGCCGCCCGGTTAGCGCCAGGCGGCTATTCTCGAATTGCAACATGGGAGACAATATGGCTGATTCCAGCAAAAAGATGCAGATCGTGTTTGCCTCGGCCGAGTGCGCACCGTTTGTGAAGACCGGTGGCCTGGGCGACGTGGCAGGCTCGCTGCCCGCGGCGCTTGTGCGCGCCGGCGCCGAAGTTATCGTGATGGTACCCAAGTACGCCACCATCAAGGACGAGTACAAGGCGCAGATGGAGCACTTCTCCGATTTTTACGTGAGTCTGGGCTGGCGCAACGAGTACTGCGGGCTCGAGAAGCTCGAGCACGACGGCGTCACCTATATGTTCATCGACAACGAGCGCTACTTTGCGCGCGACTATCCGTACGGCTTCTTTGACGACGGCGAGCGCTTTGCGTTCTTCTCCAAGGCCATCACCGAGAGCCTGCAGCACCTGCCCGAGGGCTTTGAGTGCGACATCCTGCACTGCAACGACTGGCAGACGGCACTGGCGCCCGTGTTTTTGCGCGAGTTCTACCAGGGCCTGCCGCTGTACGACCGCGTCAAGACTGTGTTCTCGATCCACAACGTGGCGTTCCAAGGTCAGTTTAGCGACACCGTGATGGAGGACATCCTGGGTGTGGCGCATATTCCCGCGGCCGCCTCGCAGCTGCGTTGCGACGCCTGCAGCGTCAACTACATGTTGGGCGCGCTGCGCTATGCCGACGCCATTACCACGGTGAGCCCCACCTATGCCAACGAGATCCAGACGCCCGAATTTGGCGAGGGCCTGGACGGCGTTCTACGCGAGCGCTCCTACGCGCTGCAGGGCATTTTGAATGGCATCGACGTCGCGGGCTTTGACCCGGCGACCGACAAGCGCATTGCCGCCAACTACACGGTAGAGGATCGCTCCGGCAAGGCCGTGTGCAAGGCCAAGCTGCAGGAAGAGCTGGGGCTCGAGGTTCGCGACGACCGCCCGCTTATGGTCATGGTCACGCGTCTGACGCGCCAGAAGGGCATGGACCTGGTCATGTACGCGCTCGACCGCATCCTGGCCGGCGGCGTGCAGGTGGCGGTGCTGGGCACCGGCGACCGCGACTACGAGGACGGCCTGCGCTACTTCCAGGACAAGTACCCCGGCACCATGGCCGCACGCATCGAGTTTGACCCGGCGCTGTCGCAGCGCATGTATGCCGCCGCCGACATGTTCCTGATGCCTTCGAAGTTTGAGCCCTGCGGCCTGTCGCAGATCATCGCCATGCGTTATGGCACCCTGCCCATCGTGCGCGAGACCGGTGGCCTGAAGGACACTGTGATCCCGTACAACGAGTTTACCGGCGAGGGCACGGGCTTCTCGTTTAGCAACTTTAACGGCGACGAGATGGGCGATGCGGTATTCCGCGCGGCGCGTCTATTCTGGGATAACCGTGACGCCTGGAACCAGCTGGTCACGCAGGCCATGAGCCAGGACTTTAGCTGGACGCGCTCGGCCGACAAGTATCTGGACCTGTACTTCTTTATGCATCCGGAGATTGAGAGGCCGGCGTCTGTTGTCGACGAGCCTGAGGCTGTTGCTGAGCCGGTGGCCGCTGAGCCGGAGCCCAAAGCCAAGGCCGAGGAGAAGCCGGTTGAGGCTGAGCCCGCAAAGGCCGAGCCTGAGGTGAATGCTGAGACTGCTCCTGCGGCAAAGGCAGAGGTCAAGCCTGCCGCGAAGCCTGCCGCCAAGAAGACCACAACCCGCAAGACGACCGCCAAGAAGGCTACGACGACAAAGGCCGCTGCCACCAAGGCCGCCGCAGCAAAGACGACTGCTGCCAAGGCAACGACCACGCGCAAGCGCACGACCGCCGCTGCCAAGAAGGCCGCAGAAGCCGAGGCTGCTCCCAAGGTAAAGGCCGAGGTCGCCGTCGAGGCTCCGGCCAAGACCACTGCCAAGAAGACGACCGCGTCCAAGACCACGACCGCCAAGAAGGCAACGGCAGCCAAGAAGACCACGGCTACGAAATCGACGACCACGAAGGCTGCCGCAAAGTCGGCTGCCAAAGTCGAGGAGACGTCCGCCGAGTCCAAGGCCGAGGCAACCGTCGAGGCCAAGCCGGCCGCCAAGGCCACCACGCGCAAGCGCACTACGACGACGGCCAAGAAGACCACAACCAAGGCCGCTGCTCCCAAGGCGGAGGCTAAGGTCGAGGCCAAGCCCGCAGTAAAGGCCAAGCCGATACCGAAGGCATCCGAGGCCAAGTCCGCTGCCGTCAAAGAGGAGCCCAAGGCCGAGGTAAAGGCCAAGCCCGAGCCCGCCAAGAAGGCCCCGGTCTCCCCCGCCGCCGCGACCGAGGAAAAGGCTCCGACCAAGAAGACCTCCGTCCGCAAGGCAACGGCCACCCGCAAGCGCCGCTAGTACGCAGACGATTCAAAACCTCATCAAACCCTAAGCAAGGGGCGCTCCAACTGGGTGCCCCTTCTCTGTAGGTAGTGGTAAAACGATTTTCTAGGACAACCGTTCGCCGATGGTAAACGGATGTTGTTTATACAGCCTGTGTACAACAGATATACTTACAACTTGTGCGTAAAGCCATGGCCCGCAGGCCGTGATTCTATTGAACTGGACCGTATTATGAGATTGATACACAACAGCCGTCTTCCGCAGTTTCGCACTCCGTTTGGCGCTGTGACCACTGGAACTACCCTTTCGCTCTCCGTGATTCTGGAGGATGCCGACCCCAACCAGGCAACGCTTACGCTGCGCACCTGGGTCGATGAGATCGGTGAGTCTCGGTATCCCATGACGCACGAGGGCGACGGCATTTATACCGTAGAGCTTGAGTGTACCGAGTCCTGTCTTATCTGGTACAGCTTTATCTGCAATATCGAGGGCCAGCCCGAGGTCCGCTTGGGCGCACCGCAGGGTCGCACCGGTGGCGAGGGCGTAACTTACGACTACGCCGAGGTGCCGTCCTTCCAGATTACCGTCTATAAGCACCGCGAAGTGCGTCCCGAGTGGTACGAGCGTGGCATGGTGTACCAGATCTTCCCCGACCGCTATGCCCGCGACGAAAACTGGCGCGAGCGCACGCTGGCCGAAGTCGAAAAACCGCGCAACGGAATCCAGCGCCGCATGATCGAGGACTGGAACGAGTCGCCCGTATACGAGCGCGCCGAGGACGGCTCCATCAAGACCTGGGACTTCTACGGCGGCTCGCTCAAGGGCATCCAAAATGACCTGCCCCGCATCGCGGAGCTGGGCTTTACGGCCATCTACCTCAACCCCATCTTTGAGGCCGCGAGCAACCACCGCTACGACACGGCTGACTACACCAAGATCGACCCAATCCTGGGCACCGAGCAGGACTTTACCGAGTTGTGTGAAGCGGCCGAGAAGCTCGGCATTTCTATTATCCTGGACGGCGTCTTTAACCACACGGGTGACGACTCGATCTACTTTAACCGCTACGGAAACTATCCCGGCGTCGGTGCGTGGCAGAGCGAGGACTCGCCGTGGCGCGATGCGTTTACCTTCCATGAGGACGGTACGTATGACTGCTGGTGGGGCGTGGGCAACATGCCCGCCATCAACGAGAATTCCGAGCTGGTGCGCGAAAAGCTTCTAGGCAAGGACGGCGTTATCCGTAAGTGGCTGCGCGCCGGTGCCCATGGCTGGCGCTTGGACGTGGCCGACGAGCTTTCCGATGACTTCCTAGCCGATATCAAGACCGCCGTGCTCGAGGAAAAACCCGACGCACTGCTGCTCGGCGAAGTCTGGGAGGACGCCTCCAACAAGATCAGCTATGGCCATCTGCGTCGCTACCTGCAGGGATCGGAACTCGACTCCGCCATGGATTACCCCTTCCGCGACATGGTCATCGGCTTTTTGATGGGCTACAAAAACGCCTACCAAGCTGCCGAGGATATCGAGACCCTACGCGAGAACTATCCGCGTGAGGCCCTGTCTTGCGCGCTCAACCTGCTGTCGAGCCACGACCGTCCGCGCATCATCTCGGTGCTCGGCGGCGGCCCTGATGAATCGCAGCTGCCCGAGTGCGAGCGCAGCAAATGGCGTCTGGACGAGAACGCAATGGGCCTGGCCAAGAGCCGTTTTTGGCTCGCGACGCTCATGCAAATGACGTTCCCGGGCGTTCCCTCAATCTATTACGGTGACGAGTACGGGTTGGAGGGTCTCACCGATCCGGGCAATCGCCGCACCCTGCCGACCAAGGACCAACTGCACGACTTCGACACGCTGGCTATTGTCAAAAACGCCTCCGCCGTACGCCGCGCACTACCGTTTATGATCGACGGCGAGATCAAGGCCTTCGCACTCAACGACGAGGTGCTGGCATACAACCGCACGGGCAAGGATGGCGAGTCCGCGACGGTTATCATCAACCGTAGTCTGCGCAATTCGCACTGCGTGACGATTCCGGCGCTCGGCGAATGCGCGAGTGACGTGATCAGCGGCCGCGAGTGCGAGATCCACAACGGTACGGTCACGCTCGATCTGTATCCGCTGGGCTCGTCGATCATCTATCACCATGCCGAGCAGCGTCTGCAGGAGCCGCTCGATCACGGCGCGGGCGTCGTGTGCCACATCACCTCGGTGCCCACCGACGACGGCAAGCCTGGCACAATCGGTGCGCCCACGCGTCGCTTTATTGACCACCTGGCCGCCATGGGCATGCGCTACTGGCAAGTTCTGCCCGTCAATCCCACGGACTTCTTCCGCTCCCCCTATGCCGGTCCTTCGGCCTTTGCAGGCAATATCGACCTGCTGCCCGAGAGCCACGAGGAGCTAGCTGCGGACTTTGCCACCTGGAAGACCCGCGGCGGCGAGGATGCCGACCCGCTGTACACGGCGTTTAAACATCGCAATGCCGATTGGCTCGAGAAATACTGCGTCTACATGGCCGTTAAAAAGTACTTTGAGGGCGAATCGCGCCACGATTGGCCGGCAGATGTTGCGCGCTACAACGAGCATCTGATTGACGACAAGCGCTTCCACGACGAGGCCGAGCTTCAGGCGTACATGCAGTATCGCTTTGACCTGGCTTGGTGCGAGCTTATGAACTATGCGCACAAGAAGGGCATCGAGGTCATCGGCGATATCCCTATGTACGTGTCCGACGATTCGGCAGATGCGTGGAGCGAACCCGAGAATTTCTGGCTATCCGATACCGGCAAGGCAATCGAGATCTCCGGTGCGCCGCCCGATAACTTTGCGCCCGAGGGCCAGGTGTGGGGCAACCCGACGTTCCGCTGGGACCACATGAAGCAGAATGGCTATGGCTGGTGGATGGATCGCCTGCGTCGCGCGTTCTCGCTCTACGACCGCGTGCGTCTGGATCACTTCCTGGGATTCCACAGCTACTTTAGCATTCCTGCGGGCAAGGCCTGCGCCGACGGTCGTTGGCTGGCGGGACCGGGCAAAGACCTGTTCCAGACCGCCTACGACGAGCTGGGTCCGCTCAACTTTATCGCTGAGGACTTGGGCTATCTGACGCCTGGCGTTCGTGCCATGGCTTCGACCTGCGGCTTCCCCGGCATGGACGTGCTGGAGTTTAGCGACTACGACGTTCGTTGCGGTGTGCATCCCACGCCCGGCAAGATTCTGTACACCTCGACGCACGATACGTCGACGCTGGCCGGGTGGTGCACGCGTTCCTTTGCGGGTGGCGACGTGCCGAGCGGTGTTGAGGTGGCGTCCAAGCTGATGAACGACGCGCTGGCAAGCGACGCTCCCCTGGTGATGATGCCGCTGCAAGATGTCTTGGGGCTAGGCGACGACGCGCGCATGAACGTTCCGGGCGTGGCCACGGGCAACTGGACCTGGCAGGCTGACGAGGCGGACATTGCAGCCGCCGAGAACAAAACCGCACAGCTCCTGCGCAACAACAATAGATTCTGGGGCGAAGCGTGATAAAACCCCCGATATAGGGTACAGTTACAGACGTTTGAATTTTTGCGGGCAGAGTAATCTGCCCGCTTTGTGCTGAAAAGGAAGTATTATGGCGCGCTACGATTATAAGTGCTCGAGCTGCGGCAACGTGTTTGAGGTTGAGCATCCCATGTCTGAGACTCCCGAGGTCGTGTGCCCCAGCTGCGGTGCCCCGGCGGCCAAGACGTTCTCGGCCAGCGGCATTAAATTTGAGGGTAGCGGTTTCTACAACACCGACCAGCGAAGCGGCGGCGCCAGCACCAGCGCCACCAGCGGCTGCTGCGCCAACTGCCCGCATAGCCACTAGAAACAACGCGGCCCCGCGATCAACACCCATCGCGGGGCCGCGTCTTTAGCTGCCCAGGTTTCCTTATGAGTTGCGGTGAAATAAGGACTGTTTGGCGGGTAGAAGCCGATATTCAATCCCTATTTCACCGCAACTTAGTCGTTACTTGCGGACCAGGCGGGCGCAGAAGTGGCCGTCGCAGGAGTCGGCGTTTACCGGTACGCTTTGGAAGAGGCCTCGATCGTTCTGGCGTACGGATACGAGTTTTTTGGCCTGATCGAACTCGGGGAGTTGCAGAATCTGTGCCTCGGAAAGCGGTGCCACGCTAAAGCCGGCACCCTCGGGAGAAGCAAGGTACGCGTCTACGACCTGCGTGTTCTCCTCGTCGAAGACCGAGCACGTCGCATAGATGAGCTCGCCGCCGGCGGCCACGCGCGCGGCGGCTTCCTTGAGCATCGTCAGCTGCAGTTTGGGCAGCTCAACCGTCACATCCTTTTCGGTCAGACGCCACGGGATCTCAGGATGGCGGCGCATGGTGCCGGTGCCCGAGCACGGCGCATCGATAAATACCGTGTCGAACTTAACCGGCTTGCCAAGCATGGCATCAAACGATGTCAGTACTTCATCAAGCTCGCAGGCATCACCCGCAACCGTACGAACGCCCTGAATACCGGCCTTATGAAGGCGAGCGAGATTCAGATCGCACTTGCGATCATGAAGATCGAGCGCCGTATGCTGACGCTCATATCCCGCACGCTTGGCCTGGCACATCATCACATAGGTCTTGGTGCCACGACCGGCACCAATCTCAAGGCAGCTTCCAGGGCGCGTGGCAGCTGTGGCGATGAGCTGGGCGTTAAGATCCGAGGCCACGGCAGCAGCACGCTCAAACACACCCGAAGCAACGGTAACCTGGGCATCAACCGGGGCGTGGCAGCCCGGGAAGACGGGCGCGACGAGCTGCGAGATATACGGATCGGGCTTAGACGCAAAGGCGTTCTCATGAAGGGCCAGCGGCGCAGGCGCAAGATTACCGGCAAAGTTCAGCGCGCCCTCGGGTGTATCGAACGAGGCCATAATACGAGCGCAAAGCCAACGCGGCAGACCCATCAGGCGCGACAGACGAACCAAGCGTCGCTCAGACTCATCCACATCGGACGCAGTAGCAAAGTCCTCAACGTTGTCCGCGACCTTATGCAGCACGGCATTGGCCAAACCGGCGGCAGACTTAGC
This sequence comes from Collinsella sp. AF36-3AT, assembly GCF_003475205.1. NCBI lineage: Bacteria > Bacillati > Actinomycetota > Coriobacteriia > Coriobacteriales > Coriobacteriaceae > Collinsella > Collinsella sp. AF36-3AT. The sequence continues at coordinate 46,123 of NZ_QROZ01000010.1, read as the reverse complement.
TCCGCTGCGAACCAGCTCAACACCCTGACTTACGGCAATGCGGCCCGGCGTATGCAGATAGAGCATCTCGAAGGCCGAGATACGAAGCGCCATGCGAACACGCGGCGCAACCTTTTTAGGCTTATCGAGAAACTGATCGAGCAACTCATCCAAAATGCCCTGCGTGGCGGCAACACCCAGTGCCAAGCGGGCGGCAAAAGCGGAATCGCGCTGGTCAATAGCCTTGGCCGATGCGCGAGAGGACAGCACGTCACGCGCATACATACCGCGGCGATCAGCCTCCATTAGCACATCGAGCGCAAGCTTGCGCGCGGGAGACAACTTGCTCATGACAAAACACCCCAGATAAGATCGGCACCCTGCAGGCCGGTAGCCCAAGCAGAAGCAGCCATGGCGCGCTTACCGTCGGGCTTAACCTCGAGCAACTCAACCGTGCCATCGGAAAGACCCAGGTAAACACGCTTGGCCTTAACGAGAACCTGACCCTCGCCAAGCGACACATCAGCTGGCGCAGCATCGAGCACGCGCACGGTCTTGCCAGCAATCACGCAACGAGCAGGCGCGGTATCGGACGAGGCCAGCACATGACGCACGCAATCGAGCGCCGCCATCTGCGGATCCAGGCGCATCTCCTGCTTAGAAATCTTAGCAGCATGAGTGACGAGCGACTCATCCTGTTCAGTCCACACGGCGGTGCCATCGGCAAGAGAAGGAAGCGTATCGGCAAGCAGTTTACCGCCAAGCTCACCAAGCTCCATGGTCAGCGCCTCAGCATGCTTACCGGCAACCGACGTAGACGCCTGGGCACAATAAGCGCCGGTATCAACGCCATGCCCGATGCGCATAATAGAAACGCCAGCAACCTCATCACCAGCGAGAATCGCACGCTGAATAGGAGCTGCCCCACGCCAGCGAGGCAGCAAGGACGCATGAACATTCACAATACCAAGCGGCGCCATATGCAGCACCTCATCCGGCAAAATGCAACCATAGGCAGCCACACAGAAAATATCGGCTTGCGCAGCTTGGAGCGCCTCAACAACCTCGGCCGTCATACGATTAGCCTCAATAACCGGCAACCCAAGCTCAAGCGCCTTGGCCTTAATAGGAGACGGCTCCAACTTTTTACCACGCCCGCGAACAGCATCAGGACGAGTAACAACAAGCGCAATCTCATTCCCAGCCTCAACAAGCGAAGTCAAAGAAGGCACAGCAAAATCAGGCGTGCCCATAAACACAATACGCATAAAGAATATCTCCCCTCAACCAAAGCCGAGACGGCTACAAATAACAGCGGAAAGCCAAGTACCCAGCCCATCCGTAATAACATTTCAACAAGAACAAATATACCCAAAACTAAAGAAAGAGCCGCAATAAAAGCAGCTCTTCCAACAAAGCAATTATCAGCGAAGACGCCCCTCCCTGGCACAACGGCACCCGGGCGAACCGAGCCAAGAACAACGCAGTCCCCGGTGCTGAGCGCCCACATATCGTCCCGCGCGCAGTTTCGCAGCAAAGCGAGAATGTTTGAGCACGGGATGATATGTGGGCGCTCAGCACCGGGGACGGTGGGACCTACTCCGTCTCGCCCGGTCGAGCGCCGCGGGCCAGGGCGTCCTGGTACTCCTTGACTGCCTTGATCCTCTGCATCGGCTTGAGTCGCTCGAACATGGTATTGCCGTGCAGGTGATCGATCTCGTGCTGCAGGCACACGCAGAACAGATCGCCCGAAGCCTCATAGCGAATCAGGTTGGCGTCCAAGTCGTACGCCTCGACGACGACATGGTCGGGACGCTCGATCTCGCAGCTAATGCCAGGGATGGACAGGCAGCCCTCGCTAAACGGCACCATATGGTCGCTCTGCTCCACAATCACGGGGTTGATGAGAACGTACGGATCGTAGTCGTTCTTGTCGCTGTAGTCGCAGTCGATGGTGACGAGCTGAATGAGCTCGCCGATCTGCGGAGCAGCTAGGCCGCAACCGCTGTTCTCGAACATCATCTTTTTCATCTTCTCGGCAAGCGCCTCGATCGCCGGGGTGATTTCCTCGATGACGGCGCACTCCTGGCGCAGACGAGGGTCGGGCGACAGTACGATTCCGTTGGCTTCCATGGCCATCCTTTCGAGTTGTTACATCAAATCATAGGCGTCGACGTCAACGCTTACGCTCACGCCGCGCACAGAGCCCACCTCTTTGAGGCAGGCGTCGATATCATCAGAGACATGGTACCCCACGGGCGACTTCACAAGCAGATGGAAGCGATAACGGTCCTTGGCTCTCTCGATTACACACGAAGCCGGGCCCAGCACCTGCGGCACGGCACTCCCCGCCCGCAAAAAGTCGGGCGCGGCGGCATGCCAGCGGCGCTTGAGGAACTTCGCGATGCGCCCAATATAATCTCGTGCGTCATCTGCATTCGCCGACCACACCAAAATGTTGACCAGTCGAACAAACGGCGGATACAGGGCGTCGCGGCGCTGGTCCAGGTCGTAGTCGGTAAAGATCGAACGGTCGTGCTCAGCGACGGCGCGAATGACCGGATCCTCGGGCAGGTAGGTCTGGATGATCACCTCGCCGGGGCGATCACCGCGACCGGCACGGCCGGCGACCTGCTCCAGTAAATCGTAGGCGCGCTCCCCTGAGCGAAAATCGGGCAGCTTGAGGGCGAAGTCGGCATTGACCACGCCCACGAGCGTGACCTCGGGAAAATCGAGACCCTTTGCGATCATTTGGGTGCCCAGCAACACGGCGCAATCGGCCGCATCGAACTGCTCGAGCAGTTTTTTGTGCGCATCCTTGCCGCGCGTGGAATCGGCATCCATGCGAATAATGGCGACATCCTCGGGCAGCATCTGGTGCAGTGCGTCCTCGATCTGCTGAGTGCCCAAACCCATTTTTGCCAGGTAGCGACTACCACATTTGGGGCAACGGCTCGTGGGCGCGGGATACGGCTGCACGCGCCAGGACGACCCGCAGGTATGGCATTGCAGCGTGTGCGAGCGCTCGTGATACGTAAGCGCGGTGGAGCAGTGGTTGCAGGTGGGGACGCAGCCGCATTCGCGGCACATCAAAAACGGCGCAAAACCACGGCGGTTGTGCAGCAGCACGGCTTTTTCACGGCGCTCGACCACGCGTTCCAAGCCTTCCATCAGCGGCTTTGAGAACATAGAGCGGCTGCCGTGCGAGAACTCACGACGCAGGTCGGCAATACGCACCGTAGGCAGCACGGCGTGTCCCGGGCGCTCGGGCATCTCGACGCGCGTCCAGGTGGCACCGTTATACGTGCCACGGCGGCAGCGGTCGAGAGCCTCAGCAGAAGGCGTGGCGGAGCCCAACACGAGCGGGCAGCGGTAGCGCCGCGCCATCTCGGCCGCCACCTCGCGCGCATGGTAGCGTGGACTGGAACCCTGCTTGTAGCTGGTCTCGTGCTCCTCGTCGATAATGATGAGGCCCAAGTCGCTGAGCGGGCAAAAGAGCGCCGAGCGGGCGCCCACGACCACGCGCGCGGCTCCGCTGGCGACCATATCCCACTGGTCCAGGCGCTCGCCGGCCGAAAGGCGCGAATGGAACACAGCGACCGTCTCGCCAAAGCGCGAGCGGAAGCGGCCGACGGTCTGGGCCGTCAGCGAGATCTCGGGCACGAGCACGTAGGCCGAACGGCCGGCCGCGAGCACGCGCTCGATGGCAGAGAGATAAACCTCGGTTTTACCAGATCCGGTAACGCCATCGACCAGCACCACATCGCCATGAGCGTCCAGACGGGCACGCTCAATCTGCGCGAGCGCCTGCTGCTGGCCGTTGGTAAGTGCGACCGGCGCTTTGCCGCTCGCGGAGGACAGCGTAGTTTGCTCGCTGCAGCCACGCCACGCACGGCGCTCCTCCACCACCACGACGCCGCGTTTTTCGAGCGCCTTGATGGTTGCCGACATGCTGTTGTAGAGCAAGTTGAGGTCACGCGTCGTGACCGGGCCGCACTGGAGCGCCTCGATGAGCTGGCGTTGGCGAACGGCAGTCTTGGGCGGCGTATAGTCGAAGCCCTCGGGCGTGAGCATGACCCAGCGGTTTTGGATGGGTTTGACGGCGGGGCGCTCAACGGTCCACACGCCGTCATCGCCCTTGACCACGCGCGGGCTTCCACCCGGGGGCAAGAATAGGCGCAGGCACTCGGAAAGCGTCGCGACGTACTCGCGGCTCATCCAGCGCGCAATGCCGGCGGCCTCGGCGGTAAAGAGCGGTTTGCTGAGGATGGCCTCGATGAGCTTGATGCGCGCAGGGTCGAGGGCGTTGTTGCCCTGCAGATCGCCCAGCTCAGGAGCAATGTCGACGACATAGCCCGCGGCGGCACGGTTACCAAAGTGGACCAGGACCGTGGATCCGATCTGCGCCTCGTTGGCAAGGGGTTGAGGAATGCTATAGGCGAATGGCTCGGACAGCGCACGCGTCGGGATGTCGAGGACCACGCTCGCGTAGGCAGCGATGGGCTCAGGTGCAGGCTTAGGCTGAGCCGAGGCGGCGGCAGGTGCGAGCTTCGCCGGAGCCTCCTCCGGTTCGGGCGTACCAAACAGCGACAGTTGTTGAGCCATGGCCCCAGCACCTCCTATCCCATACGTCTACAGAAATAAGAGCCCCGCTCGGGGTGAACGGGGCTCGGGTACATACGTTTGCGCAGCGATTACAGCGCCATCGTGCGGGCGCGGTCGATACGCGCCAGGCAGTCGTCGCGGCCGACGAGCGCCATGGTCTCGCCCAACGGAGGGCTCACCATGTTGCCGCAAACGGCGACGCGCACGGCCTGGAACACCACGCGCTTCTTGAGGTCCATTTGCTCGGGCAGCGGCTCAAGCGCGGCGTCGATGTTGTCAGCCGTCCACTCGTCCACACCCTCGAGAGCGGCCTTGGCGGCGTCCAGAATGGCACCCATGCCTTCCTTGGCCAGGCCCTTGTTGACGGATTTCTCGTCATACTCGAGCGTCTCGGCCGTAGCAAAGATGGGAGCGGCGACGGTCACGGCGTCGGCCGGCATCTTGGTGCGCGGCTTGACGATGGCGGCAAGTGCGTCGATCCAGTCCTCGTCGTACTCGACGTTGCCCTCGATGAGACCTGCCTCGTGCAGCTCGGGGACCATAATCTCGTCGGCAAACTGAGCGTCGGACATGCCGTTGATGTACTCGGCGTTGACCCAATCAAGCTTCTTGGGGTCGAAGGTCGCCGGGTTCTTGGAGATGCGATCGAGCGAGAACTTTCTGGCCAGGACATCGCGCGGGATGATCGTGGTCTCGCCGTCGAGCGACCAGCCGAGCAGCGCCAGATAGTTGACGAAGGCATCGGACAGGTAGCCGGCGTCGCGGTACTCCTCCACCGAGGTGGCGCCGTGGCGCTTGGAGAGCTTCTTGCCGTCGGCGCCCAGGATCATGGAGATGTGGGCAAACGTAGGCACGGGCGCGCCGAGGGCCTCGTAGACCATGACCTGGCGCGGGGTGTTGGACAGGTGGTCATCGCCGCGGATGACATGGGTGATCTTCATCATGGCATCGTCGACGACGGTCGCGAAGTTATACGTGGGCGTGCCGTCGGAGCGGAAGATGACAAAGTCGTCGAGCTCCTTGGCATCGAAGGTCACCTCGCCGTGGACGGCGTCGTGGATGACGACGTCGCCGCGGTCCTCGGGCACCTTGATGCGCAAGACGTAGGGCTCGCCGGCCTCGATGCGGCGACGGGCCTCCTCGGGATCAAGATCGCGGCAGCGACGCTGATAGCCCTGGAAGGGGTCCTTGCGCTCCTGCGCGGCCTTACGGTCGGCGTCGAGCTGCTCCTTGGTGCAGAAGCAGGGATAGGCCTTGCCCTCGTCCCAAAGCTTCTGGGCGGCCTGCTTGTACAGGTCCAGGCGCTCGGTCTGGGCATAGGGGCCGTAGTCGCCGCCCACCTCGGGACCCTCGTCCCAGTCCAGGCCAAGCCAACGCATGGCGCGCAGGATGATCTGCGTGTTCTCGTCGGTGGAACGGGTGGGGTCGGTGTCGTCGATGCGCAGGATGAACGTGCCACCGTTTGCGCGGGCAAAAGCCCAGTTATAGATAGCGGTGCGGGCGCCACCGATGTGCAGCTTGCCCGTCGGTGAGGGTGCAAAGCGGACGCGAACGTCTGATGCCATGGAAATCTCCTCGATTGCAGGATGGATGTCTAACCGCACTAGTATAAAGCAACAATGCGACCTCCGCACAAAGGGCACCGACCCACTCATTGGGGACAGACTTAAATGACCATTCTTTGGGCAACCTGCCGGCACTTAGGTAAGGCTGATCATTTAAGTCTGTCCCCAATGAGTAGGTGCGGAAAGGGTGTGAATGTTTGATTTACGCGCTATGATGTGCCCTTGCATACAGAGCCCGGCGGAATGGTAACGGTCGCCGGGACACGTTTTTGAAAGGACAATCATGTCAGAAGAGCTTCGTTCCATCCCGCCCCAACACGGATCGTTTGTGTTTACGTCGGAATCGGTGACCGAGGGTCATCCCGATAAGATCGCTGACCAGATCAGCGACGCCGTACTCGACGCAATCCTCGCCAAAGAAATAGAGCTCCAGGAGCAGGGCTATATTGCGCCCAACGGCGTGCCCGCCAACGTGGAGAACGTCCGCTGCGCCTGCGAGACCCTCGTGACCACCGGCACCGTCATCGTTGCCGGCGAGATCCGTACCCAGGCCTACGTCGACGTGCAGGAAATCGCCCGCGGCGTCATCCGCCGCATCGGCTACAACCGTGCCAAGTTCGGTTTTGACTGCGATACCTGCGGCGTCATGAGCCTTATTCACGAGCAGTCACCCGACATCGCCCAGGGCGTCGACGAGTCGTTTGAGACGCAGACCGGCGCTACCAGCGACCCGATCGACTTGATCGGCGCCGGCGACCAGGGCATGATGTTCGGTTATGCCTCCAACGAAACCAAGACCCTCATGCCCATGCCGCACTACCTGGCGAGCCGCCTGGCCGAGCGCCTGGCAGCCGTGCGCCACGACGGCACCCTCGCCTACCTGCGCCCCGACGGCAAAACCCAGGTCACCGTGCGCTACGAGGAAGGCAAGCCCGTGGAGGTCACGACCATCGTCATCTCCACGCAGCATGCCGCCGAAATCGAGGACATGGGCAAGATCAAGGCCGATCTGATCGAGCACGTTATCACCCCGGTTATGGCTGCTGAGAACATGCCGTGGGACAACGCGGACATCTATGTGAACCCCACCGGTCGCTTTGTCGTAGGCGGCCCCATGGGCGACACGGGCCTGACCGGCCGCAAGATCATCGTCGACACCTATGGCGGCTACGGCCGTCACGGCGGCGGCGCCTTTAGCGGCAAGGACTGCACCAAGGTTGACCGCTCCGCCGCGTATGCCGCGCGCTGGGTCGCCAAGAACGTGGTCGCCGCCGGTCTGGCCGACCGATGCGAAGTCGAGCTTGCCTACGCCATCGGCGTTTCCAAGCCCCTCTCAATCATGGTCGACACCTTCGGTACCGCGCATGTTGCCGAGGACAAGATCGTCGAGGCCGTCGAGAAGACCTTCGACCTGCGCCCGGGCGCGATCATCCGCGACCTGGACCTGCGTCGCCCCATCTACGAAAAGACGGCAGCCTACGGTCACTTCGGCCGCGAAGACGCCGACTTCACCTGGGAAAAGACCGACCGAGTCAACGAACTCAAAGCAGCCTGCGGCCTGTAAATAGGTTCGCAGAGCCCAGACAGCAAAGCATTAGAACCAAAAGAAGTACCGGCCCCAACCGGTACTTCTTTTTATTTACACGGTGGTGTGAATATTTCGATGCGCAATGAACAGCACGTCCCCAGCTGATGAATTTTGACATCCAGCCACTCCAACCATGTATCCTAAGTTCCGAGGGCTTTGGTATTTGGTCGATCGCGAGTTCCGCACGAGCCGGAGGCCACTTAATGTGGCCTCCGTGCGAGCCAGGACTGTAGAGCAGGCGACCAAATACCAAAGCCCTCGGAACGGCGGGATAGAACAGGAGCGCATATGGCAGGCAAGCCGCAAACATTAGCTACGACCTCGGCATTCGAGATCTTGGGCCCCGTCATGGTCGGCCCCAGCTCATCGCACACCGCCGGCGCCCTGCGCTGCGCCCAAGTTGCCGCCAGCCTGCTGGAAGGCCGCATCACCAAAGTCACCTTTGGCCTGTGGAACTCCTTCGCCCACACCTACCGCGGCCACGGCACCGATCGTGCGCTCGTCGCGGGCATCCTGGGCCTCGACACCGACAACGAGAACATCAAGCAGGCCTTCGACCTCGCAAGCGAGCAGGGCCTCGAATATCACTTTGACATCAAGGGCGACGACGCCTCCATCCACCCCAACACCGTCGACATCGATATGGTCGACGCCACGGGCGCCACGGCGCAGGTCCGCGGCGAGAGCTTGGGCGGCGGCAAGATGCGCATCAGCCGCATTAACGGCGTCGGCGTCGACATCTCGGGCATGTATTCCACGCTCTTCGTGGCGCACCAGGACGTCCCCGGCGTGCTCGCAGCGCTCACCAACCTGCTCGCCTACGCCCATGTGAACATCGCCTTCTGCCGCACCTACCGCACCGAAGTGGGCGGCCAGGCCTACTCCGTCTTTGAGACCGACGGCGCCCCCGACGACACCGTCGTCCCCATGCTCCGCAAGCTCGACAATGTCGATTACGCGACCTTTATCGAGCTCCCCGGTTCTGCCTCGTCGCTCTCCCCCGGCGTCTCGGCAAAGGAAATCTTCGACGACGGCGAGCAGCTGCTCGATGCGTGCGAGGAACTGGGGCTCAACATCGGCGCCGTCATGGCCGTGCGCGAGGCACGTCTGACCGGCGAGGCACACGCTATCGCCGCCATGCGCCGCGTACTCGACGTCATGCGCGAAGAGACCACAGCCCCCATTTCCAATCCACAGCGCTCGCTCGGCGGCCTCATCGGCGGCGAGGCAAAGCTTGTCGATGCCACCAGCCGAAACGATCTGAGCATAAGCCTAATGGGCGCCGTCCAGACCGACGCCGTGGCCCGCGCCATGGCCGTGCTCGAGCGCTCCGCCACAATGGGAGTGATCGTCGCCGCCCCCACGGCCGGCTCCGCAGGCGTCGTGCCCGGCTGCGTGCTGGCGCTCGCCGACCATCTGCAACTGGACGATGAGCAAGTCATGGACGCCCTCTACTGCGCCGCCGCCATCGGCCTCAACCTCACCACGAGCGCCTGTGTCGCCGGCGCCGAGGGCGGATGCCAAGCCGAGGTGGGAAGCGCGGCCGCCATGGCCGCCGCCGCGCTGGTGCAGATGCTCGGAGGCACGCCTGAGCAGGCACTCGACGCCAGCTCCATCGCCCTGAGCAACCTGCTGGGCCTGGTCTGCGACCCGGTGGGCGGCCTCGTGGAGGTGCCGTGCCAAAACCGCAATGCCATCGGCGTGGCCGCGGCATTTAGCTCGGCGCAGCTTGCACTTGCCGGTATCAAGAGCCTGGTGCCGTTTGACCAGATGGCGCACGTCATGCTCTCCGTGGGCCACGCGTTGCCGGCCACGCTGCGCGAGACGGCAAAGGGTGGCATCGCGCAGGCTCCGGCCGCACTTTCGGCCTGTGCAAAATGCGGTGTGTGCGGATAGCGACAAAGAAAGACTCGAAGGTGGGACAAATGTCCCACCTCTTTTGAATGCCACCGTTTCCATACCACAAACAACTGGGTAATCGCTATAATGCAAGCCCAGTAAAAACACGATGAGCCGCAAGGCGAAATCCGAAGGATATGCATACGATGTCGCAAAACGATCGAACTCAACTGATTCCCGATCCGCAGCAGCCGAGCAGGCACACCGGCGGCGTTCAGTCGCCGCGTCCTATCGCGCCGAGCCGCGGTCAGCAGCGAGGTGCGGCAAACGTTTCCCAACGTCCGAACAAGCAGCATCAGCAGCGCCAGGCAAATGGCAATGCGCCCAAGCAGCCCCCCACGCACGCTCGAGGCGATCGCGGCCCCGCACGCAAACCCGCCGAGAACAATAAGTCGGGCAAAAAGACGACGCTCTTTGTCGTTCTGGGTCTTATCGTCATTGTCTATATCGTAGGCGTTGTAGCGTTTTCGCAGGTAGCCTACCCCAACACCACTATCCCCGGCGTCGATGTCTCGTTCTCCAACGCTTCGTCTGCCGCCACCAAGGTCAACTCGGCTTGGAAGCACTATAAGCTCACCGTGACAGGCGATGACTTTAGCTGGACCTATCAGCCCGAGTCCGATGAGCCCATTGTCGACGGCGAAGCTGCCGCAAAAGAGATTATCAGCCGCAACGAAGCCATTGTATGGCCGGTTCGCCTTGTAGAATCCTTAAGCGGCAAGACCAAAACAACCGCTAGCTCCAACGAAGTCGATCTTGATCAAGACGTCGACCTGTCCATGCTCTCCGACACCTTTGACCAAAAGCAGTTTGAGAAGGATCTGGGCGCCGCCATCGACGAGTTTAACGAGGGGCGTTCGGGCGCGTTCGAGGCCAATAGCTCCTATGACGAGCAGGCCGGCAAGTTTACCGTCGAGAAGGCGCGCTCCAACGAAAAACTCAACCGCGAGCATGTCATTAAGTATGCCGAGCTCGAGCTTGCCTCGCTGGCCGAGACCGTAGATCTTTCCAAGCTCGGCAACGTTGCCTATGAGCCACTCAATGGAACGCTGACCGATGATCAGATTCAGGCCGCATGCGATGCCGCCAACAACTTCTTGGGCGTCAACGTGACCCTCAAGCTCAACGGCGAGGATGCCGGCAAGGTTGATGGCAGCTCCGTGTTGCAGTGGATCAGCTTTGCCGATCCGGCCAACCCCACGCTCGATACGTCGCAGATCAGCAGCTGGGCAGCCGAGCTTGCCAACGGCTTTAATACCGTGGGCTCCACTCGCTGGTGGACGCGCGCCGATGGCAAGCAGTGCGCCGTCGAAGGCGGCGACTTTGGTTGGTCCATCGACAGCAGCTCGCTCGCCAAGCAGGTCGAAGACGCCATTAACAACAAGCAGACCGGCGAAATCGAGATCAAGTACTCCCAGAAGGCCGACACCTTTACCGCAAAGGGAGAGCCCGACTGGAAGGCATACATCGATGTCGATCTGTCCGAGCAGCACGCGCGCTACTACGACGAGAGCGGCAATATCGTGTGGGAGGCCAACTTTATCTCCGGCAAGCCGGGAGAGGACGCCACGCCCGAAGGCGTTTGGCAGATCAACAGCAACAATGGCGCCAGCAAGCTCATCGGTGCCAAGGACCCCGAGACCGGCAAGCCCAAATACGAAAGCCCGGTTAGCTACTGGATGCCGTTTGAGGGCAACATGATCGGCTTCCACGATGCCACCTGGCAAAACGACAAGAGCTTCGATAACGCCGAGTCGTACAAGTGGTGCGGCAGCCACGGTTGCATCAACCTGCGCCTGGCCGACGCCAAGGCACTTCACGACTGCATCAAAGTCGGCCTGTGCGTGGTTGTCCACTCGTAGTGCAACGCGCGCATTCCTACAACGTGGAGCCGCTGCGACCAATCTAACAGTTCCGAAAGAATCCGCCATATGCGCCCGCCTTACGCGACGAGCGCATATACTTATTGAGGAACTTTCTATAAAGGAGACGCTATGCCGAATGTCCCCACCATCACCCCAGGCCCGGATGATGCCGAGTACACGCCCGAAGGTGCCACCGAAACGATTCCTCTGATTAAAAACGTACATGCCGACAAGCAGAGCGAACGCACGAACGATACGGCCGAAATTTCCGATGAAGAGGCGTATGCCAAGCTCAAGGCAAAACGTGCCGAACGTCGACGCAAAAAGCTGATTCGACGCGGTATTGCCGCCGGCGTCGTAGGTGCCATCGCGCTCATTGCCATTGTCGCAACCCTGGTTATCAATGCGCAGCCGCAGGGCGCTAGCGGGCCTGTGACCGACATGGTGACCGAGGGCACGTTTACCACAACGGTCGAGGCGAAAGGCCAGCTCAAACCCATTTCGTCCTCAGTGGTCTCCCCTTCTGTCGACGGTACGGTCGATTCGATCAACGTGCAGGCAGGCCAATCCGTCAACGAGGGCGACGTGCTTATGACCATTAAAAACGACGAGCTCGATCGCAACGTTGCCGAGGCGCAGCGTGCAGTTGCAGCCGCCCAGGAAGACCTCACCAACGCGCAGAAAGCCGCCGCTGTCGCGCAGGCCACCCCAACGACGGACGTCGATGGAGCTTCCGCAGCGGCTGGCGTCTCCACCGCATCAGCGGACACGAACGCCGTATCGGCCGCGCAGCGCAGCCTCGCATCGGCCCAGGCAAACCTCGACCAGGCGAACGCCAAGGCCGCCAGCCGTACGGTCACGGCCCCGAGCTCGGGTAGCATCGTGGAGCTCAACGCCAAGGTGGGCGCCACGGTAACAGGCGGCATGATCATGGGCGAAAGCGATACAAGCGGCGGCAAGCAGTGCATGCAGATTGCCGACCTGTCCAAGATGAAGGTGACCGTGCAGGTGGGCGAAAAGGATATCGCCAAGATCGCCGTGGGCCAGAGCGCCAACGTGACCTATCCAGCGTTTCCCGATATCGTGAGCCAGGGAACGGTCACGGCCATCGCCTCGGTGGCAAACTCCGACTCCAACTCCGGCGGCGGCAGCGTGACCTTTAACGTCGACATCCTCATCGAAGCACCCGACAGTCGCCTTAAGCCGGGTATGACTGCCGAGGTCTCGGTAGTGACCGAGAAGCTCGACGACGTGGTTATGGTGCCGACCATGGCGCTGATGACCGAAGATGGCGAGCACTATTACGTCAATCTGGCCACCGATTCGGAAGGCAAGAAGACGCGCCGCGTGAAGGTGACCGTCGTGACGCAAAACGACAACGAGGCTGTAGTCGGTAAGACGCAGGTCAAGCGCGACGACCAGGGCAACGAGATCAACCCAGACGTCCCGGTTACCAAGTTACGCGACGGCGACACCATCGTGACGGATACCGGCACAGGCATGACGGCAGACGGTGGCGACAACATGCCTGCCGACGAGGGCAAGTAATGCGTCCCGTCATCGACATCCGCAACGTGCACCGCATCTTTGAGAGCGAGGCCGGTTGCGCCCACATCCTGCATAACGTAAGCCTGGCAGTAGATCCCGGTGAGTTCGTCGCCATCACCGGCCCCTCGGGCTCGGGCAAGTCGACACTCATGAACATCCTGGGCTGCCTGGACAAACCGACGGCGGGCGATTACTTCCTGCAAGGGCTCAACGTCGCCGAGCTCGACGATGATGAGCTCACCGAGGTGCGCGCGCTGAGCATCGGCTTTGTCTTTCAGAGTTTTAACTTGCTGCCGCGTCTGACGGTGATCGAAAACGTCATGCTGCCGCTATCCTACACCAATGTGCCGCGTAGCCAGCGCGAGATGCGCGCCGTGCACGCGCTACAAGCCGTCACACTGCCGGTCGACCATTGGGACCACCGCATATCGGAACTCTCGGGCGGACAGATGCAGCGCGTCGCCATCGCGCGCGCCCTCGTCAACGACCCGCCCATCATTTTGGCCGACGAGCCAACGGGAAATCTAGACTCGACAACCGGGGCACTCGTCATGGAAACCTTCCACAAGCTCCAGAAACGCGGCAAGACCATCGTACTCATCACGCATGACCCCGGCATCGCCGCCGAGGCCGATCGAGCCGTAACCATCCGTGACGGGCGAATCCATGACGGCGCATATGTCGCGCATACACCGAATACGTTACGCGGGGCCGTCAAAAACCTGCCCGCGATTTCTGCAACCACCAATCAGCCGAAAGGAGCGAAGGCATGAGCACCCGCGATCTTGTCCAAGAAGCCCTTCACTCGCTCGAGGCCAACAAGGGACGCAGCCTGCTCACCATCCTTGGCATCGTCATTGGCATCGCCTCGGTCATCGCCATGACTTCGCTCATCGGCGGCATCCAAAACAGCCTTGTCAACAGCCTGGGCCTCAATGCAGCCCGCATGATAGAGATCTATTCGTCCCAAGAACTCACCGATTCGGATGTGGAAAAGCTTCGCAAACTGGTGCCGCAGATTGAGCAGATCGGCATCGTCGATAGCGCCTATTCCGAGTACAAGGTCGGGGATAAAAGCTATACCGTCATGGCACACGGCGTCGATAGCGACATGCTCGATGCCGTGGGCGCCAGCAAGCTCGTTGCGGGACGTGTCTATTCACAGGCAGAGTCTCAATCAGGCTCGCGCGTGGCACTCATCAGCCGCGGCGGCGCCGATCAGCTTTACGGCAACGAACAGGACGCACTGGGGAAAACCATCAAGGTGTCCAACGGCGAGGTGCAGATTGTAGGCGTGATTGATGGCGGCAGCGACTCCATGGGCTCGCTCACGCTGTATATGCCACGCGAAACCATCTCCGGCCTGTTTGGCGACGAGAATCCTTCATTTCCCAGCGTGACGGCACTTGCCGCCGAGGGCACAGACATGGACGAGCTCTGCAAGACCATCGAGTCTAAGGTGCGCGCGATGAAGGGCATCTCGGAGGATGATGAGTACGACAGCGTATCGGCGACCTCCATGAAAAGCGCCATCGATGCACTCAACTCGTTTATGGGCGCCTTCTCGCTCATCATGGGCGCTGTCGCCAGTATCTCACTGCTTGTCGGCGGAATCGGCATTATGAATATGATGCTTACCAACGTGACTGAGCGCATCCGCGAGATCGGTATTCGCCGTGCCTTGGGCGCCAGTCGCCGCGATATCACCGCGCAGTTTTTGGCCGAGTCCTCGGCGCTGTGCGTCACCGGTGGCCTGCTGGGTGTCCTGATTGGCTATCTGCTGGCCTGGGGCCTCGCGATGTTTGCCGCAGGATCAGGGGTTCTCAACGAGCTCGGTGCCAGTGGGGAGATCACACCGAGCTTTTCAATCGCCACGGTGCTGCTGGCCTTCGGCGTCTCCGTCGGCATCGGCGTAATCTTTGGCTTCTACCCCGCTCGCCGCGCGGCAAAGCTCAACCCGGTGGAGTGCCTACGCTACCAGTAAGCCACCACCAGCTACCAGTAAGCCACCACCAACAAGTTGCGGTAAATTAGGGACTGAATATGCTATCTAGCAGCAAAAACAGACACTATTTCACCGCAACTTATTGAAGGGCTGTTTGCGCCAGTTCCGGGTGTCGTCCTCGAGCTATTGGCGGATGACGGGCTTGTACGGGTCGAGCTTGCTCGAGGCGATCCTCCTCGCGGGCGGGAGGGCGCGCTAGGCGCGGCGAGCGCCTAGCGCGCGAACTCCCGTAAGAGCGCGTCTTCCACTTCCCGAAGCGAAAGGGCCCCGCCTCCCTCGGCGGGACGGGTGACCACGATGCAGCGCGCTCCCACGTCGCGCGCGGCGGCGAGCTTCTCGGCCGTGCCGCCTACGGTTCCCGAGTCCTTGGTCACAAGCCACTGGGCGCCCACCTGCCGAAGCATCGCCTCGTTGAGCTCGCGGGTGAAGGGCCCCTGCATGCCGATGACGTGCGACGGCGAAAACCCCGCGTCGATGCACTTCGTTATAGCACCGGGCAGCGGGAGCACACGCACGAAGAAGCGCTCCGCGAAATCGGCGACGCGCGTGTAGGGAGCAAGCTCCTTGCTCCCCGTCGTGAGAAGCGCGCGACCCGGGTTCTCGGAGAGAAAGCGCGCCGCGCAGGCGATCGACGCGACCGACACGACGCCTTTGGGCAGCGCCTCGGCCGGGCGCGCAAGGCGCAGGCATCGTGCACCCACGGCGAGCGAAGCGGCCCGGATGTTGCCGCTTGCGAGCGTAGCGAAGGGGTGCGTGGCGTCGACGACGATGCGCGCGCCGGAAAGCTCGCGCTCCATGTCGGCCTCGTCGAGCCTGCTCGCATGCACCTCGATGCCCGGAAGCTCGCCCAAAAGCTCACCTCCGTACTCGGTTGCCGCGTAGGCACGGGCGGGGATGCCCGCCCCGCTCGCCCATTCGCACAGAAGGCGGCCCTCGGTGGTGCCGGCGAAGATGCGCAGCGCTGGCACGGATGCGGGGGCCGTCACTTCGCGCCACCCGTGCGCGTGATCTGGTAGAGCAGCGAGTTCATAATGGCGGCCGCCACGGTCGAGCCGCCCTTGCGACCCCTCGCGACGATGGCCGGCACGCGTCGCGCGAGTAGCTCCTCTTTCGCCTCGACCACGTTCACAAACCCGACCGGCACCCCAACGACGAGCGCGGGCGCGATCTTCCCCGCGTCCATGAGCTCGGCGAGGCGCAGAAGTGCTGTGGGAGCGTTGCCGACGGCCACGATGAGCGGACCCTCGATGCCGCAAGCTTTGTCCATGCTCGCAACGGCGCGAGTCGTGCCCGCGGCGCGCGCAGCCGCGGCGACATCAGGGTCGGCCATGTAGCACACGGCCTTGCAGCCGAGCTTCGCGAGCGCGGGCTTGCTTATGCCTGCGAGCGCCATGTTCGTGTCGGTGAGCACCGTGGCCCCTGCGCGCAGTGCGTCGAGCGCACAGTGCGCAGCGTCATGGGTGAACACGAGGGAATCGGCGTACGAGAAGTCGGCAGTAGTGTGGATGACGCGCTTCACGACGGGCTCTTCGAGCGGCGGGAACGTGCGGCCGCCGAGCTCTTCGGTGATGATCTCGAAGCTGCGCCGCTCGATGTCGCCGGGCGCCATCTCCTTGGAATCCATCTAGTACTCCACTCCTTCCCTTGCACATATCCCCTGAGAGTAGGGGTGTTTCTCGCACCGCATCTCGGTTATGTAGTCGGCCTTCTCCACGATCTTGCGGGAAGGCGCGCGCCCAGTGAGCGCTACTTCGACGCCGCGCGCGGACATATCGAGCGCGCGGTCCACGAGCGCCTCGTCGACAAGCCCCTTCGAAAGCGCGTCGAGCGCCTCGTCGAGCACGAGCAGCCCCTCCTGAGCGCCCTCGAACTCGGCGAGCGCGGAAGCGAGGTTCCCATCGTGCAGCTCGCACGTCGCGGCAAGTTCTTCCGACGTCATTGACCAGGTAAACTTGTCCGACACCTTCCCCGCGAACACGGGCACGCCGAAATGCTCGGCGAGCAGGCGCGCCTCCCCGCTTTCGCCGTCTTTCAGGAACTGCACGACGACGACGCGGCGGCCTGCAGCGAGCATGCGAAGGGCGAGGCCCATCGCCGCCGTGGTCTTGCCTTTGCCGTCGCCATGATACACGTGGATCATACGCCCTCCTCGATAATGCGGTAGACATACTCCATGTCGAGCGCCCCGCGCACGACGTCGGCCAGGCGGTCGAACTCGCGCGCACGGTGATCGGCTGCGGACGCTGCGCCCGCAGCACCCACCACGCTCTCGGGCAGGCCGCGCTTGCGCGCGAGCGAGCGCGCGAGGGCGAGCGCCAACCCCGGTTCGTCGAACAGGCCGTGGAGATAGGTTCCGAACACGTTTCCGCAGGCCGCGCCTTCTGGTTTGCCGCCAATCTTGCCTGCAGGGGCGCAGGAGACGGTCGTTTCACCGTCGTGAATCTCGTACCCGCGCGCCGTCATGCCGTTCCACACCGAGAACGCGCCTTGGGCGCCCGTGATGCGCAGCTCCGACTGGGCGAGGCGCTTTTCCTCCTTGAACACCGTACTTGCAGGGATGAGCCCGAGCCCGCGCGCGGTGCCAGCGCCTTCCCTGCCGTGCGGGTCGGAAAGCTCGTCTCCCAAAAGCTGGTAGCCTCCGCATATGCCGAGCACCGGCGTGCCCGCGCCCGAAAGCGCGCGTACACAGGCTCCGATGCCGCTAGCCGCAAGCCAGCGCGCGTCGTCGAGCGTGGTCTTCGAGCCGGGGAGCACCACCAGGTCGGGTCGGCCCAGATCGGTCGTCGAGGAAACGTAGCGCACGCCCATGCCTGGCACGCGCGAAAGCGGGTCGAAGTCGGTGAAGTTCGAAAGATGCGGAAGGCGCACGACGGCGACATCGATGACGCCGCGCGCCTCGCGGGCAGATAGGCGCGGCGCGAGCGAGTCCTCGTCATCCAGGTCGAGCGTAAGATACGGCACGACCCCCACGACGGGAACCCCGCACATCTTCTCGAGCGGGGCCAAACCCGGGCGCAGGATTTCCACATCGCCGCGGAACTTGTTCACCACAAGCCCCCGCAAAAGCGCGCGATCCTCGGGCGCAAAGAGCGCGACCGTACCGTAGAGCTGGGCAAACACCCCGCCTGGGTCGATGTCGCCCACGAGCAGCACGGGGGAGGACACGGCGCGCGCGAGCCCCATGTTGACGATGTCGTTTTCGGAAAGGTTGATTTCGGCGGGGCTGCCGGCGCCCTCGATGACGATGACGTCGTTTTCCTCCGCGAGCGAATCGAACGCCTCCAAAATCTGCGGCATGAGCGCCTTCTTTCGCGCGAAGTAGTCCCTCGCAGCGAAGGCTCCCTGGGCCTTGCCGGCCACGATGAGCTGGCTTCGGTGGTCGCTTTCGGGCTTGAGAAGGATGGGGTTCATGCGCACGTCGGGCGCGATGCCGCACGCCTCAGCCTGCATGATCTGGGCGCGCCCCATCTCGAGCCCGTCGGCCGTGACACCGCTGTTGAGCGCCATGTTCTGGCTCTTGAAGGGAGTCACGCGCAGGCCGTCCTGCGAAAGCACACGGCACAGCCCCGCCGCAAGCAGGCTCTTACCCGCGTTCGACATTGTGCCCTGGATCATGATGGGCTTCGCCCTACCCACGGGTATCGACCTCCTTCGCCGAGCCTCGGCCATCCGCGCCCGCCATAGCGCCGCCACAAGAAACGCCGCCCCGTTCGTCGGGTTCGCCTTCGCCCGATGCACCTTCCGCCCGAAGCGCGCGGCCGAACGCCATCGCAAGCCGGGCATTCTCCTTGCGCGTGCGCACCGCGACGCGGCACCAGAAACGGGACAGTACCGAAAACGAGTCGCACGTGCGGACCAAAACCCCCTGTTTATACAGGCGCTCGGGGATGTCTTTCGCCGGAGTGCGGACTAAAAGAAAGTTCGCATCCGATGGCACGACGGAAAGCCCGAGTGAGGAGAGCTCGTGGGAAAGCCACGCTCGCTCGCCCGCCAATACATCGCGCGTGCGCGAGACGTATTCAACGTCTTCCAGGGCGGCGATGCCCGCGGCCTCGGCGACCGAGGAAACGGGCCACGCCTGCCCCGCCCGGCGAATCCCCTCGATGAGTTGGGCGTTTCCGCTGATCAGATATCCCAACCGCAACCCCGCCATTCCGTAGAGCTTGGTGAACGCGGAGAGCACGGCCACATGGCGCGAACACGCGGCACGTGCGGCCACGCTCCTTTCGCGGGCGTCGGGCGCAAATCCGAGGAAGCACTCGTCCACGACGAGCAGCGCGCCCACCTGCTCGCAGCGGCAAGCCGCGGCATCGATCACGCTGGGGTCGACGAGGCGCCCCGTCGGGTTGTTCGGATTGCAGAGGTACGCCACATCTCCCGGACCCTCGATCGCGCGGGCGAAGGAGGCGGGCACGTCGAAGTCGTCCGCTTCGGAGAGCGGGAACTCCTGCACGCATGCGCCGTAGTACGATGCCGCCTCCGAATATTCAGAGAACGTCGGCGCGCACACGACGATGCGTTTCGGGCGCACCGCCGCGGCGAGCCGCCAGATGATGTCGGACGCGCCCGCGCCGCAGACGATAGTATCTTCGGGAATGCCCTGGGCGCGCGCTAGGGCGCGAACGAGGGCGAGGCTTTCCCTATCGGGGTAGGCGTCGATTCGAGAAAGCGCCTTGCAAGCTGCGGCGACGGCGCGCGGCGAGGGGCCTGCCGGATTCACGTTCACCGAGAAGTCAATGAGGTCGGAGGCGCCCCTATCGCAAGCGATGCCGAGCGATTGCGCGCTGCCCCCATGCGTACGGGCGCGCAGGATTCCCCCGGCAGCCCGGGGCGCGGCGTGGTCTTCCCTCATGCCATCGCCCCCACGGCGAGCACGACCGCCGCGCGCGCGGCGCCGAAGACGACGAGCGCGCATACGGACGCAGCGAGCATGAGCCTTGTCGCCCGGGCGATGTCGCCCCACTCGATTTCGCGGGACGCGTCTCCTATCGTCGGTTTCTCAACGAGCTTGCCGAAATACACCGCGGGTCCCGCCAGGCGCAGCCCGAGCGCGCCCGCGCACGCTGACTCGGTCTGCGCCGCGTTCGGGCTCGCATGGCGACGCCTGTCGCGGCGCCAGATGCGCGCCGCCCCGCGCGCGTCGAGCCCGACGATCGGGCACACGACGATCATGAGCAGAGCCGATAAGCGCGAGGGAATCCAGTTCAGCGCATCGTCGAGGCGCGCCGAAGCGCAGCCGAAGTCGATGTAGCACTCGTTTTTGTAGCCCACCATGCTGTCGAGCGTGTTCACCGCCTTGTACGCCATGCCCAAGGGCGCACCCCCGATCATAAGGTAGAAAAGCGGCGCGATGACGCCGTCGCTCGCGTTCTCCGCCACCGTTTCCACAGCGGCGCGCGCGACGCCCTGCTCGTCGAGAACAGACGTGTCGCGTCCCACGATGAGCCCGACGGCTTCGCGCGCCTCGACAAGTCCGCCCTTCGAGAACGCGCGGGCCACGGCCAGGCTCTGGCGGCGCAGCTCGCATGCCGCGAGAATCTGATAGCTCGCCCATGCCTCGGCCACGAAGCGCAGGCCGGAGTGAACCACGCCGCAAAGATGCAGGATTCCCCAGGTCAAAAGCCCACACGCAAGCGGAAGCGCCACGGCGAGCACAAGCCCTGCGGCGCGCGTGCCCGCGGACGTTTGCGGGAATGCGCGCCGCAGGCGGCCTTCGGCCCACGTGATCGCGCGCCCCATGGCGACGACGGGATGGGGAAGCCAGCGCGGGTCGCCGAAGGCAAGGTCGGCCGCGAACCCGGCGGCGACGGCAAGAATCGTCATCACCGGGCATCGCCCCCCGAAGCGGGGCGAACGTCGCGAAGGCAGCGCCCATCCCAAGTGGCGGCCCATGCGCCGCCCGGCTCGGTATGCACGTCGAAGTATCCCATTTTCGGGACAGCTAGCTCGGAGAGCAGCGCTTTCACGGTACCCGCGTGAACGACGAAGACGGCGCGCCCACTCCCCTGGGCGCGCTCCGATTCGCACGCCTCCCGAAACGCCGCGATGACGCGGCGGGTGAAATCGCTCTTGCCCTCGCCATGCGGGCAGCGCGTCTCGCACCAGGAGTCTACCCAGGCGCGATAGCGCGCATCCTCTTTAAGCTCGGCGGCGCTTCGCCCCTCGAAGTCGCCGAAATCCATCTCGCGCAGACCGGGGCACGCCATAAGCTCCGCGTTCGGGAAGAGGATGCGCGCCGTCTGGTCGGTGCGGGCCATGCCGCTCGTGATAACACGGAACACGTCACGATCGCACGCGAGGTCGCGCAAAGCGCGCTCGCCCGCACTCGACAGGGGCTCGTCGGTGCCCGCCCCGCTGTAGCGGTGGTCTTCCGTGCCCGCCGTGGCACCATGGCGCACGAAGACGACTTCCAAAGGCGCACCCGCGCCCTGCGTCCCTCGAGGTGCATCGGCAAGGTTTCCTTTGATGACCTGGGGAATCCCGCACGTCATGCGCACGACGACGTCGGCGCGCGCAGCGAGCGCGCATCCCAGGCGCCCCGCGCGCTCGCGCCATTGGGCGTCTTCCGCACTCATGGGGACGACCCCCGAGCCGACCAAGGGCAGAATCACTGCGTCGAAGCCGATCAGCCGCTCGAGCGCCCGGTCAGCGTCGAGCGCGCGTACGAGTTCCTCAGCACGGTATGCGACGCGGCCGGCAAAAGCCGCGGGCACGCCGCCCTCCGCAAGCTGCGCCGCATCGACGAAATCGTCCGCCGCGAACCCGAGTTTTTCGCGCACGAAGGTCCTCTTCCCCGAATGCGCGCCACCTACCACGAGCATCATAGGAGCATGCCCCCCACCACCAGCATGGCAAGCATCGCGAGCTCGGCCCATTGCAGAAACCATCCGGCCAAATCCCCCGTCACCCCGCCGAAGCGGGACAGGGCAACATGGCGGTACCACGCGAGCACCAAAAGCCCCGCCACCGCCATAAAGGCGCCGACGGCCTGAGCGCACGCGACCATCCCTGCAGCCGAAGCCGCAGCGAAAGCGCAAAGCGGCACGACGATCGCCGCGCGCTTCTTCGCAGGCGAGAGCCCCGCGGCCATGCCGTCCGCCCGCGCGGCAGGCCAGCATTCAACGGCGAGTCCCGAAAGCGCGCGGGAGAACACGAGCGAGCACAGAAGCGCGAGGAACGCCCCCGCCGTAAGCGGCAGCGCGGTGAAAAGGGAAAACTGCAGAATAAGGTACACAACAACACCGATGACCCCGAAGGCGCCCGCCCGCGGGTCGTGCATGATCTCGAGCTTTCGCTCGCGCGGGGCCCAACTTGCAAGCGCATCGGAGGTGTCGCAGAGCCCGTCTAGGTGGATGCCTCCCGTCACCGCCACAGGCAGCGCCACGAGCACAGCCGCGACGATGGTCGCGGGCACGCCGAGCAGGTTCGCCACGTACCCCCACGCCGTCATGAGGAAGCCTTCCGCAAGGCCCACCAGGGGAAACGCGGCAAGCGCATGGGTTGACCCGAAATCGGTCCAGGCCGATTTCGGAACGGGGATACGCGAGAACGTTCCGAACGCCGCGCCGATTGCCTCTACTATCTTCACCTTGTAGGTCCTTCACCTTTCATCCACACGGGAATCCCGCATACCACTTCGACTGCGCGGTCGGCCAGCGCCGCCACACCCGCGTTCACGCGCGCGAGCGCGCGCCTCCATGCCTCGGTCCCTTCATCGTAGCGCATCCCATCGGCGAACACGTCGACGGTGACCACCACCGTATACGCAGCGGCCTGAGCGAGCCGTTCAATGCCTCCGAGCACCTCGCGCGCCGCAACGTCGGGGTCACGCGGGGACAAGCCGCCTTCCGCGAAGAGCTCGTTCGCAACCAGGTTGCCCACGTCCTCCAAAAGAAGCGTGCAGCCGCGCGGAAGCCCGGGCACTGCGGCGCCCACGTCACGCGTGCACTCGAGGGTAGAAAACCCCTTGCCCTCGCGCAGCGCCCGATGGCGCGCGATGCGGCGGGCGCCCTCTTCCCCGAAGGGCTCCATCGTTGCCAGGTACACGCGGGGGCCGTCGCGCCCGAGGCACAGGGACTCGGCGTAGGCACTCTTGCCGCTCGCGGCGGCGCCGATGACGAGTGTCACCGTCATTTCCCAGCCTCGAAATGCTCGTAAGCAGCCATGCCAGTCGCCGTGAACGTCTTCCCATCCCGGTACACGCGCAGTGCCGAATCCAAAAGGGGCAGATACGCCATGGCGCCCGCGCCCTCGCCCAAGTGCATGCCTGCGTCGAGGGGTGCCTTTATGCCGAGCTCGCGAAGGAGCTCCTGGCTTGCGGGTTCGCTTGATGCGTGGGTGCCCACGAGGTAGCCCAAGGCGTTGGGGCACAGGCGCGCCGCGCACAGGGCCGCCGTGCAGGATATGACCCCGTCGAGGAGCGCCGGAGCCTTCGAGGCCGCGGCCCCCAGGTAGAAGCCGCACATCGCCGCGATGTCGAAGCCGCCCACCTTCGAGAGCACGTCGATCGGGTCGGCGGGATCGGGCGAGTTCACGTCGATAGCGCGCTCGACCACGTCGCGCTTGCGCGCGAGCGAGGCGTCCGAGAGCCCCGCGCCGCGCCCGACGAGGCTCCGCGCGTCCGCCCGGATGAGCACTGCGGCCACCGCCGCCGAGGTGGTCGTGTTGCCGATGCCCATCTCGCCCGCGGCGAGAAGGCGCACGCCGGCGCGGGCAAGCCCGCACGCGACGGCGATTCCGACCTCGATCGCGCGCACGGCCCCATCGCGAGACATAGCGGGGCCGTGCGCGATGTTGCCGCTCCCCCGCCGCACGTTCGCGCGCACCATGCGCGCGTCTTCTATGCCCCGGGCCATACCCACGTCGATGGGCACGACCTCGGCACCCGCGAACGCCGCCATGCGGCAGGCGCTCGTGGCCCCCTCGCACATGTTGCGCGCGACGGCTCGCGTCACGTCTTGCCCGCTTTGCGACACGCCTTCGGCAACGACCCCGTTGTCGGAGAAGAATACCGCGAGCGCACGGGGGAACTCGGCCACCTCGGCGCTCCCCTGAGCTGCGGAGATACACGCGACGGCATCTTCAAAGTCGCCCAATCCCCCCAAGGGGTGCGCGATGGAGTCCCACGCGGCGTACGCGGCGGCGCGGGCACACTCGTCTGCGGGCGCGATCCGGGAGAGCGCGGCTTCGAGCACGGCGCCCGGCGCCGACGAGAACGCGCGCTCGACTTCCTCGCGGATGCAGGCAAGCGCGGTTTCGGTTGCTTCAGCCATGCCGTCTCCTCTCTGCGAACGACGCTGCGGCAGACGTGAACGCGCGCGCAACGTCGGAGTTAGCAGGATAGTACACATGCGGGAAGCCCGCCACCAGGGACGGGGTAGTCGTCATGCACGGCCAGCCCTTATCGCGCCGGGGCTTCTGCGCCCAGAAGTCGCCGCCCGGGCAGGTGGACTGCCAGTAGTGGAACTCGTGCGCGCGGATGCGTGTGCCGAGCGGCCCGTAGAGCCCGTCGCGTTGGGAAGTGAGCTCCACGTACCCGAAATGGGACAGCCTTCCCCCGTTCTCGCTCGCGCCCTCAAGGGCGCCAGCAACAGGCCAGCGCCGCCCCTCGCTATCGGCGATTTCGCGCTGCAGGTACAGAAACCCACCGCATTCGGCGACCGTCGGCATGCCGGATTCCACCGCGCGCCGCACCGCCTCGCGCATCGGCGCGTTCTCGGAGAGCTGCCGCGCATGGAGTTCCGGGTAGCCGCCTCCCAGATAGAGGGCGCTTGTCCCCCGGGGCAACTCGCTAGCACGCAGGGGGCTGAAAAAGGCCAGCTCGCAACCCAGGTCCTCGAGCGCGCGCAGATTCTCCTCGTAGTAGAACGAGAACGCCTCGTCACGCGCGACGGCAACGATGGGCCGCGCTCCCGCGATCGGCTCCAACCGGTAAGGTTCCTCGCAGATATCGGGTGCCGTCGCCGCTATTTCGAGCAAGCGGTCGACCTCGACGCTCTTTTCCACCAGCTCGGCCATCTTGTCGATGCGCGCGGAGAGCTGCTCGACCTCGTCGGCGGTCACAAGCCCCAGATGCCGGCTTTCGAGCGAGAACGCCTCGTCGGCGGGGATATTCCCCAAAACCGCGACGCCCGTGTGCTTCTCGATCGCAGGCGCCGCGTAGGCGCAGGCAGCGGCGCTCGTCTTGTTCAGCACGACGCCGCGCACGTTCGCACAAGGCAGGAACTCGGCGATGCCGCGGATTACGGCGGCGAGCGATAAAGACGCCCCGCGCCCGTTCACCACTAAAACGACCGGCGTTTCCGTGTCGCGCGCAACCTGGTAGCTGCTCGCGTCGGCCACGCCGGGCGCCATGCCGTCGTAGAAGCCCATAACCCCCTCGAGCACCGCGACATCCGCGCCCGCGGCGCCGCGTGCGAGCAGGGCGCGCAGCGTCGGGGCGTCGGTGAAGAAGCCGTCTAAATTGCCCGAGCGCGCACCCACGACGCGGCGATGAAAGAGCGGATCAATGTAGTCGGGGCCGCATTTAAAGGCCGCGCATGCAAGGCCGCGGCGCGCAAGCGCGCGCAGGAGCGCGCACGTGACGACCGTCTTGCCGCTCCCGCTCGAGGGCGCAGCGACCATGAAGCGCGGGATGGTCGTGCTCACCGGGCGCCGCCTTCCCCACCTGCGGCGTTGCAGTTAGCAAGCGAGACCACCTCAACGGATGGGTTCCCCTCGGCAGAGGGGTCATCCCCGACAGGCGACTCGGCAAGCGCCCCGACTTCGGTAAGCTCCTCGGCATCCGCGCCCGCACCACGCGCGCTGACGAGGAACACGGGGTTTTGCGCCTTCATAAGATGGTGCGAGCCTACAGCCTCCGCGCGGGCGGCCGACACCTGGCACGCCTCGAACCCCTTAAAGCGCGAACCCGAGAGGAGCGCGCACGCCTCGGTGAGCGTCTCAACGGTGACGCATGGCACGCACAGGCGAACCCGCGAGTTCTTCTCGAGCGCCGCCTCCACGATGGAGGAAAGCTCGCCCGCGCTCCCGCCGACGAACACGGCGTCGGGGACGGGCAGTTTCGCGAGCGCTTCGGGGGCGACACCGGGGACCGCATGCACGTTGCCGCACCCGAATGCATCCGCGTTCTCTCGGATGAGCTGCACGCCGGCCGCGTTGCGCTCGACCGCCCATACCGACCCCGCTCGCGCGACGAGCGCCGCCTCGATCGACACGCTCCCCGTGCCGGCGCCGACGTCCCACACGGTGTCGGTCGCGGTAAGGCGCAGCTTCGCGAGCGCGACGGCGCGCACCTCCTGCTTGGTCATGGGAACGTCGCCGCGGATGAAGAGCTCGTCGGGAATGCCCGAGGAAGCGTACGGCCAGCGGGGGCTCGCGGCGCGGGATGCGCCCGCAGAGTCCGCCGCGAAAGAAGCCGCCGCGGGCGCAGACGCGCCGGCCGGCGCCTCGGAGGCTGCGCTAGAGCCCGCAGGCGACCCGGCGCAGCCTGCGAACTCGATAAGCATCACGTTCAAGTCATCGAACGTCTGACCTGCGATTTCACTTGCAGTCGCGCAGGTGATGCGCTCGTCGGGGTACGAAAGGCGCTCGGCCACCGTCACGCGCGCGTCCCCGAAGCCCGCCTGCACAAGCTCGCCCGAAAGCCGCGAGGGGTCTTCCCCGCCCGACGTGGCGAGGAAGAGCTCACCTGCGCGCTCGGCCTCGGCCACGATGTCGCACGCCACGCCGTGAGCGCTCGCGAAGCGCCAATCCTGCCATGGACGCGCGAGGCGCGCGGCGAGATACGACGCTGAGCTTATGCCGGGAATGACGCGCACGTCCACCCGCGCGTCGCCGGAGAGCGCCTCCACCAGGCGGCGCGCGCCGCTGAACAGCCCCACATCGCCCGTCATCACGACCACGGCGCGCTGCCACGACGCCGCATCGGTGAGCGCGGCGACGATGTCCGCCGTCTTCACGAGCTCGCATCTCACCACGTCGGGCGGCACGTCGATGCCGACAAGCGCGCGATGAGCGCCGATGACCACGTCGGCGATGTCGATCGCGTCGAGCGCCGCGCGCGAGAGCAAGTCGGGGTTTCCGGGCCCCGCCCCGATGATCGTTACCTTTCGCATGGAATCTCCCGATACCCGCGCGGCGTGACCATACGGCCGCCTACGCGCTTCGTGTCCGCGTTGCCGACGAACACGGTGGTGAACATGTCGGCGTCGAACTCCCCCAGCTCGGAAAGCCTGCACATGCCCGACTGCTGCCCCTCGCGCCCGATGTTGCGTACCCAACCGCAGAGCGTGTCGGGGGCCTTCCATTCGAGCATAATCTTCGCCGCGCGCGAGAGCCTGTCGGCGCGCTTTCTGCTGCGCGGGTTGTACAAACAGATGCAGAAGTCGGCGCTCGCCACGGCGGCGAGCCTGCGCTCGATGACCTTCCACGGCGTGAGCAGGTCGGAGAGCGACACGACCGCGAAGTCGTGGGCAAGCGGGGCGCCGAGCACCGCCGACCCGCTCTGAGCCGCGGTGGCCCCGGCGATAACTTCCACGTCTACATCGGGGTAGTCCTCCGCAAGCTCCAGCACGGGGCTCGCCATGCCGTACACGCCCGCGTCACCGCTGCACACGAGCGCCACGGCTTCTCCGCTCTGCGCGCGCGAAAGCGCCAGACGGCACCGTTCGACCTCGTGCATCATCGGCGTCGCGAAATGCGCCGCGTCGGGCACGGCGGCGAGCGCGAGCTCCACGTATTTCGTGTACCCCACAACGATGTCGGCTGCCTCGAGCGCGCGCCGAGCCGCAATCGTCATGCCGTCGGGGCCGCCCGGGCCGATCCCCACCACGAAGAGCTTTCCCATCACCGCTCCTTAAACGAAAGTTCGATAGTTACCTTGGAAAACGCGACGGTCACGCCGCCGTGAGCGAGCTTCGGGAAGAAAAGTTTGCCCCCGCCCGCGAGCGCCGCGCGCTCGCACACGTTGTCGACCCCCACCGTCGCGCGAACGAAATCAGATGGCGAAACGCTGCCTTCGACCTGGGACAACTCCTCTGCGGAATACGTCGCAAGCGGGATATTGCGCGCGCGGCAGAAGGCGAGCAGACCCTCCTCGTGCGCCTTCACGTCGATCGTCGCCGCCTCGCGCACGGCCGAAGGCAAGATGCCCGCCTGCCCGCACGCGAGAAGAAACGCCTCCCCGATCGCTTCGGCGCACGCACCGCGGCGGCACCCTATGCCCGCAACGATGCAGGGCACGACAAGGCGAAGCGGCTCGGGCGCAGGCGCCTGCGCCCGCACGCCCGCCGGCTTCCCCGTCTCACCGGCGGGTACGACCTCGCCCGTTGTCTCCGCCACGCGAACGGACGCACCTGCATTCGCGCCAGCGAACGGCGACACGACGATATCGGCCCGAGCGCGGTCGGACGCAATGTCAACCCCCTCAGGCGGCTGTCCCGAAATCGGCATGTCGGAATAGAGCGCCACGCGCCCGCCCGAAAGCAGCCGCGCCGACACTCGCTTGATAGCCTCGGGATTCGAAACGGCGAGCCCCGCACAGCGAGCCCACGTATCCACCGCCCACACGCCGCGGACGTCGGTCGCCGTGGTGATGACGGGGGTGGCCCCTGCCGCGCGTGCCACAATTTGCGCAAACTCGTTCGCACCGCCCAAATGCCCCGACAAAAGCGAGACGGCAAAGCGACCTGCCTCGTCGATCACCACAACCGCGGAATCGTTTGCCTTCGAGGCGGCATGCGGCGCGATCGCCCGCACGGCGATGCCCGCCGCACCCACGAACAGGAGCGCGTCCGACGCTTCCCACGCGAGCGCCGTCCATGCGCGCAGGTCGGCCTTCCCCTCGCCGAACCCGCGCGAAACGGAAACGTTCCAGCCAGGGTCATCTTCACCTGTCTGCGCGCAATCGGAAAGCGCGCGTGCGGTGCGCTCCGCCAACGCATACCCCCTCTCAGTGAACGCTATGCAGGAAACCCTCATCTAGCGCACCACCATCGTCGAGAAGTAGCTGCCCCGATCGGGCACATCGTCGAGCGAGCGGTACACGCGCTCGCCCGGAAGCCCACAGTCCTCTACGAGCTCGGCACCGTCGAAGGCGCCCTCCTCGCGAAGGATGCGCATCGTGTCCGCAAGCGAGCGGCGCGCCTTCATGACCACCTTCGTCCCCGGCCAGCCGATTGCGCGGCGCACGTCGTCGTAGCCGCCGGGCACGATGTGCAGAGGCGACGACATCTCGGGCGTGAGGTCGCGCTCGAGCGCCGCGGCGACCGCGCAGAAGCTCGGCACGCCGGGAATGGCGCGCGCCTCGAACCCGCGGGCGCGCACGTCGGGCGCTATGCGCTGGAAGGTGGCGTAGATGCTCGGGTCCCCCAGGTTCAGCAGCGCGACGTCGCGGACCGCATCCAGGTGCGCGACAAGCTCGCGAACAAGCGAGGCATGCTCGGTCGCGCGGCGCACGGCGTCGCGCGTCATCGAGAATCTCACGGGGATCACCGTCTTGCCTGTAAGGTCGACGGCGCCGCGCACGATGTCGAGCGCGACCATGACCCCGTCCGCCGTCTGCGGTGCGGCGATGACCGGACACGATTCGATTGTGCGGACGGCCTTGATCGTGAGCAGCTCGGGGTCGCCAGGCCCCGTGCCCACCCCGTACAGCACGCCTCTACTCATACGTAGCCCCCAATTCCCCGATAACTGCATCGGCGCCCGACGTGCGGAAAAGCTCGCAGCGCTCGGCGTCGAACACGACCGCGGCGATGTCGCATGCGCCCGCCGCGCGGCGGCGCAACCTGTCCTCGATTGCCGCAGCGAGCGAGGCGCGCGCAGCGTCCCCCACGCCGGCGGCCTCGATTACCTCGAGCGCCGCCGTGGTCGTGACCGACGACATGATCTCGCACACGGTCTTCGCGCCCGCGCCGGCCAAGGCCGCGTGGGCGGCCAGAATCTCCGCGCGGCAGTCGGCGGTACGCGAATGGGTGTCCATGATGCCGCCCGCGACCTTCACCAGCTTGCCGATGTGTCCCACAAGAAGGACATTGGTAAATCCCTCGCGAACGCAGCAATCAATCGCATCGCCCACAAAGTTGGAGATGAAGACCACCGGCGCACCGTTTAGGTGAAAATGCCCCGAGATGAACTGCGCGCCGTAGTTGCCGGGCGTGAGCACAACTCCGCGCCGCCCCATAGCCGCATGCTGCCGGATCTCGAGCTCGATACTGTCGCGCAAGGCAGCGAGGCTGCGCGGCTCGACGATGCCCGTCGTGCCCAGGATGGAAATGCCGTCCTCTATCCCCAGGTGTGGGTTGAAGGTCTTTTCGGCAAGGGCAACACCCTCGGGTACCGAAATCGTCACAGCAATATTTCCAGAAAAGCCGTGCGCGGCGCACACCTCGCGCACCGCCGAAGTGATCATCGCGCGCGGCGTCGCGTTGATAGCGGCCGACCCCACCGGCTGCTCGAGCCCGGGCAACGTCACGCGCCCCACGCCCACGCCGCCATCGACGGAAACTTCCGATTCGCGCGCGGGCACGCCCTTGCTGCCCGCAGCGCCCGTGCCCGACCCCGCATGTTCCACGCGCGCGTACACGAGCACGCCGTCGGTCACATCGGCATCGTCGCCTGCGTCCTTTCGCACGGCGCACTGGGCGCACCCCTCGCCGATACATGCGTCAACCACGTCCGTCTCGACAGGCAGCCCGCCGGGGGTGACGATCGACACGCGGCCGACGGGCTTTCGTGACAAGAGCATCTCGCAGGCCGCCTTCGCCGCGAGCGTGGCGCAGCTCCCCGTGGTATAGCCGCAGCGCAGGCGGGTCGTCCCGGTATATATGTAGTGCTCGAAGGCCACGCTAGCTGCTCGCCTTCCGATACCCCGTGGCAAACGAAGGGTCGTAAAGCTTGCTGCGCTCGTACGACTCCGCTTGCGCGCCGTCGTGCGCAAGCCCGCCGCGAGCTCCGAGCACGCGGCCCACCACCACGAGCGCCGTGCGGTCGATGCCCTCTCGCGCGCCCGCATCGGCGAGCGTGCCCACTGTGCAGCGCACCACGCGCTCCTCAGGCCAGGTCGCCTTGTACACGAGCGCCGCCGGCTCGTCGGAGCTGCGGCCCACGGCCAAAAGCTCGGCGGAAAGCTCGGCGAGCATACCCGAGCTCAGGAAGATGACCATAGTCGAGCCGCTTTTCGCCATGGTGCGCATGCCCTCGCCCGCGGGCATGGGGGTACGTCCGGAAAGCCGCGTGATCACGACCGACTGGCTGATTCCCGGCAGCGTGTATTCCTGGCGAAGCGCCGCCGCAGCACCGCAAAAGCTCGACACGCCGGGCACCACCTCGTAGTCCACGCCGCGCGCGTCGAGCGCGTCCATCTGCTCCTGGATGGCGCCGTACAGGCACGGGTCGCCCGTGTGCAGGCGTACCACTTCCTCGCCCCGTGCATCCGCCGCGCACATCACGTCGAGCACTTCCTCCAAGGTCATGTGCGCGCTGTCGTAGACAACGCAGGATTCCTTACACTCGGCGAGCAGCTCGGGGTTCACAAGGCTCCCCGCCCAAACGACCACGTCGGCCGCGCGCAGAAGACGCGCCCCGCGCAGCGTGATAAGGTCGGCGGCGCCCGAGCCTGCGCCAACGATATGAATCATCCGAGCCTTCCCTTCCCGTTTCTCATCGCAACCGTTTACGCCGCCATTCGCGCAGCGGGCAAAACACGGCGCCTGCGGCGGCAATCGGCGCAAATACGCAGGCAGGAGACGCAATGCAGCCCGCCCTGGCTTTGACACGTTCACAAGTGCCCACTATCATAGTAAAAGTTTCGGCAACGAGCATATGACAATCGGATAAAAGGAAATGACCGGCGCGGCGCCCGCACAGCCCGCGCTGGCTTGCGGAGGGAACCAGGTGGGAATCCTGGGCAAGGGACATTACTGTATAGGACGCGCGGGCGAACCGCCTCGCGCCCCAAGCCAGACTGCTTCGCCTTTTCCTCACGGCATCGCCGTGGCGTTAGCTCCTTGTGAACCCCGAGGGGTGCGCTTTTCTTTCGCTTGTGCCGACAAGCAACTGTCGCCGGGGGACCGGCAAATCGAGGAAAGGAAAAACCATGTCCGACCAGATGTCACGCCGCGGCTTCATGGGCGCCGCAGCAACCGGAGCCGTCGCGCTCGCCGGATTCGCGCTCGCGGGCTGCTCCAACACCTCCGCGAGTTCCGAGAAATCGAGCGAAAAGGAGAAGGCCGCGAAGCCGGTCATCCTCGTCACGAGCTTCGGCACGAGCTACAACGACTCGCGCCACATCACCATCGGCGCCATCGAAGACGCTATCCGCGAGAAGTACTGGCAGGACTACGACATCCGCCGCGCCTTCACCGCGCAGATCATCATCGACAAGCTGAAGAAGCGCGACGGCATCACGATCGACAACATGACCGAGGCGCTCGACCGCTGCGTGGAAGACGGCGTGAAGGAAATCGTCGTGCAGCCGACGCATCTCATGGGTGGCCTGGAATACACCGACGTGAAAGACGAGCTCGACAAGTACGCCGACAAGTTCGACAAAATCTCGCTCGGCGACCCGCTGCTCACCTCCGACGATGACTACAAGAAGGTGGCCGCAGCCATTAAGGAGAACATGGCGTCCTTCGACGACGGCAAGACGGCGCTGTGCCTCATGGGCCACGGCACCGAAGCCGATTCCAACGCCGACTATGCCAAGATGCAGGAAGTGTTCAAGAACGAGGGCTTGACGCAGTTCTTCGTCGGCACCGTCGAGGCTGAACCGACCTGCGAGGATGTTATCGCCGCCGCGAGCGCCGCAGGCTACAAGAAGGCCGTGCTCGCGCCGTTCATGGTGGTCGCGGGCGACCACGCGAACAACGACATGGCAGACGAGACCGACCCCGACAGCTGGGCTGCGAAGTTCGTGGCCGCCGGCTTCGAAGTGACGTGCCTGCTCCAGGGTTTGGGACAGAACGTCGCGGTCGACGACATCTACGTCTCGCACGTGGACGACGCCATCGCCAAGCTGTAAACTCGCCGCGCACGGGGGCGCCGGTCGCGCCCCCGTGCAACGGGCATGCGCCTTTCCCCGACTGACGACGCATGCCCGTTGCATTCGCATCCCGCCCGCCCACCGCACGGCGCGGGCGGTCGAAGCGATTGAAAGGAACCCCTCCATGTTGAAGAAAACCCTCGTCTTCGCCCTGTCAGCGGCGCTTTTCGCGTTCTCGCTCGCCGGCTGCGGCGGAAATTCAATCGACAGCGCAAAGGCAAGCGATGCCGATTCCCAGGAAAAGACCGAACAGGCGGCCGATGCGCCCGAGGGCGCAAGCGCTGCCCCCATTACCGCCGACAAGGTGGCTGACGGCACCTATCCAATCACCGTAGATTCCAGCTCGAACATGTTCAGGATTGTGGACGCCCAGCTCATCGTGGAAAACGGCTCCATGCACTGCGTGATGACACTTTCCGGCACGGGCTACGGCAAGCTCTTCATGGGCACGGGCGACGAGGCTGCCGCCGCGAGCGAGGCCGACTTCATCCCCTATGTGGAAAACGCGGAAGGCAAGTACACCTACGACGTGCCCGTTGATGCGCTCGACGAGGACACCGCCTGCGCCGCGTGGAGCATTAAAAGGGAGCGGTGGTACGACCGCACGCTCGTATTCGAATCCGCCGGCGTCGATCTGCGCGCCGACGCACTGAAGTAACGCCATGCGGTCGATTCTTCCCAAGGGGGAAAACAGGAAGCGCCGCAGCATCGCGGCGCGCGTAATCGCCTGCGTTCTCGTCGCCCTGCTCGCGCTTCCCTTCGCGGGGTGCAGTGCGAGCCCGAACGCGACCAGTGCCACGGCGGGCTCTCAGGAATACACTGTGAGCGTCTCGCTTTCCGGCGGGTCAGGGCGCGCAAGCATCGCCTCACCAACCACAATTGTGAAGGATGGCGACACCTACACCGCGACCATCACCTGGTCGAGTTCGAACTACGACAAGATGACCGCCGACGGCGTGGACTACGCGCCCGTAAACGACGGCGGCAACTCCACGTTCGAGATACCCGTCACACTCGACGAGGACATCGCCGTGTCGGCCGAGACCGTCGCCATGTCGACGCCGCACACCATCGACTACACGCTCCACTTCGACTCATCCACCATGAAGGAGAAATCGGGCGACGATGCAAGCGGCGGCTCCCCTGCGGGAACGGCTTCAAGCGCCGCGGCCGACTTCCACAACGCCGATTTGGGCTGCGGCTGGGAGCCGACGGGGGCGCTTCAGCTTGAATACGCCAAGCACTTCACTGTCGACGAGTACGAAGGCGGCCTGCGGCTTATCTGCATTTCGAACGGGGAGCGCTTCCTCGTGGTGCCGCAAGATGCGAAGGTACCTGATGGGTTGAGCTCCGACATCGCGGTCATAAGGCGCCCCGCCGACAAGGTGTACCTCGTGTCGTCGGCAACGATGTGCCTGGTCGACGCGCTCGATGCGAACGACAATATCTTAATGTCGGGCACGAAGGCCGACGATTGCTCGGTCGCGGGCTTCAAAAGCGCGCTCGAAAGTGGGGCGATCGCCTACGGCGGCAAGTACAGCGCGCCCGACTACGAGCGAATATCGGCCTCGGGCTGCACGCTCGCCATCGAAAACACCATGATCAACCACGCGCCCGATGTGAAGGAAAAGCTGCAGAAGCTCGGGCTCGTCGTGCTCACCGAACAGTCGTCGAGCGAGCCCGAAGCACTCGGGCGCGTCGAGTGGATTAAGCTTTTCGGCGTCCTGTTCGACAAGGAAGACGAGGCCGCGCACCTGTTCAACGAGCAGAAGGCCCGTGTCGAGCAAACGTCGGGGCTCGCGTCGTCAGGTAAAACCGTGGCGTATTTCTACATTAACTCGAACGGGGCCGCCGTCACGCGACGGGCGGGCGACTACGTGGCGCAGATGATCGAGCTTGCAGGCGGCAGCTACGCGCTCGATGACGCGCAGACGGCGTCGACGTCAGGTTCGTCAGTAACGCTCGAAATGGAGCGCTTCTACGCGACGGCGAAGGATGCCGACATCATCGTCTACAACGGCACCATCGACGAATCGGTTGCCACCCTGAACGACTTGGTAGGTAAAAACGCGCTATTGTCGCAGTTCAAAGCCGTGAAGAACGGAAACGTCTGGGTCACAAGCGCCGACATGTACCAGCAGATGACTTCCACCGCCGACATTATCGACGAGCTGCACGGGGCGTTCAACGGCGATGACGCGAGCGACTTCCATTATCTGAGGA
Organism: Collinsella sp. AF36-3AT; assembly: GCF_003475205.1. Lineage (NCBI taxonomy): Bacteria > Bacillati > Actinomycetota > Coriobacteriia > Coriobacteriales > Coriobacteriaceae > Collinsella > Collinsella sp. AF36-3AT. The sequence continues at coordinate 10,800 of NZ_QROZ01000010.1, read as the reverse complement.
AGCTCGGCTAGCACCATGAGAAGCCGACTTTCCATGGCATACGACGAATCGGGGCGCGCCGCGCGGTGTCGCGTCGTGACGGCGCTGCTCGCTGTTGCCCTCATCGTGCTCGTCGGGGCCAACCTGTGCATCGGGAGCGTGCTCGTGCCCGCAGACCACATCCCCGGCATCCTTTCGGGCGGCGCGGCCAATTCCATGGAAAGCCAGGTCATCTGGGAGATTCGCCTGCCGCGCGTGCTTTCAGCCGTACTTCTCGGCGGGGCACTTTCGCTCTCCGGGTTCCTGCTGCAGACGTTTTTCAACAACCCCATCGCCGACCCATTCATCTTGGGCGTCTCCTCAGGCGCAAAGTTCGTCGTCGCGCTTACGATGATCGTACTTCTGGGCGCGAACCAGGCCATGTCCTCGCCGGCCATGGTGGCCGCAGCGTTTCTTGGCTCGCTTATCACCATCGGCTTCGTGCTCCTCATCGCACGGCGCATAAGTTCCATGGCCATGCTCATCGTGGCGGGCGTCATGGTGGGATACATCTGCTCGGCGGCGACGAACTTCCTCATCGCCTTCGCCGACGATCAGTCCATCGTGAACCTGCACAACTGGTCTTTGGGTAGCTTCTCGGGTTCGAGCTGGGACGACGTCGCGGTCATCGCGGTCGTAGTGATCTCCGTGAGCGCATGCGTATTCGCGATATCGAAGCCCCTTTCCGCCTTCCAGCTGGGAGAAGCCTACGCGAAAAGCGTCGGTGTGAACGTCGAACGCTTCCGCGTGGTGCTCGTCCTTCTAGCGAGCATGCTCTCCGCCTGCGTGACCGCGTTCGCTGGTCCGGTGTCGTTCGTAGGCATCGCGGTTCCGCATCTCGTGAAGTCGGCGCTGAAGTCGTCGAAGCCCATCCGCGTGATTCCTGCGTGCTTCTTGGGAGGCGCCATCTTCTGCGCGGGCTGCGATTTGATCGCGCGCACGCTGTTCTCCCCCGTCGAGCTTTCCATCAGCGCCGTCACCGCCATCTTCGGCGCGCCGGTGGTTATCGCACTCATGTTGAAGAAGCGGGTGAGGTAGATGGGGGAATTCGTGCCGCGGCCCAAAACGCAGGCTGACGGAGCGCCGCTTTTCCGCATAAGCGACCTGTCGGCGGGCTACGACAAGAAGGTCGTAGTCGAAGGCGTCGATCTGGAGGTTCGCGCGGGCGACGTCGTGGCGCTCATCGGGCCGAACGGCTCGGGCAAGTCGACCATCTTGAAAACCATCACACGCCATCTTGCACCGCTTGCCGGCGCGGTCGAGCTCGACGGGCGGGAGATTTCCCGATGGAAGACGGCGGAGTTCGCAAGGAACCTTGCCGTTATGCTGACGGATCGCCCCCGGACCGAGCTCCTCACCTGCCGCGATATCGTAGAGACGGGAAGGCATCCCTACACCGGGCGAATGGGCACACTCTCGCCCGACGACCATAGTCGGGTCGACGAGGCCATGAAAACCGCACATGTGGAAGAACTCGCCGAGCGCGACTTCATGCAGATAAGCGACGGGCAACGCCAGCGCGTCATGCTCGCACGCGCCATCGCGCAGGATCCGCGTGTGCTCGTGCTCGACGAGCCCACGTCGTATCTCGATATCCGCTACCAGATCGACCTGCTGCGAATACTTCGCCACCTTGCGAAATCGCGGAATGTGGCTGTCATCATGTCCATCCACGAACTCGAGCTCGCGCAGAAAAGCGCCGACAAGGTGATTTGCGTGAAGGACGGCCGGGTCTTCCGCGCCGGCGCACCCGAGGACATATTCACGCGCGAGACGATTGGCGAGCTCTACGGCCTTCAACATGGCACCTTCAACGAGCGCTTCGGCAGCGTGGAAATTGGGCGCCCGCACGGCGATGCGCACACGTTCGTCATCGCCGGCGCAGGTACGGGGTCGGCTGTGTTTCGCCAGCTCATTCGGCAGGGCAAGGCGTTCTACGCGGGCGTTCTGCACGAAGGGGACATCGACTGCGAGCTCGCGCGCGACCTGGCGGCGGAATGCGTGGCCGAGCGCGCCTTCGAGCCGATCGGGGATAAAACCATAGCCCGCGCCAAAGAGCTCCTCGTCCACTGCGCGCGCCTTATCGTGTGCCCCGCCGCCTTCGGCACCATAAACGCCCGCAACGCAGAGCTCGTCGAGTTCGCACGCTCGCATGGTATCGAGGTCATGCGAGCGTGCGAAGGCGCATCGGAGGATTCCCAATTGGAGTGGGAAGGATAAACTGGACTTTCATTTAAGGATCCTCAGGCTATAGCTCCTACGCCGGCGAGGTCTCCAAGGCGCCGGAGAACCTCGTGAACAGGAATTTCCACGCCGACGAGCCCAACTAGACCTAATCCAAGCGAGATTCCAAACTCGAAAGACCGCTCAACGTCAGATTATTAGCAACCTCCGAGACACGCTCGATAGGAACCGAGCCGTCAGACAGCGCCCACGTGCGATAGATACCGATAATGCCTGACAGCAAAAACGCCAGATAGTAGTCGAACATCTCATCCTTGAGACCTTGGGGCAGCAGATCGCGCTCGGCAATCTCGTGCTCGAGCGGCGCACGAAGACGAGCCATAAAATCATCAAGCGGAATGTTCTCGATCAGCTGACGATTGAGCACCAAGTTGTTGCACAGTGCCTCGTTAACGGTTTTAAAGAAGGTCGCCGCCGCGCCCAGGGCGCGCTCGTTGGTGTCGCCGTCCATGGAAGCAAGCGTTTTCTCGACCGAGTCGACAATCATCTCCACCACATCGACGGCAATGGCATCGAGCAGGCCGTCAACCGTGCCAAAGTGCACGTAGAAGGTTTTGCGGTCGACATTGGCCTCGCGTGCGATGGCACTCACCGTAATGTCTGCCAGCGGCTTTTCCATGAGCAGGCGCTCGAAAGCGGAAAGGATGGCATTACGGCTGCGAACAATGCGGCGGTCAAGACGCGGTTTGCTGGTTGCCATGGGCGTGTCCCTTCGATATGCGGACATTCATCAACAGATGAGAGATAATCTACGTAAGAGGATTATCCCCCATACAGCACAAATATGCCCCGCATCATGAAGAACGCACGACTGTCCTACTGCGACTTAGGGCGCTTCTTCTTATTGAGTGCCGACGGAGATACGCGAATACCATCGCCTGTCTGGCGCACATAGGCTTTATGAGCCGGCTTAGCGGCCCCAGAAGCCTTCTGAGCGTGCTTCTTAGGATCAACGGTAACAGCATTAGTTGGGTGCGGCTTAGTGGGCGCAGAGGGCGTCTGAGACGTGCGGCCGAGTTTGCGCATCACGCGATCCCAGCGCGCATGGATGCTCTCGTTGTGGGCGCTCTTAAGGCCCAGCAGGGGCGCAGCCAAAATGGTCGGCGCAATGAACGTAATGAGGCGCCACAGCAGATAGCCGGCGGTCGAAGCCGACCCAAAGAAATGACCCAAGAACAATGCAAAGCCACCCTCAGCGCCACCAGTTCCACCGGGCAAGGGGACCGCAGAGCTCAGAAGCTGGACAAAGGCGCTCGCGGCCATGACCGAGAAAAAGTCGACCTCGTGGTGGCCAAAGGCAAGCATCAGGAAATACGGCACCAGATAGAAAAACGCGAGCTGCAGCATGGTGATAAACACGGTGAGCAGCATGGAAGAAAAATGTCCGGCCGAAAGCTTGAACTTCTCGGAGAAGGAGTAGATCTCGCCATCGACAAACGTGCGCCATCCCTCGATCTTAGTGGCCGAGACACCAATGCGCTCAAGCCAATTGATGATGCAATGGGCAACGCGCGTGACGGTCTTAGGCATGAGCGCGACGGCGAAGATGCCCAGCAAGATGCAGCAGTGCCCACCAAAGCTAAAGACGCACAGCAGCGTCATGTCGCCATAGCGCTCGGCAAAAAACGGCATGCGAGCAAGCAGAAGGATAGCGCCCCAGGCAACGAGGCCAAACTGGTACACGATAAAGCGTGTGAACTGCGTGGCGCCAGCCTCGCCGACATTTTGGCCCGCCTTGGTCAGGCGGTAGATCTGTGCGGGAGTCGAGCCCATCATCATAGGTGTGAGGTTGCCAAAGAAGATGCCACTCGCCTCGACCGAAATCAGGTCGCGAATGCCGACGGGTGAATTGGGGTCGAGCCATACGGCGATCGCATAGGCCACAATGCCAAAGAACAGATACAGGAACATGCAAAAGCATGCAGCAGCGAGCCACGGCGCTTGGACGCTCGACATGGCAGCCCAGAACTGTCCCATCTGACCGGTTACCACCAGATAGACGATATAACCCACCAGCACGACGCCGATAAAGATGGCGCCGCGGCGTGCGCTCTTATTGTCATCTCCGCCCGAGGCCTCAACCTCGACCTGGGGCTTAGACGTATGCTGAGAGGACTCCGTCATGAGACTCCTTCTAACAGTCAAAATATCTTGGATATTGTACCCGCAAGGACCATAAGCAGAACGCAAAGCTCTGGTTCAAACGGGAATTGCAGACGGTTGTTTGAAAATAAAAAACCCGGCCTTCCATGGGAAGTCCGGGTATCAGATGCGTGGTAGCCCGTACCAGATTCGAACTGGTGATCTCCGCCTTGAGAGGGCGGCGTCCTAAACCGCTAGACGAACGGGCCATAGGGCTCAGCAGAAAAGAAGTGGTAGCCCGTACCAGATTCGAACTGGTGATCTCCGCCTTGAGAGGGCGGCGTCCTAAACCGCTAGACGAACGGGCCACATGACATCTGCACTGCCGTGCTGCGAGGAAATATATTACGGGACAAAAAACGTCAGTGCAAGAAGAAATTCCAAATTGCCGAAAAAATGTCGGCAGGTTATGGAACACGCAGGTAAACTGGGTAGCTAATTCAAGTTGAGATGGACCAAAAGAGCTCCGCGCTCATTGGGTATGTTGTCTTCGATCACGGCGTCGAGGGCGGAGTTGAGTAGTTGGCCTAGCTCGGGCCCCGGCTTCACACCGGCACGGATCAGGTCGCCGCCGTTGATGGCGAGCATCTTGAGCGTATAGGGCTCCCCCGCCTTCAGCAGCTCGTGCGCCATCGCGCGCATCTCCTCAATCGTCTCGACGTAATAGAAGCACGACGGGGCCTTGCCAAGTGTGTCGGCACGCTTGAGGTCCATGAGCTCGTCCATCAGACGCGGCGTGTCGACGCCCTCGCCCGAAAGCGCGCGCATCATATTGAGCAGGCAGGAGCGCTCGGGGCGCAGCGGCTTGTCGTGATATTTGATGAGCAGGCACACGTCGCGCACCAGGTCGTGCGAGAGCGCCAGGCGATCCATAATGACGCGCGCTTTCTTGGCGCCGAGCTCGGGATGACCGTAGAAGTGTCCGCTGCCGGCGTGATCGACCGTAAAGCACTCGGGCTTGGACACATCGTGCAAAAACGCCGCCCACATAAGGCTCGACGAGGGCGCGACGCCGTCGCACAGCGCCAGCTCCCCTGCCACCGTCAGCACGCGGGCGATGTGCTCGTAGACGTTAAACGCATGGTAGACACTGCGTTGATCAAACCCGCGACCCGCTGCCAACTCGGGCACGGCGGCGCAGATGAGCTCGGGATAGCGGAGCATCGCGTCTCCCCCATGACCGGTCGAAAGAATGCCCTCGAGCTCAATACCCACACGCTCGCGCGCCACAGCATCGAGCGACGGCGCACATTCGGCAAGCGCGCGCTTAGTCTCGGGCTCAATCATAAAGTCCAGGCGGCAGGCAAAGCGCACCGCACGCAACATGCGCAGGGCGTCCTCGTTAAAACGACGCTTGGGATCGCCGACAGCGCGAATCAGCTTGCGCTCCAAGTCACCCTGGCCGTCGTAGCGGTCGACAAGCCCGCGCTCGGGATGCCAGGCCATAGCGTTGACGGTAAAGTCGCGGCGCGCCAGATCGTCCTCGAGCGAGGCGGCACGCTCCACACTCTGGGGATGGCGACCATCGGTGTAAAAGCCATCCAGACGGTACGTGGTGACCTCGATACGCTCGCCATCGGAAACAGCCGTGATTCCGCCAAATTTAATGCCCGACTCCACAACCGCGATGCCGGCGGCCTCGAGCGCCGCTTTGGACTCCTGCCACAGGCCGCTGCAGCACATATCAACATCGTGGCTGGGGCACCCCATCAGGGCGTCGCGCACCCAACCGCCAACGTACCAAGCCTCAAGACCAACCGCCTCAAGCGCACGCAGGACGCGCAGGGACGCATCGGACGGTTGCGTACCGTTGAGCGAAACATTGCACATACCTGTGGCCTCCTGCGACTATCAAATTGGCTATCGATTGCGTCTGCAAGAAGTCTAGCAAGAAACAGCCTCCACTGCACACGCAAGTCCGATAAACAAAAACGCATCCGTCCTAGTCTAAGACGGATGCGAAATAATCAAACTATTCAGGAAAGGTGCCGGAACTAGCAGACCTGGCGAACCTCAATGTGCTTCTTATATTCGTCCACCTTGGCAAAATCGCCCAGGCCCGGGCACTCGACCACGTTGGCGCCGGTAGCCATCGAAAGGCGCAGGGCGTCCTCGACACGCTCGGGGGCGTCGTGCCACACGGACAGGAAGGCAGCGAGCGAGGAATCGCCGGCGCACACCGTCGACAGCAGCTTGACGTCGAAGGTGCGGTTGGCAAACCAGATGTGCTCGCCGTTGGAGAAGTACGCACCGGCGCCACCGAGGGTCAGCAGCACGTTCTTGGCGCCCTTGGCGTGCAGCTCGGCCATAGCGCCCTTGACGGACTCATCGTCGCCACCGCTCACCTTAATGCCAAAGATGTCGAGCAGCTCGTCGTCATTGGGCTTGATCAACAGCGGCTTCATGGCAATGAGGTCTGCCAGCTGATGGCTCGAGATGTCAAGGACGAACTCGGCCCCCTTGGCCTTGACACGGCGCAGGACCTCGGCCAGGAAGCCCTCGGAAGTGTTGGGAGGCAGCGAGCCGCTGATGACCAGGCAGGTCATGTCATCGAACGAATCGATGAGCTCAAACATCTCCTGCTCGTTGGTCTCGTTGATGGCGGCACCGGCGTTGACCATGTTGTACTCGGTGTCGGGGCCGGCATTGAGGAACACGTTGACGCGCGTGATGCCGTCGGTCCACACGGGTTTGACGGGCACGCCCAGGGCCTCGGCGCCCTTAACGATAAACTCGCCCGAGAAGCCGGCGAAGAAGCCCAGGATCGTGGTGTCGACACCGTAGTGGTCAAGCGTAAACGAGACGTTGAGGCCCTTGCCGTTGGGCGTGTAGACGGCGTTGCGGGTACGCGTGACGGTGTTGGCAGCAAGGCCGTCGCAGGCGATGTTGTAGTCAATGGCGGGATTTGCAGTGAGCGTGTAAATCATGAATGTTCCTTTCACGAAGCAACGTGTTGATGAAAGTATATTCCACGTAACGACAAAAGGCTATATCAGCTCGGTGAACGGTGTGGAACGCGTGAAGTGCGGCGCCGAAGTTCGGGTGGGACAAAAAACGGCGCCCCGATCAAAACCGGGACGCCGCATGCGCACGAATTCGTCGCTTTTCGCTTACTTGCGATCGAGCTTACGGACAGCAACGCGCTTGCTGTACTCATCGACGTGACCAAAGTCGCCAATGCCCACGGACTCGGCAACGTTAGCGCCGGTGGCCATAGCGAGCTTCATGGCCTCCTCGACGTTGTCGCGATCCCTGTACCACTTGTGCAGGAATGCAGCGAGGGTGCAGTCGCCGGCGCAGACGGAAGAGACCAGCTTGATGTTGAACTCACGCTTGGCGTACCAGATGTCCTCGCCGTTTGAGAAGTAAGCGTCGCCGCGGCTACCACGGGTGAGCAGCACGTTCTGGACGCCGGCATCGTGGGCGAGCTTCATGGCAACGCGGACCTCGTCGTCGGTGTCGACCGGCACGCCGAAGATGGCCTTCATCTCGTGATGGTTCGGCTTGATGAGCAGCGGCTTCTTGTGAGCGAGCTCCTTGAGCTTGTCGGAGGACAGGTCCAGGACGACGTCAGCGCCACGGGCCTGAGCGTGCTCCATGACCTGAGCCAGGAAGTCGGGCGTAGCTTTGGGAGGCACGGAGCCGGAGACGATCAGGCACTCAAGATCGCCCGCGGTGTCCAGGATGTTGTAGAGCTCCTCCTGGTGCTGCGGCGTAATCGGGGCGCCGGGGTTGAGGATGCCGTACTCGTGCTGGCCATCGTTGACGTAGGTGTTGATACGCGTGATGCCGTCGGTCCAGACCGGGCGGCACAGGCAACCCAGGTTCATGACCTCCTCGACGATGAACTTGCCCGTGAAGCCGGCGAAGAAGCCGAGCGCGACGGTGTCGACGCCCATCTTCTTAAAGGCGAAGGACACGTCGAGGCCCTTGCCGTTGGCCGTGTAGCTGGCCGAGCCGGTGCGGACGTTCTCGTCGGGCTCGAGCGGAGAGCTCGAAACCGTCATGTCGACAGCCGGATTAGCGGTTAGCGTGTAGAACATTTACAGTACCCCCTGTATATGTGAGGGCCGCGTGGCCGGCCCATTCCAACCACGCGGTTACCTCTGATACCAAATTAGCGAGCTGCGGACTCGAGCAGCGCCTTGACCTCGGCGGCAGTGTTGCAGGCGAGTGCCTTCTCGGCGAGCTCGTCGCACTCGACCTTGGTCCACTGGCTGATGGTCTTGCGGGCGCGCAAGATAGACGGAGCGCTCATCGAGAACTCCTCCAGACCCCAGCTGATCAGCAGCGGCTCGAGCAGCGGATCGGCAGCGGCCTCGCCGCACATACCGACCATGATGCCGGCCTTCACGCCGCTCTCTATGATGTTCTTGAGCGAGCGGAGCACGGCGGGATAGTAAACCTGGTACAGGTTGGAGATGGTGTCATTGCCACGGTCGGCGCACATGGTGTAGCCGATCAGATCGTTGGTGCCGATGGAGAAGAAGTCGGCGACCTCGGCCAGACGGTCAGCGAGCAGCGAAGCGGCGGGCGTCTCGACCATGATGCCGACCTCGATGTTCTCGTTGAACTTGCGACCCTCTTCGGTCAGCTCGGCCTTGCACTGCTCGACGAGCTCCTTGACGGCCACGACCTCCTCGACGCAGGTGACGAGCGGAATCATGATCTTGACGTCACCGAAGGCGCTGGCGCGCAGCAGAGCGCGGAGCTGGACCTTGTACTGGTCGGGATTGGCCAGGCAGTAACGCACGGCGCGGAAGCCCATGAAGGGGTTGTCTTCCTTGACCATGTGCAGATACGGAATCTCCTTGTCGCCACCCACGTCAAGCGTGCGGATGATGACCGGAGCGCCCTTGAGCGCGCTGGCGACCTTGCGGTAGGCGTTGAACTGCTCCTCCTCGGAAGGAAGCTCAGCAGAGTCCATGAACAGGAACTCGGAGCGGAACAGACCGATAGCCTCGGCGTCGTGATCGAGCGCGTTGGGCACGTCATCGGGGTTACCGATGTTGCAAGCGATGATCTTCTTGATGCCATCGGCAGTCACGGACGGCTTGCCGCGGAAGGCCTCGAGAGCCGCCTTCTCGGCAGCGAAGGCCTCGGCCTTGGCGGTGTAGGCAGCGAGCGTCTCCTCGTTAGGATCGGCCTCGACAACACCCTTGCCACCGTCGACGACGACGGTCATACCGTTGCGAAGCGCGGTGCAGCTGTTAGAGACCGAAAGGACGGCCGGGATCTCGAGGGCGCGCGCGATGATCGCGGAGTGCGACGTGCGGCCACCGGTCTCGGTGACGATACCGGCAACGTGGGCCTTATCGATCGTGGCAGTCATGGACGGCGTAAGGTCGTGCACGACAACGACGGTGTTCTCGGGCAGGACGGAGAGGTCGACGACCTCCTTGCCCAGCAGCTCGGCCAGAATACCGGTGCGGATGTCGGCGATGTCGGCCGCGCGAAGGCGGAACATCTCGTCGTCCATGGACAGGAACATGTTCTCGAACATGGTCGATGTGTCCATGAGCGCCTGCTCGGCGCAGGTGCCGCCGTCAATGGCGGCGTTAATGGCGTCGGTCATGCCCGGGTCCTGAGCCAGGACAATGTGTCCGCTCATGATCTCGGCCTCGGCCTCGCCCACCGTCTCCTTCATGTGGTCGGCCTGAGCCTGGGTCTTATCGCAGAAGACCGAAAGAGCGGTCTGATAGCGCTCCTTCTCTGCTGCCGAATCAGCAACCTCGTGCGGCTCAAACGTCAAGTCGGGATCGACGGCGACCATGACGGTGCCGATACCGATACCCTCGGATGCGTTGACTCCCTGATACATTCCCATTCCTCTCTCCGTGTCATGTGATAAAGCGTTTTGCCATATCCATGACAAAAGAGCGCAGCTACCTTGCTACAGGTCACTGCGCCCCCAAGTATGAACTTAATTGTTCAACATGCGACCCGTTTGAGTTCTACTCGCCAAGACCGCTCTTGATGAGCTCGATGGCGGCAGCCAGAGCCTCGGCCTCGTCAGCGCCGTCGCACTTGACCTCAACCTCGGTACCACAGGGGATACCAGCAGCCATGAGGGCCATCGGGGACTTACCGTTGACCTCCTTCTCGGGGGTAACGACCGTCACGTCGCAGGCGTACTTGCCCATGGTGGAGGCGAAGAGGCCGGCCGGACGCATGTGCAGACCCTGAGGATTGACGAGGGTAGCCTTCTCAGAAACCATAATTGACTCCTTTTTGTGTTTAACCCCTGTCATGTATGCGGCAGGAGTCAGATTCACGACGTTGTTTATATTAACTCACATCAAACGGTTTTTCATTATGTTTCGCACGAATTGTTGGACAGATGTGTTTGTCGTCCGCTTGCTCGCCCACAGGGGGCCGGGCGCGGCCAGTGAGATT
>NZ_QROZ01000001.1:182263-552660 GCF_003475205.1 Collinsella sp. AF36-3AT | reverse complement strand
CCCTAAGAGCAAACCACCCTTTTTAAGGGTGGTTCTGATTCAATGGAGCCAGCGACCGGGCTCGAACCGGTGACCCCCGCTTTACGAGAGCGGTGCTCTACCAACTGAGCTACGCTGGCGGCCATGTGGTGACGCAACTGAGGCGTCAACGGCTGTCTATAATACGGGACATCGCACATCCGCGCAAGTGTTCTGACGGCTTTTCTCACTTTAAATGCACTAATATTGGAGACGTGATGTCTGCGGCGTCCATTTGGCGCTTGACCTGCTATTGAGCTGGTGGCCGACGTCCCGCTCATATGGGTCTCAAACAGAATGGGGCAGCCATGGCTCAGCCCAAGATCCTTCTCACGCGTATTGATGACCGTTTCATTTACGGGCAAGACGTTGAGCTGTGGAACGAGACTGTGGGTTCCAATCTTGTCTTAATCGTCAACGATGAGATCGCGGCAGATTCGCGCCAATGGGCACCCATGAGGGTCGCGGCGCCCGATGGCGTGTGGACGCGGTTTTTCTCGGTACAAAGGACTGTCGACATCATTCATACTGCAACGCCGCGCCAATGGATTCTCATCATGGTGGCGTCGCCCGCCGATGCGCTCACGCTGGTCAAGGGCGGTGTGCCGATCACCAAGATTAGCATTGGCCATATGCAAGCAGGGGAGGGCAAGCGTCCCACAACGCCCGCAGTCGCCATAGACGATGCAGACGTCGCCGCCTTCAGAGAGTTGCAAAAGCTCGGCATAGAACTAGAAATCCGCTATCTCCCCAGTTCCGCCCCCGACCCCATCGGCAATCTGTTCAACTGATCCCTTGGGGACGGAGGAAAACGGATCATTTTGCCCTTGCGAGGGACGCGCGCGATACCGCCTGTTAAAAACTATGTCCATTTACTACGTTTGATCGGCTATCGCCGAGCATGTCGAATTTGAGAAAAACAAAACCGCAGGTAGACGGCTCGCGAATTTAACAAAAACCGGTGCATGGTCGAGCAACCCGGGCTAAAAGTAGTAAATGGGCATAGTTTTGATATGTCACTCATACAGTCACAGCGAAAATGAGCCCAAAAGATGAAAAAGCGCCCGTCGGCGGTGGTGCCGGCGGGCGCTGCTGTGCGATATGTTGTGTTATGGGCTTAGTGCCTCATAAAGTGGTATTCGATCACATTGCTGTAGGGGTGACCCGGGCCCACAATGCCCTGCGGGAACAGCGGCTGGTGCGGCGTGTCGGGGTACATCTCTGCCTCGAGGGCAAAGCCGGCGCCCCAGCTATAGTTGGCATCGTCCTTGGCGTGCTCGTCGCCCAGCCAATTGCCAGTGTAGAGCTGCACGCCCGGGGCGGTGGTGTAGTAGTCCAGCTCGCGGCCGGTCCACATCTCCTCGACATGCAGGGCGCGGCGCAGGTTGCGACCGTACTGATAGTCATCGATGCACAGGCAGTGGTCGTAGCCGCGTGCCTGCTTAATCTGTGGATCGTCGGCCTCCATGCCAGGCGCGACGGGGCGCAGCTCACGGAAGTCAAACGGCGTGCCCTCGACCGGAGCAATCTCGCCGGTGGGAATGTTCTGGTCATCAATGGGCAGGTAGTGGGCGGCGTTGGCGACAAAGAAATGTTCGCAGTCCATGCCGGCGTTATGGCCGGCAAGGTTAAAGTACGTGTGGTTGGTCATGGACACGTAGGTGGCGCGGTCGCTCTCGCAGCTATACTCGATGCGGAAGACGCCGGTGCGCGTAACGGTAAACACGGCCGTAAAGGTTCGGTTGCCGGGCAGGCCCAGCTCGCCATCCTTAAGCGAGGTGGTCATGCGCACAGCGTTATGGACCTCGTCGAGCTCAACATCCCACACGCGTTTATGCAGGCCGTGCTCAAGATCGCTGTGTAGGTTATTGGCGCCCTCGTTGGCGGGCATATGCCAGTCCGTGCCGTCGATGGTGATCGTGGCGCCCGCGGTGCGGTTTGCCACGGGGCCGATGGTCGCGCCAAAGCAGGCGGGGTTGTCAAAGTAATCCTCGAGCTTATCGAAGCCCAGCACCACATCGCGCACGTTGCCGGGAATGTCGGGCACATCGATACCCAGCACGGTGGCGCCATAGTCCATAATGCGAACGTAGATCTCGGGCCCGTTGAGGGTGTAACGATGAACGGGGGTACCGCACGGCGCGGTGCCGAAAAGCTCGGAAGTGATCATTTGGTTCCTAACATCGAGATATTTCGGACAAACTGTAGCGCGAACAGGCGAGATTATCACTACACCCCACTAAAGCTGGGGGTATTTTTCTCAAAAAAGTGATGATTGACTTACTGTGACGAAAAAAAGAAACCCGCCGGGATGCGACGGGTTTCTTCCACAGGGGATATGTGGCAATGAGTTAGGCGTTTGCCTTTGCGGACTCGGCTTCCTTGGCAGCCTTGAGGTCCTCCTCGGTAAACTTGCCGGTGGTGAGCGGCGAGAGGGTGCACTTGTCCTGCTTCGCGTACTCGATGTTACGAGCGATCATCTGCTTGCGATACCAAGCGAAGAGCGCGACGTACACGACGATGGCAACGACAGTGGCGATGATCATGGTCACATCGCCCGTGGTCGCCTTGCCCACGAAGAAGGCCAGGAACTTCTCGACAGGTCCTTCCATGGTGGTCTGAGAAATCAGGCCGGTAACGCCATCGGGGAAAGCGCCGACAGTCTTAGCGGTAAAGGTAACGAAATCGGCGACGAGGGTGCCAGCGCCCAGGAAGACGGGCAGCAGGACAGCGCCAATGACGACCATGCGAATCACGCGGCCGCGGGTGACAACGAGCAGTGCCGGCGTCAGACCCATGGCGATGATGCCACCGAGCGGCAGCAGGCCGTTCCAAGTGCCAGTCGGGGAGAAGGGGAAGGGAACGTTGGCGAGCAGCAGTGCCTCACCCAGCATGACGGGGGCAAGGATGTTGGCAGCAGCCCAGATCTCGGCGCGGCCGGCGATGAAGGGCCAGTCGAGGCCGACGTTGAGGGTACGGCCCTGGAGCCACTTGCTGTTGTTGGCAAAGTCGGAGATGCCCTGAGACAGCGGCTCGACGGCTGCGATGAACCAAGAACCGATCATGGAGAACAGCTCAAGGCAGGTTGCGGCGGTAAAGGCGAGCGTGCAGATCTGCTGCGGGGTCTGGTGCGAAAGAAGGCCGACGAAGACGCCCAGGTAGATACCAATAGCAAACTTGGAGCCCCAGAAGCCGATCATGTTGTTGAGCTTGGCAGCGTCGAAGTCGTACTTATCGAGGAAGGGGAGCACCTTGTCGATGATCTTGTTGAGCAGCATGGCCAGCGGGTTCATCATGTAGTTCATGTGAGTCGTGGTCATGGGGTTCTCCTCGGGAGCACCCAAAAGATCGTTGAACGTGGGCTTCATAAGGTCGGAGTTCATGATCTTCATAACGCCGACGAAGACGACGAGCAGCGTGGCGACGACGATGTTGGCGCCAAAGTAGATGCAGGCAAGGCCGACAAAGGCGAGGTGCCAAACGTCAAAGATGTCGACGTCGATGGTGTTGGTCTTGGCGAGCACGATCATCACGATGTTGACGATGACGAGGACCATCAAGAAGTACAGCGTGTAGGGAGAACCCCAGGTGATGGTGGCCAGCGGTGCCCAACCCACGTCGGTAACGGTGAGCTGAAGGCCGGTGGACTCAACGAACGTCGTCATGGCGCTCGAGAAAGCCGTCGTCAGAATGTTGATGATGGCGCCGATGCCGGTAATGGCGATGCCGAGCTTAAGACCGCCCTCGAGGGCCTTGGTAAACTTAACTTTGAAGAGAAGGGCAATAACCGTCAAAACGATGGTCATCATAGGGGCTGCGCCAAGGTCGATCAGCGGCTGAAAGACGGCATTAGCAAACCCGATTACTGCGTCCATGTCTCCCTCTTTCCTAAAAGAGTGTTTCCTTTTCCGTATGTTGCCTTAAAAAAGGAAGATGCCGTTCCCGGTCGTCATCTTCCTTAAAGCCAAAGATTGTGCAGAGCGAAGCTGCAAATGATTAGTTGAGACCCTTTTCCTTGATAATGGCCTCAATCTTGTCGTAAACCGGCTTAGCCATAGCAGGCATGCGATAGAGGATCGGGCCGGCGTCGACGATCGGAGTCTTAACCTCAAAGCCAAAATCGGTCTTGGCGATCTGGGCGAAGATGTCGTACTGAGAGAGCATCTCCTCGTTAACGTCCTTGATCATCACGGCGTCGCAGTGCAGGTTGTAGCCGCGATTCTTGAACTCGGACTCGATGGCGTCCTTGATCTGATGGCTGGAGTTAACACCGGCGCCACAAGCTGCGAGAACCTTAATCATGATGAATTCCTTTCTCTATGCGGGTTATTCCGCGGATTCCTAAGGGTGGTTGGCTAGTCGGCAGGAAAGTTGTCGACCAAGAACTGGTAGATGGCCTTGGCGTCGGTCATGGAGAACAGCTCCTTGACGCGATCGGTGCCAAGAGCGTTAACGAAGTCCATGATCTTGGCGAGGATGCCCACCTGGGCCTCCTTGTCGTCGTTGAGAATCATGAACAGGAACGAGACGGGGAAGGTCTGCGAGGGGTCGATCATAGAGTGCCACTCGACGGGGGTCGTCAGCTTGACGGGGACGATGCGACGGGTGTGAACGAACTCGACCTCGGTGTGAGGAACGGCAAAGCTGGGCAACTCGGGGTCGACGACGGACATATCCATGCCGGTGGGGTAGCCCTTTTCGCGCTCGATGATGTTCTCGAGAAACGCGGGCGCCACATAGTTTTTGAGTGACAACTTATTGGCGATCTCGGTAAAGACCTCTTCTTGCGTGGTGCGGTCGCAAACAAACACGGTGTCTTCGAAGAACAGATTGCTCTCTGCGGACATGTCTGCAACTCCTTCCGTTCCATGCAGATCGAACATGTTCGAATCTGTTTGTTTAAGTTCTCTGTTATTTAAGTCTAAGAGAATTAGTGTGTCAATCTGTTTTCTATTGTTCGGCAAAGTTCAATTTGCTTTATTGAGGCAACATTGGATTGAAATGATTTTAAAATCGCAGCTTTTTGCCTATGTATAGCTGAAGTTGATGTGTCGGATACATTCGATATTCAACGTTTGGCGTTTACTATCCTACCGTTCACCGGGAAAAACCGACCGTTTAGGGTGAGTGAGCATAAATGTTCGATTACTATAAATGCGAACAAAACCACTCAAAGGAGTAAAAATGATCAAGGCGGAGCGTCAGGATAAGGTTCGTCAGCTGCTCGAGGAACAGGGGACGGTCTCGGTAAAAGAGATTTCTGATGCGTTAGGTGTCTCGGACATGACGATCCGCCGCGACCTTGAGGAACTTGCGAGCCTAGGCGAGATCGAGCGCGTGCACGGCGGAGCCCGCAGTGCACAGGGCCGTCCCCACGCTATGCTGCGCCATGAGTATTCGCACAGCGAAAAGCGCACTAAGCATGCCGAGGAAAAGCTGCAGATCGCGCGCCGCGCTGTGGAGCTTATCGAGGAAGGCTCGACCATCTTCTTGGGTACGGGCACCACGGTTGAGCAGATGGCCTCGATGCTGCCGGCGTTTCGCCTGCGTATCGTGACCAATTCGCTTTCGGTGTTCAACCTGCTCGAGGAGCGCGAGGACTGCGAGCTGTGCCTCGTGGGCGGTATGTACCGCCGCCGCACTGCCGCTTTTGTGGGGCCGACGGCCGAGGATACCCTACGTGCGCTGGGCATCGATGCGGCGTTTATCGGCGCCAACGGTATCTTGGACGGTGACGTATCCACGTCCAACATGGACGAGGGCCGTATCCAGCAGCTCGCCTTTAGCAAGGCGGACTCGCGCTATCTGATCGCCGACTCCAGCAAGATCGGCAAGCGCGATTTCTATACCTTCTGTCGCCTGGACAGTTTAGACGCCGTGGTGTGCGAACCGGGTATTGCTGATGGAGATCGCGCCGCCATCGAGGAGCACACGCAGGTCATCTGCTAGTTCGTACTGCGGGAGATATCTTAGACCAAGCGGGCGTAGTCCTGTGACTGGTGAAAGACGTGGGCAATATAGATTGTTTCGTGCTCAAACTTGTATAGACACACGTAGTTGTTGACGGGAAACGATCGGTAATTACGTGCCGCCAGCTCTTGCATGTGTGAGAGAGGTCGTAGGAGCGGCTGCTCGCGAAGCAAATCAAGCTGATATTCAAACTCAGCGACAAAATTGCCCGCTGCGCGCGGATTCTTGAGGATTTGGGCAAGGTATCCGACGATACTCTCGTACTCATATCGCGCGCTTTTGAGTATTACGACGTTATAGGCCATATTTGTCTCGTATCGAGGTCACGAAGGTGTCATAGTCGCTGTAGTCGCCTTGCGATATTTCGTCTTCTGCCAACATCATACGAGACAACAGTTTTGCCTTGGCGATTTCTTCTTGCATGAGGCGATACTGGTCGCTGCTGATGCAGTGCATGGCCTCGTAGCCGTTCTTAGTTACGGTGACGTCGCGCTCAGACTCAACAAGTGCGGTGAATGTGGCAGTGTCCTTCATGTCTCGGACGGGCACACAAACTGACATGGGTACCTCCTTTGCGTTGGGACACAATTGTACCACGCCGTATCAAATAATCGGTACCGTCGAATTGTCTCAATCTGTAACAGTTGGGAGTAGAAAACCGGGTTAGATGTTACAGATCGAGACGGTGAGGCATAGCATCCGTTATGCGTAAAGCTCGGTATTACTGTATGTCTCAACCATTGCAATGGTCGGTATTTTTGTAGCTATAAGCTCATTTAAAGCTCGGTATTTTTGTATTATTAGATATATCTGAAGGTCGGTATTTTTGTAAACTAGCACGTAAATTATGCTGAGGTGAGATTATGTTTAAACGGAAGGCATATGATCGTCTGCAGGAGTGGAAAGAACGCTCGCAAGGGCGCACTGCGGTGCTTATTGAGGGTGCAAGACGCGTTGGCAAAACGACGCTCGTCAAGTGCTTCGCGCAAAATGAATACAAGGATTATCTGTACATTGACTTTTCGGCTGCTAGCAAAGCCACGCTCGATATATTTCTGAACCATCGTGAAGATGTCGATCTTTTTTTACGCATGCTTCAGCTGCAGTATGGTAAGGCCCTCGAACCGAGAGAGTCGCTGGTCATTTTTGATGAAGTGCAGCGGTTTCCCATCGCGCGCGAATACATAAAGCATCTTGTAGAAGACGGCAGATTTGATTACATCGAGACAGGCTCTCTTGTCTCCATCAAAAAGAATGTCGATAGCATTGTCATACCGTCAGAGGAAGAAAGGATCCCTCTCGAGCCCCTCGATTTTGAGGAGTATCTTTGGGCGACCGGAAAAGATCTTTATGCAGAAGAGATCCGTAAAGCGCGCGAATCTCGGACCGCGCTTCCGGACGGCGTTCATGCGACGTGCATGAGATTATTTGATGAGTATATGCTTGTCGGTGGTATGCCTCAGTCGGTCGACTCCTTTGTGGCAGAGAATGATTTTAGAGGATGCGACAGGGTTAAACGGCAGATTATCGCACTGTACAGGGAGGACATTGCCAAGTTTGGAGGTTCGGACGCTAGACGTGCGCGGGCGGTTTATGACGATATTCCGGGTCAATTATCTGCGGCAAATAAACGGTTCAAATTTGACAGCTTGGAGAAGGGGTCCCGTTTTGAGACATATGAGTCGGCGTTAATCTGGCTTGAGGATGCGCGACTGATTAACCGTTGCTATTTATGCAGTGATCCGAGCGTGGGTTACCGCCTGCACGAGGACGCGTCTTCGCTTAAATGCTATATGGCGGACACGGGATTGCTCGTGAGCTTGGCGTTTGATGATGGTCCGGACCTTATGGATGTTCATAGAGACATTCAATTTGGAAGAATTTCAATTAATAAAGGAATGCTAATCGAGAACATCGTGGCGCAGCAGCTTAAGGGTCTGGGGCATTCGCTTTTTTATTACAGCTGGCAGGAGCCTTCCAAAACAGAGGGGAGTCGGCCCAGAACGCGTGAAATTGATTTTCTTGTTTCGCGCGGCTTTGAAGACGCGGCTGGAAAACCGCGGGTCACTCCTGTTGAAGTTAAATCTTCCAAATCGTATTCAACAATCTCGCTTGACGATTTCGGCAGACGATTCGAACGACGAGTCGGAGAAGAGATAGTTCTTCACCCAAAACAGCTCAGGGCTGAAGGGCATAGGATATATCTACCTCTGTATATGACGATCTTTATCTGATCGACGGTATGCGGCCAAAAGGGGGCATGCGGCTGAGATTGTCAGCCCGGTCTATTTCATTTGTCTCGATCTGTAACAGCTAGGGGCGAAAACACAAGCTAGTTGTTACAGATTTAGATTGAAGGGATTGGCTCGCACGTTTATCTAAATCTGTAACAACTAGACGTCCAAAACCGGGTTAAGTGTTACAGATTTAGATATTTCGGCCCGGCCTCCACGTTTGTCTCAATCTGTAACAGGTGGGACCGAAAAACTCAGCTAGATGTTACAGATCGAGACAAATGGTTGCCGACCCGCTCAAAAACAAAAAGACCGGGGGCGGCGCGCCGCGTGACGTGCCGCCCCCGGCTGAGAAATGGGGACAAGTTATGTGAGCGGGGCAATTCCGCTCGTCGCAAGTCGCTAGTCCAGACGACGGGTCTGCGCCACGTGCTTGTACCAGTAGGCGCTTGCCTTGGGCGTGCGCTTTTGGGTTTCAAAGTCTACGTAGAAGAAGCCATAGCGCTTGTTGTAGCCGTTGGTCCAGGAGAACTGGTCCTGTAGACTCCACAGGAAGTAGCCGCCCACGTTGACGCCCACCTCTATGGCCTTGAGCAACCAGCGCAGGTGCTGCTCGATGTAGTCGATGCGCGGCTGGTCGTCCACAAAACCGTCCTTGTAGGGGTCCTTGTAGCCCATGCCGTTCTCGGTGATGAAGATCTGCTTGTAGTTGGGGTAGCGCTGCTTAATGTAGACGAGCAGATCGAACAGGCCCTCGGGATAGATGATCCAGTCCCAGTCGGTGGTGGGGATGCCGGGCTTGTTCACGTGCTCGCCAATGCCCTTGACGCGCCAGCGGCCGGTACCCTTCTCGCCCGTGCCGTTGTGGTGCAGGTCGTTCTCGCCGTCGTAAGCCTTGAGGAAGCGGCACTGGTAGTTGTTGACACCCAGGTAATCGTTGTAGAGCGCAGCCTCGCGCATGATTTCCAGATCCTCGTCCAGGATCTGGATGGTGCCGCCCGAGATGGCGGCCAGGCGGTTGGCGCACTCGAGGGTGTCGGGAGCATAGTCCCCGCGGAAGGTGGCGTCGAGCAGGAACTGGTTTTGCAGCACGTGCTCGTTATTGGCGGCCTTGATGTCGGCGGGGTCGTTCTCGTTGAGCGGATACTTAAACTCCAGCGATTGAATGACGCCGATCTTGCCCTTAAAACCGCCGTTGTGGAAGGCCAGCACGGCCTTGGCGTGGGCGAGCATCATGTTGTGCTCGCACTGGAAGGCCTCGGCCAGATGAGCTTTGACGCCGCCGGGGAAGGTACCCTCGATGTAGGTGTTGGAGGCGTCGGCCCAGATCTCGTTAAAGGTGAACCAATAGGTCACCTGGTCGGCGTACTCCTTAAAGCAGAAGGTGGCAAAGTCCACAAAGGCGTCGATGGTCTCGCGGTTGAGGAAGTCGCCCTTCTCAAAGAGGGGCAGCGGCGTGTCGAAGTGATGCAGCGTGACAAACGGCTCAACGTGGTGCTTGTGGCACTCGGCAAAGAGGTCGTGGTAGAACTGCACGCCCTCGGGGTTCACCTTGCCGGTGCCCTCGGGGAAGATGCGGCTCCAGGCAATGGAGAGGCGAATGCCGTTGATACCGAACTCCTCGCACAGCTCCAGGTCCACCGGATACTGGTTGTAGAAGTCGGAGGCGGGATCGGGAGAGAAGCGGCCCTGGGCCTCCAAGAAGTCGTCCCAGGCGACCTTGCCCTTACCGTGGGTGCGGGTCTCGCCCTCTACCTGGTAGGCAGCAGTGGCGCCGCCAAAGACAAAGTCCTCGGGGAACTGCGCGGGCGGGTTGGTGACGCTGGCGGGGTTAACGGACATGATGATCCAATCGTTTAAATCGAAGGGCCAGCCGGTCTTGGATAGTCGGCTGGCCCTAAGCGTTACTTACTTCGACAGCTGCTCGGAGACGAAGGCGAGAGACTTGTCGCCGTTCTGGGAGAGCTCGATGTACTGCTTACCACGGCAGGCGACGCACTTGTTGCCCACACGCTCGCAGTCCTTCTGCAGGTCGGCCAGGTAGCTGGCAGCCTGCGGGGCCAGGACGACCAGGTCAAAGTCGGGGAGCATGTCCACGTGGTTGCCATAGGCATCGGCAGCGGTCTCAAGATCGATGCCGCGCTCCTTGGCGGCCTTGGCCAGCGCGTTGGCGAGCAGGCCCGAGGTGCCGCCGCCCTGGCAGAGCACGAGTACGCGCTTGCCGTTGAGGTCGCTGGCGGCCGTAGCCTCGGTGGCGGCAGCAGCGGGGGCGGCGTCGGTCTTTACGACCTCGGCAGCGGCGCCGGCGGCAACACTCTTGGCGTCGGCCTTACCCTGGAAGGCGTCGTTGAGCTTGGCGGCCTTCTCGGCGTTCTTGGCGGCGAGCTCCTCCTGGGAGATCTCGGCCTCCTCGGCGCACTTCTGGGCGTCATAGGCACGGAAGAACGGATAGTACAGGACAAAGTCGACGACTAGGATGATGGCGAGCATCACAAAGGCGAGCGGCTGGAAGCCCAGGCCCATGATGGTGCCGATGGGGCCGGGGACGGTCCAGGGCAGGGTGTACATAAAGCCGTTCATGCCCAAGAAGTCGATAAAGACCTTGAGGATCCAGATGTTGGCGATCGGGGCAAAGACAAACGGGACAAAGAAGACGGGATTGAGCACGATAGGTGCGGCGAACAGCAGCGGCTCGTTGACGGCAAAGCACACGGGGACGATGGCGGCCTTACCGACGGCGCGCATCTCCTGGGACTTGGCCAGGAAGCAGAACATAAAGACCAGGACAAGCGTGGCGCCGGTACCGCCCATGCAGACGACGAAGTACTGGGCGCCCTGCGTCAGGACGGCGGTGGCGTGCTCGCCGGCCTGGAATGCAGCCAGGTTGTCGGTCATGTTGGCAACGAGAGCGGCGGCGATGGCGGGCTCGACGATCGAGGGGCCGTGGACGCCGACGAACCAGAAGAGGCTCATGGCACCGTAGATCACAGCGAGACCGATGTAGCCGTCGGCAGCGGTGAACAGGGGCTGGAACACCTGGATGACGCCCTGGGCAAAGCAGAAGCCAAAGGCAGCGCGGAAGACGATGTCAAAGACCCAAAAGACGGTGATGCAGACGGAGAAGGGGATGATGTCCTTAAAGGTCTGCGAGATGTTGGGCGGAACCTGCTCGGGCATCTTGACGGTGATGTTGCGCTTAATGAAGAACTTGTAGATGATGCCGGTCACAAACGCAGCGATGAAGGCAGTCAGCAGGCCCTTGGAACCAAGGTAGGTGGTGTTGAAGCCGCTGGCGGCGTCCGTGGCGATGGTGTCGCTCGAAAGGAGCAAGAAGCCGATGATGGCCGCGCACATGCACGAGATAAAGTTGATCTGGTTGTTCTTGGGCAGGTCGCGGTTCTGGGCGTCGGCGAAGTGCTTGGCCGTGGTGGCGGCACAGGCGATAGCCAGGATGCCCATGGAGTAGTTGTAGCACTTCCACAGGGCGTTGTTGATGTCATCGGGCCAGTAGAAACCCCAGATGTTGGGGACCGAGGCTACCAGGCAGAAGATGGACGAGAAGATGATGATGGGGATGACGGAGATAAAGCCGTCGCGAATCGCCTTGAGGTACTTGTTGCGGGCGATCGCGTTGAAAAAGGGCTGGCCTTTTTCGATGGTGGCGATGAGTTGCTCCATGCAATGCTCCTAAGAGTCGGTGGGTTAGCAACGATGGTAGCTTTTGACGTCTGGTTGCCAAAATGTTGACGTTGCCATTTTGCGACACAAAAAAGATGTGAATCGGTGGCCCCTGTGCCTGTAGACCGTCGATTCCTTGCGTGTAAACGATTGAGCCGCCCGGTGGCTCTGTGTTTGCACAATGGCAACGTTAACATTTGGGCGACAAAAGCCGTTCGGCGAAGCAGAATTGTCGGTGAACGGTAGGTTTTGGGTGGTAAGCGTATCGTTGGAGAGACGTTGGATATACTTAAATGTGTTCAAAATGACTGCGCAGGATGCCGTCAATGGCATCGTTGACATAGAAAGATCGACCTATGGCCGCTGTTAAAAAATCGGTTTCCGTTAAGGATGTGGCACGCCTCGCGGGCGTCTCGGAACAGACGGTCTCGCGCACCGTGCACGATTCGCCCAGCGTGCGCCCCGAGACCAAGGAGCGCGTGCGCGCCGCCATGCGCGAGCTGGGGTATCGCCCCAATTTTGCCGGTCGATCGCTGCGCCGCGGCAAGTTTAAGACCGTCGGCGTCGCCATGTTCAACATTACCGGCACCGGCAACCTCGACCGTATGGAGGGCTTTGCCGCCGCGGCCGACAAACATGGCTATGCCATCACCCTCACTAAAGTAGACGGGCATCCGTATACCCTCGAGAGCGCATCGTCGCGCATGAGCGCGCTGCCGGTGGATGGCATGGTTGTGATCATGAATCGCATGCCGGCGGACTTTGGCACCTTCGAGCCGCTGCCCGGTATGCAGACGGTGCTCGTTACCATGCTGGAGCACCCGCTGTGCTCGACGGTCGATAACGATCAGTTCGATTGCTCGCGCCAGGTGGTCGAGTACTTGCTGGAGCAGGGGCACAAGACCGTGCACTTTATCTCGTGCCCCGAGCGCTCACTTTCGGGCATGCGTCGCGAGGAGGGCTGGCGCGAGACATTGCGCGCGCATGGTATTGAGCCGCCGCGACTCGTCCGTGGCGATTGGACGGCACAGAGCGGATATGCCGCCGGCCAGGTGCTTGCGGACGATCCGAACTGCACAGCCATTTATGCTTCCAACGATGCCATGGCCTACGGCTGCATTCGCGGGCTCGAGTCGCGCGGGAAGCACGTGCCCCAGGACGTAAGCGTGGTGGGTGTTGACGATAGTTTGGGCGATATCGTGCCCGATCGTCGCCTGACTACGGTGCGCTTTAACAACAAGCGCGTCGGCATGTGGGCGGTCGACAAGATTGCCGGCGCCGAGGGCGCTGCACCCGGTGTGGAGCACATGCTGTTTCCGGGTGTGCTCGTCGAGGGCGATACGGTGCGCGATGTACGCTAGGGTACGGACCTGTTTGGGTTGCCGCTAATTGTGTTCGAGAATGTTCAGATTGGTTTAAAAACCGTTCACGGGTGAAAAGCAACCGTTCACAGCTCGAAATTACGTTTTGCGCTGTTCTTTTTTGTTTGAATGTTAATGTTCCTGCCATACACAGCGCAGCGCGTATGCCCGGACGCGATGCTCTCCGTTGGTTCATATGTGAAAGGAACGCAATATGGCAACCAAAGAAGAAATCTCGATGGTTGGATTCGAGATTGTCGCATACGCGGGCGACGCCCAGACCGATCTGCTTGCAGCGCTCGATGCTGCTCGCGAGGGTGATTTTGAGAAGGCCGAGCAGCTGCACAAGGATGCCAGCGATGCACTTATCGGCGCCCACGACACGCAGACCAAGCTGCTTTCGCAGGAGGCCGGCGGCGGTGAGATGGAGATGACCTTCATCATGGCTCACGCTCAGGATACTCTCATGACCACCATGATCCTGGAGAAGCAGACCCGCTTTACCATCGATGCCTATAAGCGCATCGCCGCACTCGAGGCTAAGCTCGCCTAACGAGCCTTCACAACCAAGTCCCCTTCCAAAAGCTCTGCCGCTACCCGCGACAGGGCTTTTTCTATATCCCATCTGTCTTGGTTGCGGTGAAATTTGGGTTGACAGGCCAAGATGCCCCGCTGTCCTCCGTCCCCCGAGGGGTAGTGGCGACGCTCGCCACGAAAATGGCCCATCTACTACGTTTAACCCGATACCCCCGAACACACCCGCGTTTCATGAAAAACCGCAAGCGTTCTACCTGCGGTTTTGTTTTTACGCCACGGGGCATGGTCGGGGATGGGCAGTTAAACGTAGTAGATGGGCCCATTTCGTGGCAAGCGGGTCATGCGGCGGCTCGTTGCGCCTCCTGTCGTTCGGTTTTTCGCTCGGTGGGTATACTTCCTTTCGCATTAAACGCTGGACTGGGGAGGTATCCAAATGCCGGATAACGGGTCAATACAAAAAAGAGATGCGCACGAGATGGCTCATGGGCGTCCTGTCCAGATAACCGAGCACACGACGGTAACCGAGCTGCAGCCCAGCCTGTCCGATGTCGTGTGCGCAAACAAAAAGCTGCAGATTGGCTTTATCGTTGCGCTCGTGGTGCTGGCGTTGCTGTCGGGATTTGTCGCACGCCCACATTTTGCCGATACCAAGACTTGGGACTCCACCATCGAGGTCATCGACCAAAAGAAAGGCAACGTACTGGCGCTCACGACCTCGTGCGTGGCGCTGTCTGCGGGCATTACCGCGCTGCCGGGTGATACGGGAACGCCGGTTGCCGAGCAGCTTGCGCAGCTTTCAGGCAACCTTGGTATCGTGCTTGCCGTGCTATACCTAGAGAAATACTTGCTCACGATTTTGTGGTCGGTTGGCTTGGGCATCTTAATCCCGTTTGCGTTGGTGCTCTTTGCGGTGTCGCTTGGCATTCACGGGCGCTGGAGCACGAGCGCCGTCCTGCGCCGTGTGGCGACGCGCGTGTTGGTGGTTGCCGTAATCGGCATGGCGCTTGTGCCCGCGAGCGTATGGGTGTCGCAGAAGGTCGATGAAACGTATCGCGTTAGCATCGAGGTGGCCGAGCAAAAGTCGGCCGACGCTGCGAGTGCGGCAGATAGCGACAGCTCCAAGGCAAGCAAGAAAAAGACCGAGTCCACAGAGTCCAAGAACGTGCTTGAACAGCTTGCCGACGGTGCCTCGAGCCTGGTCACGTCGGTAACCAGTGGTGCCAAGCAAATGACCGACGAGATCGTGCAACAGGTGACCGACCTAATTGAAGGCGTCATCGTGATGATCGTGACCTCGTGCGTTATCCCGCTGCTGGTGCTTGTGGCGTTTCTGTGGCTGGGCCACACCCTGCTGGGGATTGATATCTCCGGTCCCGCGAACTATCTGACGGGTCGTTTCTTGAGCGCTCCGTCCAAACATGCCAAGAAGAACAGGCAGTCTGAGTAGCTAAAACAGCTGTATATACCGGGGAATACCGCCGAAGGGGCGGCCGAGACACGTTCTCGGCCGCCCTTTTGTTTGTTGAACACATGGTCGCTACGTCTGCGCCGGGCTCAAACGGTCGGCAATCATCCGTGAACGGTATTTGTTCAAAAAAGAACAAAGTTAAACAAATAATGGTTGCACCCGATGTTTGAATGTGTTCAAATAAACATGAACAGTGAAGAACCGCACATTCAGATGCCCGGACCTGAGCGCGATTCAACACTTCCAAACAGAAACTACGCACCTGCGTATCTCTCAAGGAGGATGTCATGAGGGTTGTAATCGCTTCCGATGCCGACGGTATGTCGATGAAGGAGTCCATCAAGGAGATGCTCATCGCCGACGGTCACGAGGTCGTCGACTATTCCGAGACCCCTGCCGCGGACTTTGTCGATTCCGCGACCGCCGTTGCCAAGGACCTGCTGGAGCACAAGGATTCCCAGGGCTTCGCATTCGATAAGTACGGCGTCGGCTCCTATATGGCCGCCGTCAAGATCAAGGGCATGGTCGTCGCCAACATTTCCGACGAGCGTTCCGCCTACATGACCCGCGAGCACAACGGCTCGCGCATGGTCACCATGGGCCCGGGCGTTGTGGGCACCGAGGTCGCCAAGAAGATCGCCCGCGAGTTCCTGCGCGCCCAGTACGCCGGCGGCCGTCACCAGATCCGTGTCGACATGCTCAACAAGATGGCCTAACGAGAGCCACCGAGAACTCGAACTTCTATCTCAACTTGTGAATTCAGACGAAAGGACGTTCTGATGAAGAAGACCATCGCAATCGGTTGCGACCATATCGTTACGGACGAGAAGATCTATCTGGCCGACCGCCTGGAGCAGGCTGGCTACAAGGTGCTCGACTGCGGCACCTACAGCCACACCCGTACGCACTATCCCATCTACGGTAAGGCCGTGGGCGAGGCTGTTGCCAGCGGCAAGGCCGACTTTGGCGTGGCCCTGTGCGGCACCGGCATCGGCATCACCAACGCCGTCAACAAGGTTCCCGGCGCCCGCTGCGCCCTGGTTCGCGACATGACCTCTGCCCTCTATGCCCGTCGCGAGCTCAACGCCAACATCGTGGGCTTTGGCGGCAAGATCACCGGCGAGTTCCTGATGGCCGACATCATGCTTGCCTTCCTGGAGGAGCCCTACGAGAAGACTCCCGAGCACGACGCCCTGATCGCCAAGATCGACGCCTGCAACAAGGCCGACGCCGAGGCTCAGGCCGACCCGCACTTCTTTGACGAGTTCCTCGAGAAGTGGGACCGCGGCGAATACCACGACTAAGGGGTTCCGGCGTTCTACCGAACGCCGGACCGGCCGACGCTGCGCGGCGCTCAGGCACCCCATCTCGCTGCTCAAACCGTCGCTCGCGTACATGAAGTACGCGTCGCTCCTCTTTCGCGGCGACCTGGGGCACCTGAGCGCCGCTCGCTGACGTTGGGGGTATCTGCAGGGTTACCGCTGTTGTTGCGAAGCTTTCTGGTTCGGTAAGCTGCTCCGATAACACGTTTGCTTGCTTGGCTTGAGTGCTTCGCTCTCGGCTGTATTTGGCGATTTGCAGCTTTTCAATTGACGGCTCGCGTTTCTGTGAGGGGGCGCGGGCCGGTTTTCTATCAGCCCCACTGACTCGGCGGGCTGGCGTACGAAAGGGAAGGCTCCTATGGAGTTTGTTCTTGATAACGGTTCTGTTCGCGTGGCGTTGAGCGCGGCGGGCGGGTCGTTCACTTCTATTGCGGCCAACGGCCGTGAGTACCTGTGGCAGGGTGACCCGGCGGTCTGGTCGGGCCAGGCACCCATTTGCTTCCCGATTTGCGGCGGCCTTCGTGACGGTCGCGCGATGACCATGGGCGGCCGCGAGGTAAACCTCGCCCGCCACGGCTTTGCGCGCAAACAGGAGTGGAAGCTCGAGGAACAGAGCGACAACATGGTTGCGCTGAGCCTAAGCTCTGCCGACCATGCCGAGTTGCTCGAGCAGTACCCGTATCCGTTTAAGATCGTTGCTCGTTACACGATCGATTCGAAAAAGGTGGCCGTGTCGTACGAGGTGACCAATGAGGGCACCGAGGACATGCCGTTCTTTGTGGGCGGTCACCCCGGCTTTAAGTGCCCGCTCGACGAGGGCGAGTCCTATGACGATTATGAGCTTCGTTTTGAGCAGCGTGAGGCCACCGAGCTCTGTACTGCCGTTCCCTCGACGGGCCTGATTGATGTTGAGCATCGCAGCAAGAACCCCATGATCGGCCAGAACCTGCCGCTTACTCACGAACTCTTCGACTTTGCGGAGACCATCTTTGACGTGCTCGAGAGCCGTGTGGTTACGCTGACCAAGAAAACCGAGGACAAGGGCGTGCGCCTGACGTTCCCCGATATGCCGTACCTGATTGTGTGGAGCAAGCCCGAGGGCGACTTTGTGGCTGTTGAACCGTGGGGCGGCCTGTCCACCTGCTCCGACGAGGACGATATTCTGGAGCACAAGCGTGGCTGCCTGGTGGCCAAGCCGGGAGAGACCGTCACTCGCGGCTTTGAGATCGAGATCCTTTAACGAGTTATCGTATGTTTGGGGCGAGTTATGCCGCCCCGGAACAGGAGTTCAACATGATTCTGACCGTTACCATGAACCCGTCGATTGATACGCGCTATCAACTCGACAAGCTGATCATCGACGATGTTAACCGCGTGACGCCCGAAAAGACCGCTGGCGGCAAGGGCCTCAACGTGAGCCGTGTGCTGCTGCAGTTGGGCGACGATGTGCTCGCGACCGGTCTGCTCGGCGGCCACATGGGTGCCTATATGGCCGAGCTTATGGATGCCGACGGCGTCAAGAACGACTTTGTGCCCATCGCCGGTGAGACGCGCATCTGCCTGAATATCCTGCACGAGGGAAATCAGACCGAGCTGCTGGAGAGCGGCCCGCAAATCGCCCCGGCCGAGCTCGAGGCCTTTACGGCCAAGTTCGCCGAGCTTGCAGCGAAGGCGGACGTCGTGACGCTTTCGGGCTCGCTGCCGCGTGGCGTCGATGCCGGCTACTATGCCGAGCTCGTCAAGATCGCCGAGGAGGCGGGCGCCAAGGTGCTGCTCGACACCTCGGGTGCATCGCTGGAGGCTGCGCTGGAATCTGACGCTAAGCCTGAGCTCGTGAAGCCCAACCTGACCGAGATTAACGGCCTGCTGGGTACGTCCTTTACGACCGATGATGTCGATGCCCTGCGCGAGGCGCTTGCCGCCGATGGCCGCTTTGCCGGTATTCCCGGGGTCGTCGTCTCGATGGGCGCTGCCGGTTCGGTGGGCTTCCATGAGGGCCGCGCGTTCCGCGCCAAGACGCCCGCGATTGCGGCTGTGAACGCGACGGGTTCCGGTGACTCGACCATCGCCGGCTTTGCGCATGCCATTGCTGCTGGTGCCGACGACGTCACGGTGCTCAAGACCGCCAATACCTGCGGCAAGCTCAACGCCATGGATCCCAAGACCGGCCACCTGGTCATGGACCGCTGGGACGAGATCTACAGCAACGTTGAGGTCGTAGAGTTGTAGCGGTTGCGACTCCTAATAGAATGAGCGTGGATAATCTCCTGCTTTTGGTGCCCATGCGAGCTCAAAGTGGGAGATTTTCCACGCTCGAGTCATTAGCCATTGGGGACGTTCTTGTTTGACTAGTCGTTTAAGAACGTCCCCAATGGCTACACTCAAAAACGGCGCCCGTCGGCGATGTTGCCGGCGGGCGCCGTTGTCTTGAAGACGAAATAGTCCGTTTTCCTCCGTCCCCAAGGGATCATTACAGTGAGTCGATAAAGCGCTGTTGGGCGGCGCGGCCGGCTTCGTCCCACTTAAAGACGCCGGCGTTGTCGAGCACGTGGCCAAACACTACGCCGACTTCCTCGTGCAGGATGCCGATGGCGCTATCCGCCGTAAGCTCGTCGGCGCGGCGGGCATAGACGTCCTCGGCCCATGCGGCATGGCTGCGGCAAAGGTCGTCGCCCTCGAGCGCACTGGCAAGGTCGTAGCTGGTATCGGCTTTGGCTGCCAGCAGGTGCTCGCGGACAGCGCCGAGCTCGGGAACC
This sequence comes from Collinsella sp. AF36-3AT, assembly GCF_003475205.1. Classification (NCBI taxonomy): domain Bacteria; kingdom Bacillati; phylum Actinomycetota; class Coriobacteriia; order Coriobacteriales; family Coriobacteriaceae; genus Collinsella; species Collinsella sp. AF36-3AT. The sequence continues at coordinate 533,316 of NZ_QROZ01000001.1, read as the reverse complement.
AGGCGCGGCGGCAGAATGGCCAGGCCCATGACCTCGATCAGGCCGATGTTCTCCTTCTTAATGTGGTGATACTCGGCATGCGGGTGGAAAACGCCCAGCGGATGCTCGTCGGTCGTGATATTGCAGCGAAGCGCCAGGTAGGCCTCGTAAATCTCGCCGCCGGCGTTGCCGCGGGAGTCGACGCGGCGGATGACGGGCGTCACGGTGTTGTGCGCTACGCCGTCGGCCGTGTGCGCGATAACGCCCACAGACTCGTCGGTCCACTCGCGCCAGGCGAGGATAATCTTCTCGGCAGCGTCGAGCAGCTGAGCGCGGTCATGCGAGCGCAGGCGCAGCACCGAGAGCGGCCACTGCAGCACAGTGCCGGTGACCTGGTCAAAACCGGGCACGCTAAACTGCGAGACCTCGGCGGCATGCATCATGGGGAACTCGTGCGCGCCGCCCTGGAAGTGGTCGTGCGACAGAATCGAGCCGCCCACGATAGGCAGGTCGGCGTTGGAGCCGATGAAGTAATGCGGGAACAGGTCCACAAAGTCGAGCAGGCAGGTCAGGCCCTTGCGGTCGACGTGCATCGGACGATGCTCGGAGCTCATGGCAATGCAATGCTCGTTAAAGTACGCGTACGGGCTGTACTGGAAACCCCAGCGCTCGCCGTTGAGCTGGATGGGGATAATGCGCAGGTTCTGGCGAGCGGGGTGAGCGCCGCCGTCGGCTGCAGCGGAGCGTCCGGGATAGCCCTCGTTTTCGATGCAGAGCTGGCAGGCGGGATACTTCTCGCCCGTGTTCTTGGCGGCACCTGCCGCGGCGATATCGCGCGGGTCCTTCTCAGGCTTGGAGAGGTTGATGGTGATCTCAAGATCGCCCCAGTTGGTGGGGGTGCTCCATTTGATGTTGCGCGCGATGGCGGCACGGCGCACGTAGCCGGCGCCGCAGCACAGGCCGTAGAACCAGTCGGTTGCGGCGCGGGGCTCGTTGACGCCCATACGTCCGTTGAACTCCTCGTTTACAACCGAAGGCCTCGGCATGAGCGCACCCATGATGCGCATGGCGATGCGGTCGCGGCCTGACGCCGTGTCCTCGGCGGCACCGTTGGTAACGGCGGCCTCGGAAAGCGCGGCAAGCGTGCCTTCAAGATCAAAGTCGGGCAGGGTATTGGGGTGCAAGAGCGAGAGTTTCTCAACCTGGAGCGCCCAGGCCATATCGAGCGCGGGACCCGTAGCGCCGATGCACTCCAAAATGGTGTTGTATGCCCAGATGCGGTCGTCCTGTCCGATCATCGATCGGTGGATGGCGTACTCGATCAGGTTCTGCGCGGCCTCTCGCACGTCAGTCATTACAGCCATGCCGCGTAAGCCCCCTTGTCAGAGATGGCGTAGTGACGGGCAGAGCCCTCGCCCAGCCAGCCGTTCATCTTGGCAATGAAGGTGTCGACCAGATCGAGCGGCACGAAGGCCTGGATGGTGCCACCAAAGCCGCCACCGTGGATACGGACGGCGCCGCGGCCGTCGAGCACGTGCTCGGCCAGCGCCAGGGCATACATGGAAGGCTGCTCGGAACCCAGCTTGGCAACAACATTTTGCAGGTACATGGCAGAGCTGGCGCCGGACTCGCGCGTCAGGACCAGGAACTGGTCAATGTCGCCGGCGTTGAGCGCTGCCCAGCGCTTATCGACCAGGCCGTTCTCGTACCAGTAGTGAACGGCGCGCAGGCAGGCGCGGTCGCCCAGCTTGGCGCGCAGCTCGGGGAGCTTAGCGTCAAAGTCGGCAACGTCGACCTCGCACAGGCGCGCCTTGCCAAACTCGGCAGCGACGTCTTGCATCTCGCGCGGAACGGCGGCGTAGTCATCGGTGGCTGCCACGTGGTCGGCGCCCACTTTAACGAGCACAAGCGCATAACCGTGATCCTCAAAGTTGAGCTCGAGCTTCTGGGTCTTAGGCTGAGCCTGGTCCTCAAAGTCCATGTAGGCGAGGCCACCCAGGCACACGGCGGCCTGGTCCATCAGACCGCAGGGCTTGCCGTAGTAGTTGTTCTCGGTGCGCTGGCTCATCTGCGCGAGCGCGACGGGCTCAATGGCGGGCGCGCCCCAGAGCGTCTCCATGGCGCGGCCGTATGCGGCCTCGACGGCAGCGGAGCTGGAAAGGCCGCCGCCCGAGGGGACGGAGCAGGTGAAGGCGAAATCGAAGCCGTGAGGCTCAACGCCAAGGGCTGCAATCTCGTGGGCCATACCGCGCACGAGGCTTGCGGACGTGCCCTTCTCGGACTCCCGAACGTCTAGCGTGCCGGGCGCGATTTCAAACGTGGGATAGCCCTCGTCGGCTACGCGAACCTTGTTGGAATCGGTTGCCACGGCGATGCCGTCGACAGCGACATCGAGCGAGCCGGCGATAACGTGGCCACCCTCGTGGTCGGTGTGGTTGCCGCTGATCTCGGAGCGGCCGGGCGCGTGCACATAGAGCACCTGGCGATCGCCGATGGGGCCAAACTCCTCCTCAAACAGCTTGGTGAGCGTGGCGAGTGTCTTTTCGTCGGAGGTGGTCATGAGGGTCCTTTCCTTGGCGCGCACGGGTGAGTTTTGCGTTGTTATGAGTACGTTAACAACTTGAAGCGGCATGAACCAAGTGTTCACGATGCCGCACGTTACGGGCTATGTTAACGTACTCATAACACAACGCTTATCACTTTTTGAGAATCTGGTAATCGGTAGAAATTCAGCCGTGAACGGTATTGCCGTATGGACTTATAGAGCAGAAGAGTTGCGGATTGAAAAAGTAGAGTACGTTAACATGCGTCCGACGATAGCGGGCTTCGGCGCGGGGTGTGTTTCTGCCCGGGTCGGCATGCACGCTATTCAGATCTCGCAAGTGTGAAGGTGATCCTGTGGCAAGGCGCCCGTCCAACGATACAGGTACGCGTCCGGTCTCCATGGCCGACGTCGCCCGCGCTGCTGGCGTTTCGCAGCAGACGGTCTCGCGCGTCGCCAACGGCTTGCCCAACGTTAACGAGCAGACGCGCCAGCGCGTGCAGGCCGCTATGCAAGAGCTCGGCTTTCGTCCGAGTTATGCCGGTCGCTCGCTGCGCGACGGCCGTTACCATTCGGTCGGCCTATGCATCAACGATGTCACCAAGTTTGGCAACCTCTCAATGATCGACGGCATCGCCAGCGCTGCTCGTGAGCATAATTGCGCCATCACGCTGGTCGAGATGTCCAAGACCGAAGAGTTTTCGCTTGCCGAGGCCACGCGTCGTATGGCCGCACTGCCGGTGGACGGCATCATCATCGGCATGAGTCGTATGGCGCCCGATTTTGAGACGTTTGATCCGTTGCCGGGTATCGGCACGGTTATCGTCACCATGTATGCGCACCCACGGGTGACTACGGTCGACTCCGATCATTACGGCTGCTCGCTGCTGCTCATGGATCATCTGCTTGAGCTGGGACACGAGCAGATTCGCTTTATCGGCGGTCCGTCTTTCTCGGTCGACGAGCAATTTCGTCGCGCCGGTTGGCAGGATGCGCTCGAGCGTAAACACATCGAGCCGGCAGAGCCGCTCGAGGGCGACTGGTCTGCTAACAGCGGTTACGAGGCCGGCAGGTACCTGGCCGAGCATGACCGCGCCATGACGGCGATTTACGCGGCAAACGACCAGATGGCAAACGGCGCTATTGCAGCGCTGCGCGATAGCGGCCTGCGCGTGCCCGAGGATGTGAGCGTAGTGGGCGTCGACGATTCACTCGATGATTTTGTGGCACACAACGAGCTCACGACCGTGCGATTCGATCTACATCAGCGCGGACGCGAGGTGTTTGAGCATGCGGTTCCCGAGGCGGGTACGGCGGGCAAAACTGTTGCCATTCGTATTCCCGGTCAGCTCATCGTTCGACATAGTACGGCGGCACCGCGCGCATAGTTTCTGCAGGTCAACGGTGATATGTTGAACATCAATAACAATCGGTAAGGATGTCGGTAGATAGCTGTTGGGATGTAGCCGAGTGCTATGATAGACGGGCTCTTTTGTCTATCTAGGAGGCTTTGCCTGATGGAGATCACCAAGGATATCCGCTACGTTGGCGTCGACGATCACGACATTGACCTGTTCGAGGGCCAGTACGATGTGTCCGAGAACGGTATGGCATACAACAGCTACGTTATCTTGGGCGAAAAGATTGCTGTCGCCGATTCAGTCGACGGCGGTTTTGTCGACGAGTGGCTCGGTAACATCGAAGCCGTGCTCGACGGTCGCACGCCCGACTACCTGGTTGTCCATCATATGGAGCCCGATCACTCCGCTGGCATCGCCGCCTTTATGGAGCGCTATCCCCAGGCACAGATCGTGGCAAGCATGGGCGCTTTCCGCATGATGGTCAACTTCTTTGGCACCGATTTCCCCGAGCGCAAGATAGTCGTCAAAGAGGGCGACGTGCTCGATCTGGGCGGTCACAGCCTAACGTTTGTCGGCGCCCCCAACGTGCACTGGCCCGAGGTACTCTTCTCCTACGAGTCCACCGATAAGGTGCTCTTTAGCGCCGACGGCTTTGGAAAGTTTGGCGCCAACGACATCGAGGACCCCGAGGGTTGGGCTTGCGAAGCGCGCCGCTACTACTTTGGCATCGTCGGTAAGTTCGGCAAGTTCGTGCAGGCCGTGCTCAAGAAGGCCGCCGACCTGGACATCCAGATCATCTGCCCGCTTCACGGCCCCGTACTGACCGAGAACCTGGGCTACTACCTCGACACCTACAACACCTGGTCGAGCTATCAGCCCGAGGACGAGGGCATCACCATTGCCTATGCGAGCGTCTACGGCCATCTGAAGGCCGCCGTCGAGGAGCTCGCCGCAGCGCTCGAGGCTCGCGGCCAGAAGGTCTCCGTCTTTGACCTGGCTCGCGACGACATGGCCGAGGCCGTTGAGGATGCGTTCCGCTATGACCGCCTGGTGCTCGCCTCCATTACCTATCAGGGCGAGGTTTTCCCGTTCATGAGCACCTTTATCCACACGCTCGCCGAGCATGCCTACCAGAACCGTACCGTGGCGCTTGTCGAGGCCGGTTCCTGGGCGCCTGCAGCTGCCAAGGTTATGACCAAGGAGCTCGAGGGCATGAAGGACATCACCCTGGCGCAGAATAAGGTGACCGTCCTGGGTTCGCTCAACGACGCCTCGCGCGCTCAGATCGAGGCCCTCGCCGACGAGCTTTCCAAGTAGCGACACGTTCACTTTTGACGCTCAACCATCACAACCACCACAAAGGGGACAGGCACCTTTGTGGTGGTTTTTGTTTAAGCGCCGGCGATGACGAGATTTGGGCGGGCGTCGTCGGCGGTCTCGGCGATTGAGGTGGCGACGGCGCCATCGGGATCACGGTCCATCACGATGGTGTCGACATCGGTCAGCTCGGCAAAGCGGTACATGCCGCGTCCGTTAACCTTGCTGGCGTCCATAAGGGCGACGCTTTGACGGGCGGCACCGACCATAGCCGCTTTGGTCTCGGCCATCTGCGGAAAGTCGGTCGTAAAGCCGCAGCCGGGAACAAAAGCTCCAGGGCACATGACGGCAAGATCGGCGTGGACCATTTGGAGCGCCTGCATAGTGAGCGGTCCGTACAGATAACGATGGCCTTTGCGCAGCGCCCCGCCCGGCATGACGACATCGACTGAGGGCATGCTCTCGTCGATGTAATCGGCAATGGTAATGTCGGCCGTGATGACGGTGATACCATCGCGCTGATCGAGGAGCCGGACGAACTCGAGCGCCGTGGTGCCCGAGTCGACGAGCAGGGTGTCACCGCTGCCGACGAGTTCGATGGCACTTTGTGCGATGGCCTGCTTGGCGGCGACATTTACGTTGATGCGGCGATCTTGCGTGGAGACAGTTAGGCGTTTGTGGAGCGACACGGCGCCGCCATGCGTGCGACGCAGCTTGCCGGATTCGGCGAGCGCGTCCAGGTCGGCGCGGGCGGTGACGGAGGACACGCCAAAGGTTTGGGCGATGTCTGCCACCTGAACGGAGGCGTTATGCTCGAGCATTTCCATGATGGCGGCGCGGCGCTCATCGGCGAAAGCCCGGGTTGTTGCGTGGGCCATAGCTGCTCCATCCTCAACCTAAATTTGCAGGAATTGTGTTGAGTCTATTTTCGTTCATTTTCTTTTTAAGTAAGAAAACACCTTTCGATTACTTATCTTTTCTATAAAAGAAAGACAATTCGTGTGAAAACTTCAGTGTCGGATAGAGGAATTTGGTCCGAATCCCTTCCGTTTGCTTTTCAAAATCGAGCGTCTTGACCTGCGTGCCGGCGATATCTCATGCATGTAACACGAACGATTTTCATACAATGGGGGCAGCAAAACGCAAGGTAAAACGCCTTGCGGACACGTACGCCCGATGTCCAGATGCGGGCGAGGGAGAGGAGCAAACGCTCATGGCACTTGTTACCACCGAAAAGATGCTCAAGGACGCTCAGGCCGGCCACTACGCTGTTGGCGCTTTCAACGTCGAGAACCTCGAGTTTGTTATGGCCGTTCTAGCCGCTGCCGAGGAGACCAAGTCCCCCGTCATCATGCAGACCACCCCGGGCACCATTAAGACCGCTGGCCTGGACTACTTCTACGGCATGGTCAAGGCTGCCGCCGAGCGCGCTTCCGTGCCCGTCGCCCTGCACCTCGATCACGGCGATGGCTATGACCGCTGCATGCAGGCTTTCCGCACTGGCTACACCTCTGTCATGATCGACGGTTCGCATGAGTCCTTCGAGGACAACATCGCCCTGACCAAGTCCGTTGCCGACGCTGGCCGCGCCATGGGCGTGCCCGTCGAGGCTGAGCTCGGCAAGGTCGGCGGCAAGGAGGACGACGGTCCCGCGGTTGAGGGTGAGAGCCCCTACACCGATCCGGCCGAGGCCAAGGAGTTCGTCGAGCGCACCGGCTGCACCTCTCTCGCTATTGGCGTTGGCACCAGCCACGGCGTGTACACGAGCGATCCGCACATCGAGCAGTCCGTGGTCAAGGCCATCCGCGACGCCGTCGACGTGCCGCTGGTTCTGCACGGCACCTCCGGTGTGCCCGATGAGCAGGTTGCCGAGGCTGTGAAGAACGGCATCTGCAAGGTTAACTACGCCACCGAGCTGCGTCAGGCCTACACCAAGGGCTTCATGGCCTACATGGCCGAGAACCCTGCCTGCTTCGATCCCAAGAAGCCGGCCAAGGAGGGCATGCGTGAGATCACCGAGCTGGTTAAGATTCGCATGACCAACCTCAACTCTGTGGGCAAAGCAGAGTAACTGCAAGGGTACTCCGACTCGCTACATATCCCGGGGAGGGACGAGGACTTAGTTCCCCAATCGTCCTCGGGCATGCAAAAAGCCTCGCTGCGCACTTCGTGCGGCGAGGCTTTTTGCCCCCTGCGGAAAGATTGGAGAACTAAGCCCTCGTCCCTCCCAGGTTGACCTACTCGAGGTCGTCGCCCTTGTGGCGTTAGGTCTGAAAATAATAAGAAGCCTTCGCGCTGCGGAATGATTTTGGAAACTAAGTACGGGGACCCGCCCAAGCCGTCCTGCTCAATCGCCCTTGTGGCGTTGGGGCTGAAAGGGTGGGGCGCGGGGGTTACTTGGTTGTTAGGGTTAGTAGGTCGTTGGGGGTTTTGAGGTTGTAGGTGGCGTTTGGGATATCTTGGTGTGATCCCCATGCTGCTCGGGCAAAACTGACCCCTGCCGAAGTTGCGCATTGTTCGTCGTAGACGGTGTCGCCAACGTAGACGACGTTGCCAGGATTCGCGCCCGTACGCCGGAGATATTCGAGCATGGGAGCGGGTGCGGGTTTATGTTCGGTTGTGTCTTCGACAAGGATGATGTGCTCAAAATACTTATCGAAACCAAGGGGTGCAATTTCTTTTGCGTATTCGTCGCGCGCACGTGAGGAGACGATGCCAAGTTTGCAGCCGCTATCGGCGAGTGTTGCGATGACTTCAAGCAAACCTGGAAACACGCTGATGGTGCTTTTAAAGCTGGCGGCAACTTGGCACCAGCGATCCAACGTTGCCTGCGAGTAGATTCCAAGTTTCTCAAGGGCATCCTTGCCGGGTATGCCGAGGGCAAATTCAAGCTCGTGTCGGGGGAGCGTTTTGCCGGTCTCTTCTTGGACAATCTGGACAAGTGATGATAGAACGCTTTCTTCTGTATCTGCCAATGTCCCATCAACGTCAAATACGATATGGTCAAAGTGCTTCATATGATTGCTCCTCTCTGTTGTTTGCCTGCAAGTTTGATGCGGTGACAGAAGAAAGGCTAGCGGGATTTCTGCCTGGTGCTATCGAGATTCTGCCTCGCTGCTCGATAGCTCGAAGGAGTGCATCCCATTTGTTCTTTAAATACCTGGCCAAGATGGCTTGCTGTCGCAAAGCCGCATTGGCGCGCGACTGTCTGGACCGTTCGCGTGGTGTGTGTCAAAAGTTCGCAAGCACGGTTTACGCGGTATGCGCGCAAATATGCCGCCGGGGTCGTTCCTGCGCAAGCTTCGATAATGCGGTAACACTCTCTTTCGCTTACGCCGGCTGCAGATGCCATCTGGGGCACATCTATAGCGGCTGCATAGTTCGCGCGGATATAGTCCAGGATTGCCTTGAACTGTACGTCGCGGTTGGTCATCCAAGAGGCGTTGTCGGAGGAAAAGAGCGGTTCGGCCTTGGCGTAAATCTGAATCCAGAGCTCTGACAAGCTATTCCGAAGCGCCATCTCGTTCTGCGGCCGTTGAAGGTCGTGGTTAAAGGAACTCTTTAGCAAATCGATAAAGGGCATATCGTCGGGGTTGGTGGGCGACCATTTGAGCACATCGACGCCTCGACATTGCAGTAAAGGATTGATATAGCGCTTTTGAAGGCGTCCCGCGGGATCGCCGAGCATCGACGGCTGAAAGATATGCAACATTTGAATGGCTGGTGCCGAATTGGGTGATTGCAGCGTGCTGTGCAAAACGCCGCCGTTGATAAAGCCGGCGGACCCTTCCTCAAAGCGTACGTGCTCATGAGCCGCGCGCGTTCGATAGTCAATCGCTCCCTGCTCCATGTAGAAAAGCTCAACTTCGGAATGCCAGTGCCAGGGGACGGAATTGCCCGGATAGCGAGCGAATTCTGCGCGTTCGGCAATATAGGGCCAGTCATCGGCGGTCTCGGGAAACGCTTCCTCGCGTCCTCCGCGGTGCAATTCTATGTGATCCATGTTTCGCATGGCATCAGTATAAAGCGCGATGGGCTTAGATTGCTCTTGCCTGTTCGGGGAACGCCTTGTTTAGGGATGCTTGGAGCTTTTCGAACGATGCTCGCAAGTTGAGGTTCTGGTCGGTTGAGCGTTTTGCTTTTGTGGTGGGGGAGTCGAGGAGGCCATTTCTCTGTGTCGGGGGGAAGGAGAAAAGGTCTGCATGTGTTAGGGATGGCTGCTGTGTTGCGTCATTGGAAGAATGCATGCTTATGCGGCCTCCTCGATGTCCACCAAAAGGTTGCGCACAGGGTGTGCTGCTAGGTCCCGTGCGTTGGCAGTATTATGCAGCGGACCGTTCAAAGAAGCGCTAAAGAAAGGCTTAACCTGGTTTGGTGTTACGATGAAACCGCAGGTCAAGGCTATTGAGTAACACTCTTGAAAGGTTTTGGGCTTAAGGGCTTTCTAAGGTTTGTGACGTGGATGTGGCTCGCCTGTGTGGGGCGTGTGAATGCTCGCTGTTAGCGCTGCGGCTCTGCAGCCCGTACCTGCTCGATGACCTTTTCCATCGTGGCGTCGATGCGGTCTTTTTTGAGCTCGCATTCCCAGATGGTTATGGGTGTCCAGCCCATTTGAGTGAGTGCCGCCACGGCAGCGCGGTCGCGCTCGACGTTGCGACGGAACTTTGCCTCCCAAAAATCAACATTGCGCTTGGGCTGGCTCGGGTTGCACTTGGGGCAGCGGTGCCAAAAGCAGCCGTTGACGAAGATGGCGATCTTGCGCCCGGGAAAGGCGATGTCGGGCTTGCCGGGCACCTTCCATTCCAAACGATAGCCCGTGAGGCCGGCGGCCCGTAGGCGCTGGCGAACGAGCAGCTCGGGCTTGGTGTTGGCGCGTTTGTTGCCCTTCATGGACTTTTTGATGGCGGCTCGACGGCGGACCAGTTCGCGCTCGTCAGCGGAGAGGTCCGAGGTATCGATGCCGTCCAGCAGGCCGGGCTTGGGGCGCTTTTTGCTGTGGCGCTTAGGCTTGCGCTTGGGTTTGGTAGCGGGCTCGTCGGCCGTGGTCTCGGTATCGTTGGCAGCGCCATTAGCCTCAAGCCGGTCTTCCTTCAGCTCAATCAGCGCATCAATGAGCCCCTTGTCGGCGGGCATCCATTCCACCGTGGCAAGCGAGGTGCGCGGAATCCAGCGGATATCGAGCTGGCGGTCGTGCTTCTGGGGCTCATCGGATTCATCAGCCAGCGAGCAGTAGTAACACTCCATTGAGAGATGAAAATCGGGGTAGTCATACTCAACGGTGTAGAAATCACGTAGGTTGGTGACCTTTACCTGTAGCTCTTCCATAAGCTCGCGGCGCACAGCGTCTTCGGGTGTTTCGCCGCGCATGAGCTTGCCACCTGGGAACTCCCACAGTCCCTGCATGTCGCCGTAGCCGCGCTGCACGGCAAGCAGCTCGTCAGATCCATCCTTGCGAATGATCCCAGCGGCAACATGAACAGTCTTCAACAGGAGTCCTCTCTCCACATCAACACATGGCAGGCTACCCTTACCTTACACAACGGTAAGGCAAGCGTAAGCCATATCGATGGTAGCCGACTCGGCTCCTTGCGACTATAGATGCCGTAGACTAATCGCAAGAAAGGACTCGGTATGCAAACCACCCAAATGGCGACCCCGGTACTGGAGGTCGCGCATCTCGAAAAGGTATATGGAGCGCTGGGCAACGTGACCCGCGCGCTCAACGACGTCAACTTTACCGTCAACCGCGGCGAATTCGTCGGCATCATGGGAGCCTCGGGCTCGGGCAAGTCGACGTTGCTCAACTGCGTGTCGACCATCGATGCCGCCACGAGTGGCGCCATCCGCATCAACGGCCAGGATGTGACGCGCATGAAGCAGGCCAAGCTCTCGCAGTTCCGCCGCGAGGAGCTGGGCTTTATCTTCCAGGATTCCAACCTGCTCGATACGCTCACGGCACGCGAGAACATCGCCCTGCCGCTCACCATCGCCCGCGCAAACTCGGCAGAGATTTCGACCCGCGTGCAGGATGTGGCAGCGCGCCTGTCCATCAGCCAGGTGCTCGACAAGTATCCCTACCAGATGTCCGGTGGTCAGCAGCAGCGCGTTGCCGCGGCTCGCGCGCTCGTCACCGACCCCACTATGATTATGGCCGACGAGCCCACCGGCGCCCTCGACTCCAAAAGCGCTCGTCTGCTGCTCGAGAGCCTGGAGGCCCTGAATCGCCGCCTGCGCGCCACGGTACTCATGGTCACGCACGACAGCTTTGCCGCCAGCTACACGAGCCGTGTGCTGTTTATTCGCGACGGCAAGATCTTCACCGAGCTGCGCCGCGGCGATACCGACCGCCGAGAGTTCTTCGACCGCATTATGGAGGTCGTTGCCATGATGGGCGGTGAGGGCTCCGATGCTCTGTAAACTCGCTTGGGGCAACGTCCGCCGCGCCGGCCGCGATTACCTCGTCTACTTGCTGACGCTCACCCTAGGCGTCACGGTCTTCTATGCTTTCAACACCGTCTCGATGCAGGTCGACATTGCCGGCATCGAGGAAGAGGGACTGTCCGAGCTCATGGGCACCATGCTCGGTTACCTTACTTACTTTTTGGCTGGCGTCATGGCCTTTTTGATGGTGTATGCCAATAACTTCATCATGAAACGCCGTAAGAAGGAGTTTGGCCTGTACCAGGTGCTTGGCATGGGGCGCGGGCGCGTCGCCACGATCATGGCGCTCGAGACCGTGATCGTTTCGGTCGGCGCCTTTGTCGCCGGCATTGTGCTGGGCGTGGGGCTCTCCCAGCTCATGACGTTCTTTACGGCTTCGCTCTTTAAGACGCAGATCGCCGATTTTCACTTCTTTTTCTCGGTGCATGCGTTCAACCTGACCCTTGCCTGCATGCTCGTAATGTTTGTGCTCACGCTACTGCTGAACCTGCGCGCCGTGCGTCGTACCAAACTCATCGAGCTTATGGGTGCCGAGCGTCGCAACGAGAGCATCAAGACACGCAACCCCTGGATCGCGATTGCCATCTTTACCGTGGGCGTGCTACTTGTGGGCGTGGCCTATTACCGTCTGCTGCGTGATGGGTTCCCGCTAACCGAGACGGGCGACAAGCTGGACGGGGCCATGAGCCAGTTTGGCATTACGACCGCTATGGTTACGGTGGGCACCTTTGCCCTGTTCTGGGGACTCTCGGGCATGCTCATCAAGCTGCTGCAGAGCTTGCGCGGCGTGTATTGGCGCGGCCTCAATATGTTTACCGTGCGTCAGCTTTCGGCCAAGGTCAATACGGTGTGCTTTTCGATGGGCGTCATCGCGATGATTCTGTTCCTTGCCATTACCTCGGTGACGTGCGGTATGTCGATTGCCAACGTGATGAACGAGAATCTGGAGCGCTATAACCCTGTTGACGTGTCTCAGACGTATGTCTATTACACGCCCGAAACGCTCGACTACTACAAGGAGTATGTCAATCCGTCTGAGGCCGATCGCATGGTGCTGGCCGATGCAACGGTCGATTTGTACGCTGCATGGCATGGCGATCGTAAAGATCCCGATAACGTTGCAGACGGTATTAAGGGCAAGTCGGCGGACAACAACGACGAGACCGGCAAGAAGGTCAATATCGCCGATGTTGCCGGTGAGCATGTGCAGATCGATTCGTATCTGAGTTATCCGCTTGGCGGCTCGGGCCCCTCGGTGGTGGCGGGTGAGATGTGCAAGGCCATGGGCGAAAAGCTTCTCAAGGCGCTCGAGGGAAGCAACGCCGATGCGATGGGTCTGTATGTGACGCCGGCGAGCCAGTACAACAAGCTGCGCCAGATGATGGGCGAGGAGCCGGTGAGCATTGGCCGCGACCAGTACGTGCTTACGTGTGATATGGGCGGTGAGCTGGGCGACCTGTACACCAAGTATATGGCTGGCGGCCATACCCTCACCTTGGACGGGCATGAGCTCAAGCCCGCAACCGATAAGTCGGACGAGGACACGGCGGCCATCGCCAACTCGGCGATGGGCAGCAATCCCGGTACCGTGGTCGTAGCCGATGAGCTGCTGTCCCAGCTTAATCTGCAGCCGTATTCCAGTAATCTGCTCGTTAATTACAAACAGGGTATGGATACGACCGAGGCAGACGAGAGCATTAAATACACCTTGCTCGATAATCTGCTCGTTGACGGCAAGGAGCCGGGGTCGTGGGGAGTCTTCATCATGCGTTCCGAGATGTACACGCAAGCAGCGCAGATGAACGGCATGATTAGCTATCTGGCCATCTACATTGGCTTTGTACTGGTCGTTGCGTGCGCGGCGATACTGTCGATCCAGCAGCTCTCCAATGTGGCCGACGGCAGCCGCAGCTATCGTGTGCTGGCACAGATTGGCTGTGACGACCGCCAGATTCGCCATTCGGTGATGGCGCAGCAAGCGGTGTTCTTCCTATTCCCGCTGGCAGTGGGTCTGGCGCACTCCTTTGTGGCGCTTAAGGTGATCATCGAGCTGGTGAGCACGTTTGGCAACATGAGCATCGGCGGTACCGTGGGCCTCACCTGTGCGATCTTCCTGGCGGCCTATGGTGGTTACTTCCTGGTGACCTACCTCATGAGCACCGGCATGGTACAAGCTGCCATCGCCACCCGTTACAGCGAGTAGCAGACGGGCAAAACCGTCGCAAAACCAACGCAAACAACCGCCGCGGAGGGAGTCGGCCCCCTTCCGCGGCGGTTTTTGCCTTTCCGGTACGCCTCAGATGCAAGTGAGTAGACTTTTTTGGATCTGCCGAGCACATCGCGACAAATGCTCGGTAAAACCGCAGGTCAGCGCTGTGGCGATTTGGGGTGTGCTCTGCCTCCTGCAAGAAGTCTACTCACTTGGTTTTTGCTGCTAGAAGACCGCTGCGAGGGAAGGCAACTCCCTCGCAGCGGCCGACGTTTGTCCAGATAAAACCTGCCAAAATAAACCTGTCCCTTTTTGGTAGGTTATCGCTTCCAAAAGTGGAGGATCAACGTCGTGCGGTTTTGCTGCTCGGTTTTGACCAGGATGTTGTGGATGTGGGTCTTGACGGTGCCCACGGCAAGGAATAGCTCGTCAGCGATCTCTTGGTTCGATTTGCCCAGCACAACCAGACGCATAACTTCGGTCTCACGGTTGGAGAGCTTGTAGGCGTTGCGATAGAAGGGCATCTGCTCTTCGATGTGTCGATCAAGATCGCTGACGTTCTTTTCCTCGGGCGCCTCCTGCATGCGGATTGAAAGCACGTGGTAGGAGTGGATGATCAGCAGAATCGCAAAGTAGCAGGCAAAGACGTTTTCGCTAAAGTTGCGCTCGGACAGATATAGTTGCAGCCAAGAGGGCGCCAGACTCATGGGGACAATCAGAATGTTGTAGAAATCCTCGGCGACGATGCATCCGACCAGAATAGCGCCGATAATCAGGTGCTTTCGTTGGTTGTTAACGCGTGCCTTCAGCTCGACTTGTGTGCTCTTGCGTGCCGTCCAAAAGATATAGAGCCCCACAAATACAAGGAATGCCTGACGCATCGTGTAGTAGAGCCATTGATGCATGGGGCCGTAGGGGACAGCGACAATGATCAGCAGCTCGCTCAGGAAGAACGTTGCGACGGGAATAACAAACTGCTTTTTAGAATGCTTATCGAGCAGGTCCATGGCAATCAGCCAAATAAAAGCCTGTGAAGCGGTCGCCACAAGGGTCCGCATTACAGGCATGGTAATTGAGTAATAGTCACTGGCCGGAAAACTCTGGTTTTGCAACGTGTATTCAAAAAAGAAGATCTCGGTCATCTCGATGGCATAGCAAATAAAAACGCCGCTGCCATAGATAAAGAATCGGCGACGGGACGAGGCATAGGCGGCAAGCGAAAGCACTGCCGTCACAATACAGATCACGAGTATCGCTAGGGTATAGAAGAACATCAGAGTGTTCATCTGTCACCGTCCCATCTCATTTAATCTATGGCAAAGCCCTGTATGCCTTGTGGGGTATAGACGTCTCAACCCTTCGTTTCATTGCGGATTAGGCGCCGAGATACAGCATAGCCGTATACCGTTCGCGGTTCTAGATAGTAAACCCCCTGCAATCCCGCTACCTGCGGGTTTATATTGGTTTAGAGGGGGTGTAACTCCGTGAACGGTCTTTAATCCCGAATAAACTAGGTAAAAATTGCATACGGGTGAATGATGGTCTTGTCAACACGAGGCGTGATGTTCGAGCGCCTCATAGTAATAGTCGGCACGACCGGCGGAAAGGAAATCGACATGGCACTGCCTAAGGATTTCATCGACACCAACGACTTCACCAAAGAGCAGATCCTGGCTATCGAGGATCTTGGCCTGGCAATGAAGAAGGCCATCAAGGTTGACGGTTATTATCCGCACCTGCTCCGCAACAAGAGCCTTGGCATGATCTTCCAGCAGGTCTCCACCCGCACTCGTCTTTCCTTCGAGACCGCTATGACCGACCTCGGCGGCCATGCTCAGTTCTATGGCCCTGGCACCATCCAGCTCGGCGGTCACGAGTCCCTGGGCGACACCGCTCGCGTTATGGGCTCGCTGCTCGACATCATGATGGCTCGCGTTGACCGTCACAAGGACGTCGTCGGCCTCGCCGAGGGCTCCGCTGTGCCCGTCATCAACGGCATGTCCGAGTTCAACCATCCCACGCAGGAGATGGGCGACCTCATGACCATGCTCGAGAACCTCCCCGAGGGCAAGAAGATCGAGGACTGCACCCTGGCCTTCATCGGCGACGCCACCCAGGTCTGCGTCTCCCTCATGTTCATCGCCTCCAAGGTCGGCATGAAGTTCGTCCAGTTTGGACCTAAGGGCCACCAGATCCCCGACGGCGGCCTGCACGTTGGCACCGTCGAGGAGCGCGCCGAGTTCGGCAAGCAGATGATGGCCATCGCCGAGGAGAACTGCAAGGTCTCCGGCGGCTCTGTCGTCATCTCCGACGACATCGAGTGCATCAAGGGCGCCGACTTCATCTACACCGACGTGTGGTATGGCCTGTACGACGAGGAGGTCTCGGGCGAGAACTACATGGACGTGTTCTATCCCAAGTATCAGGTCACCATGGACATGATGAACTTCGCCGGCCCCAACTCCAAGTTCATGCACTGCCTGCCGGCCACCCGCAACGAGGAGGTCGTCGACGAGGTCATGGACGATCCCGAGCGCTCCCTGTGCTGGGTCGAGGCCGAGAACCGCAAGCACTCCATCCGTGCTCTCCTTGCCGCCCTGGGCAAGCGCACCCCGCTCAACGACGAGGGTGTCGAGTACTCCGCCAAGGCTGAGCTCCACGCCGCTCTCGAGGCTCTCGAGCAGCTCTAAGCCTCAAGGCTTCTAAAAGCACGTTTGCGGGCGGCGGATGCTCGTCTCCTGTCGCCCGCTCACCGAGGCCCAAGCAATTGCCTTAATACCTTAGGGCCTCGGATCTGTCCAAGACTGAGCGAAGGAGCTCATCATGAGCGACGGAAAGAAAAAGCTTTCCTTCTTGACGGTCATTTCGACCATCATCTGCGTCGTCTTCGTTTGCGAGGCCGCCGCTCCTGCTGCCGCCATTGGCAACCAGCAGTTCTTCTGGTGGATCTTCCTGATCCTGACCTTCCTGCTTCCCTACGGCATGGTTGTCGCCGAGCTCGGTACCACCTATGACGGCGAGGGCGGCATTTACGACTGGGTACGCGATGGCCTGGGCGACAAATGGGGCGCCCGCATCTCGTACTACTACTGGGTCAACTACCCGCTGTGGATCGCCTCGCTGGCTACCATGTTCCCCGACATTTTGGGCATGGTCTTTGGCATCGAGTTCAACTTGATCGCCAAGATGGGTATCGATCTTGCCTTTGTGTGGATCGTCTACCTCATGGGCCGCTCCAAGGCGGCCGACTCCGAGTGGGTCCTTAACGGTGGCGCCATCATCAAGGTCGCCGTCGCCGTTATCGTTGGCGCTTTGGGCATTTGGTATGCCATGGAGAACGGTTTTGCGAACGACATGTCCGCTGCCACCTTCCTGCCCGAGCTCACCAACACCAACGCTCTCGGCTACCTGTCGATCATCATCTTTAACTTCATGGGCTTCGAGGTCATCTGCACCATGACCGACGACATGGCCGATCCCGCTCGCGATATCCCCAAGGCTATTATCGTCGGTGGCCTGTCCATCGCCGTGATCTATCTGTTCGCTGGCTTTGGCATCGGCGCTGCTGTGCCGGCCGATTCCATCGACCCCGACTACGGCATGATCGTCGCAGTCCAGACCATGGTGGGCGACTCCATGATCTTTAAGGTCATCTGCATCGCCTTCCTGATCACCCTGTTCGCCAACATGGCCGCTTGGTCCTTCGGCGTTAACTCCGTTGCTCGCTACGCTGCCGAGCACGGCAACATGCCCAAGGTCTTCGCCTCGATGATCTCGGATGACGACATGCCCAACGGCGCCAACCTGGTCAACGCTGTCGTTGCCTCCCTGGTGCTGTGCCTGCAGCTCGTTCCCATCGACGCCATCTCCAACGGTGTCTTCTGGATGCTCTTTGGCACCTCTGTCGTCTTCCTGCTGTTGACCTACATCCCGATGTTCCCGGCGTTCCTCAACCTTCGTAAGAACGACCCCAACCGTGAGCGCATCTTCACGTTCCCGTTTAAGGGCGCCATGATGAAGGTCATGCTGGCCATCCCCTGCATCGAGCTGGTTCTTGCCATCGTTGCCACGCTGATCCCGTTCTCCGCTGCTGAAATTGGCGACAAGGTCCCGATGATCGTTATCTTCATCGTGCTCGTGCTCATCGGCGAGGTCGTCCGCGTCGTCAGCGCTAAGGGCCGCGAGACCGAGTACAAGGGTCTGACCCCTGAGCTCGCAGCCCAGCGTCTCGCTGAGGAGGCCGCCGAGGCCGAGGAGAACTAGAGCACCCGGTTCTGGGGCTCCAACCCTCCTCGTGTACCAACGCGCGCTTCGTCGGGCTTGTCGCTCCCGACTCCGGGCACTCTAGCCTCTTCGGAGGCGTGTCCAAGCGACAGGTTTGCTAACCATTCCCCCGGGGTGGGTGTGAGCGATAGCTCCGGTAACCACCGCCCACCCCAATCTCTCTTCCGTATCCTTCGTGCGTTTTGTCTCCGCGCACTTGGTTACGTCGTCGCTTGCCGGTGCGATTCCGTGAAAACCGGCACCGGGCGCCCCGACCTTTGCCGGGGAACGGGCGCCTACCATCTCTTGGTTTTAGGCTGCGGGTAACCCGCCCGCAGCAAGCGATCGTTCGATTTGGAGGAAATCTTATGCGTACGATCACCGAGTCCGAGTCCACCCCCAAGGCCGACGGCTTCTTCATGCCCGCCGAGTTCGCCCCGCAGGATCGCGTGTGGATGGGCTGGCCCCACCGCACCGACACCTGGGCCCACGGCGCCAAGCCGGCCCAGAAGCAGTATGCCGCCATCGCCCGCGCCATCTCCGAGTTCACCCCGGTCTATATGTGCGCCAACCAGGTCGACTACGCCAACTGCAAGGCCGTCTTCGAGAACGACGAGAACGTCACCGTCATCGAGATGACCACCGACGACGCCTGGTTCCGCGACACTGCCGCCACCTACGTCATCAACGGCAAGGGCGAGAAGCGCGCCAACCACTGGCACTTCAACGCCTACGGCGGCCTCGTCGACGGCCTGTACTTCCCGTGGGACAAGGACGAGCAGATCGCCCTCAAGATGGCTGAGCTCTCCGGCTGCTGCCGCTATCGTCCCGACGACATGATCCTCGAGGGCGGCTCCATCACCGTCGACGGCGAGGGCACCCTTGTCGTGACCGACCAGTGCCTGCTTTCCCCGGGCCGCACCTGCTCTGCGGTTCTGGAGGAGGAAGAGGATCCCGAGTCCATCTGGCCCAAGTACCGCAAGAAGTTTGAGCCCTGGAGCGAGGAGCTTCGCGCCTACATGGACGAGCACCTCAAGGATTACCTGGGTATCGAGAAGGTCATCTGGGTCAAGGAGGGCATCGACCCCGAGGAGACCAACGGCCACATCGATGACGTCGCCACGTTCATCGCTCCGGGCGTCATGGCCTGCATCTGGACCGACGATCCCGAGTATCCGTTCTACGAGCAGTGCCACGCTGCCTACGAGACCCTCTCCAACGCCGTTGACGCTAAGGGCCGCAAGATGAAGGTCTACAAGCTCTGCATGCCCGTGAACCCGCTGTTCATGGACCAGGCTTCCTGCGACACCATCGACGCCGACGAGAACGCCGAGCCGCGCGTCCCCGACGAGCCGCTGATCGCCTCTTACATGAACT
The DNA here is from genome assembly GCF_003475205.1 of Collinsella sp. AF36-3AT. Lineage (NCBI taxonomy): Bacteria > Bacillati > Actinomycetota > Coriobacteriia > Coriobacteriales > Coriobacteriaceae > Collinsella > Collinsella sp. AF36-3AT. Next base: position 513,827 of record NZ_QROZ01000001.1, on the reverse strand, counting down.
ACCTGGTCACCAACCACGGCGTTATCGTCCCGCAGTACGGCGACGAGAACGACCAGCTGGCCGTCGACACGCTCCAGAAGATCTACGACGAGGTCTGGGGCGAGGGCGTCTACAAGTGCGTCGGCGTCCAGTCCGAGCAGGTCGTCTTCGGTGGCGGCAACATCCACTGCATTACCCAGCAGGAGCCCTCGGCGTAACTCAGGCACGCCACCTTGGCGTTCACTCGTCGCTTACGTAGCGTCAGTACGCTACGCTCCTCGTTCGCGCCAATCTGGCGCACCTGAGCACGCCGAGTAAACGTCTGACTTTCCGAGCCGTGATGCTTCGGGAACCCAGCCGATCAATCGGACGGTCGGTGAATCGGACCATCTCGGGGCATTGATGGTCGGTTTATTCGATGTCTTGGTCGGTTGGGTTTTTCTTTGGGCACTCCGTTGCCTCCACTTCGGAGTGCCCTTTTCTTTGATTGAGTACGCGTCTGGCCTGGGATTTTTTGCGGGTTAGGCCAATTGTTCGCTTGAATTTCCCAGGTCAGACGCGTCTTCAATTGCCGAAAGTTATCGGTCGTGAACGCGGCCGTTTTGATCGGAGTATCTATGTACCAGCGTATCGTTATCTACACGCGCCTGTTCCGCGAGCGTTGGTCCAACAAATGCATCCTCTCCTCTCTCTGGGATGGCACCTGCACCGGTGACGCGGCCTGCAACCCTACCTTGGGCTGCGCCTTCGGTACAGATGCCATCCTTTTTGCTGTAGGGGGCGCGCGCCATGGCAGGTAAAAAGTTCTCCCTGATCGAGGTCATCCTTTCGGTTATCTGCGTCGTGTTTACCATCGAGGCGGCGGCTCCGGCATCTGCCATGGGTAACGTACAGTTCTTCTGGTGGATTTTCCTTATCATTACGTTTTTGCTTCCCTATGGTCTGGTGGTGGCCGAGCTGGGTACGGCGTTTGATTCCGAGGGCGGCCTGTACGATTGGGTTCGCTTGGGCCTGGGCGACCGTTGGGGCGCCCGTTGCTCTTGGTGCTACTGGGTTAACTTTCCGCTGTGGGTGGCAAGTATCGCCTGCATGTTCCCCAGTGTCATTAATGCGGTGTGGGGTATCGAGTTTTCACTCGGGATCCGAATTGCCATCGAGATTGCCTTTGTGTGGGGCGTCACGGTCATGGCAATGCAGCCGGTGGCGGAGGCCGATTGGGTTATGGACGGCGGCGCCGTCATCAAGGTGCTCATTACCGCTGCGGTGGGAATCGTCGGCATTTGGTTTGCCTGCAATAACGGCTTTGCCAACGACATGTCGTTTAAGACCTTCATTCCAGATCTGGGCGACACCAATTCGTTGACGTACCTATCGATTATCCTGTTCAACTTTATGGGCTTCGAAGTGGTCGCGACCTTTGCCAGCACGATGAAGAACCCGTCGCGTGATATCCCCAAGGCGGTTATTGCCGGTGGCGTGGCCATTGCGGCGATCTACATCATCTGTGGCATTGGCATTGGAGCCGCGGTTCCCACCGAGCAGCTTTCACTCGATTCGGGCATTGTGGACGCAGTCGCCGCTATGGTGGGGCGCACCCACCCGCTGACGATGGTCGTGGGCGTGGCCTTTTTGGTGACGCTGTTCGCCAACATGATCTGCTGGAGTTTTGGCGTCAACAACGTGGCGAGCTATGCCGCGCGCCACGGCAACATGCCGCGCCCCTTTGCGCTGGTGTCCAAGAAGACCGGCATGCCCAACGGCTCAGCACTCATTAACGGTTGTTTTGCCAGCTTGGTGCTGCTTCTTCAGATTCCGCTGGGCGAAGGTTCCGACGTCTTTTGGGTTTTCTTCTCGATGAACGTCGTCTTTCTGCTCATGAGCTATATCCCGATGTTCCCGGCGTTTTGGCGTCTGTGTAAATACGACGGTCGCCCGCGTGTGTTCCGCGCGCCCTTCGAGGGCAAGGTGCTTGCGGTAGCGCTTGCGGTGCCGGTGGTAGAGCTCGTGCTTTCGATTGTTGCGACAATCGTGCCGCTTAACAGCTCGCCCGCCGAGATGTCAAAGTTGCCGATCCTCATGGGTGTGGTGATCGGCGTGTTGCTGGGCGAGGTTTCGCGCCTCATATCGCGCCGCGGCCGCAGCATCGACAATCCCGGCGTTGGCGCAAGGGGGACAGGTCGCTTTGCACCAAAACAGTAGCGCCGCGAGTTGTGCGGTGCTAGATGCATCTTGGATTACTGCTCACGCTGCTCGGGATCAGATGCGAGCTTGGGTGCAAAGTAGGGGACGTGGCCCAGGTAGGGGCAGCTGTCCTCGCGTGATTCGACGACGCAGGGGATATCTTCGTAGGTGAGTGAGTCGCTCAGGCGGGCGATGGTCTTGGCGGCAGGAGCGACGAGCATCTTGAGCGGTGCGATAGGCGCCATGGCATCTCCTTTCCTGTATGCGACCCGTGCTTTGGCGCGAATGTATATGCCGCAAGTCTAGCATCCCGCCCAGGAGAGCTTCAAACCACCACAAAGGGGACAGGCGCCTTTGTGGTGGTTTTGGCGTTTGCCCAGATGAAACCCGCCAAAATGAACCGGTCACCAGGAGAGGAAATGGCGTTGGGCGAGAATTTGGTTTGTTAAATAGGGTCCCGACCTGGGCTACTTATAGATTGTGGAAAACTCTACTGTCAGATTATGGCGAATGCTGCTGTAGGATTATGACATGCGCTACTACAGCCTATGGCAACGTACCTCATGAGCGCCGGTATGGTGCGAGTTGCCATCGCCACTCGCTACAGCGAGTAGCAGGCGGGCAAAACCACCGCAAAACCGTCGCAAAACCGCGATGAACAACCGCCGCGAAGGGGGACGGGCCCCTTTCGCGGCGGTTTTTTGCCTGCCTGGTGCGTCTCGGATGCAAGTGAGTAGACTTTTTGGGATCTGCCGAGCACATCGCGACAAACGCTCGATAAAACCGCAGGCCAGAGCTGCGGCGTTTTGGGGTGTGCTCGGGATCCCGCCAAAAGCCTACTCACTTGGTTTTCACGGTTAGTAAACCGCCGCGAGGGAAAGCAGCTCCCCCGCGGTGGTCTTAACGTTCGCCCAGATACAACCTGTCACCACAAGGGGGATGGGCGCCTTTTGTGGTGGTTTTGGTACTTGCTTAGCGGGTTATCCCTGCGTGTCGCCTCCGTACATGTAGACGATAAAACCGTCGCCGGTGTCTTGACTGTGATCCTCCAGGATGCGCTTCATGTTGAGGTGCTCGTAGAACTGCCAGTCGGAGTTGCAGTCGCTCATCAGGAAGAACTTGGTGCAGCCTGCCTTGGCGAGCTCGGCGCGCGCAAGGTCGATAAGCGCGCGGCCGAGCCCCTTGCCCTGCCACTCGGGCACGATGATGATCAGGTTGAGCTGGCCCTGGGCATACTCGTTGCCTGTGGCGGCAAAGCGATCCGCCGTGGCCTTTTCGCGACTGTCGCCGAAGAGCGAGCCCTCGAGCTTGGCGTCGGCAGCCTTTGCCATTTCGGTTGCCTGGGCGAGCATCTCGTTGTAGCAGGACTCCCACGTGGGGTTGGTGCGCGGCTTGCCGTTCTCGAAGATGCCGATGCAGCAGGCGGCGATAATGCGGCCCTCGGCCTCGGCGACAAGCGCGATAGGTGAGCGTTGCAGCTGCATAGCGATGTTAAAGCGCGCGCAGAAATCGGCAGCTTCGACGTCGCCGCGGTTGCGCAGCGTGTTGCACCACAGCTGGTTGTAGATGGCGGCGATGCCGGTCAGGTCATCAAGTGTGGTGGCGCGCAGGGCTACGTTGTCAAGGCTCATGGAGGCTCCTTCCGGGTTGGGTCAGGCCACCTCTGAGTGTGACATGGCCGCAGGGCCGCCGCATCAACCATTCGGTAGACGACCCCCGATCCCACGGGGGCGGAGAGATAGTCATTGGGGACGTTCTTAAACGACTGGTCAAACAAGAGCGTCCCCAACGACTACCTCAAGGAATGTCCCAGACTGCCGGCAGAAAAGGAACGTCCCCAACTGCCGCATCCGGAGCAAGACAACGCCGCAGGTAGAGGACGGACAGCGAGCGGGTTGCATTTGAGACAAGGTGACGTGAAACGAAAGGGCGCCGACCTTCTGGTTGCGCCCTTGAAGTTGAACGTCAGATTGTCCAAATGCGGCCCGCGTAACTAAATACGCTCTGCGATCTCGTGGATGAGGTAGTCGGTCTTTTCCCAGCCTAGGCACGGGTCGGTGATCGACTTGCCAAAGACGCCGCCGTCGACCGGCTGGTTGCCGTCCTCCAGGTAAGACTCGATCATAAAGCCCTTGACCAGCTTGGAGATGGACTCGTTGCGGCGGCAGCTGTCGAGCACTTCCTTGCAAATGCGATACTGCTCCAGCGGACGCTTGCCCGAGTTGTCATGGTTGCAGTCGATGATCGCTGCCGGATTGGCATAGCCGGCATGCTCGGTATAGCGCTCGGCCAGGCGCTCCAGGTGCTCGTAGTGGTAATTGGGGTAGGTGCGCCCATCGAGGCCGATGTAGCCGCGCATGACGGCGTGCGCGAGCGGGTTGCCATCGCACTCGACCTCCCAGTTGCGGAAGATGAAGCTCTGGTGCGCCTGCGCGGCGTAAATAGAGTTGAGCATGACGGTGGTGGAACCGGCGGTGGGGTTCTTCATGCCCACGGGCACCGAAATGCCGCTCGACACCAGGCGATGCTCCTGGTTTTCGACCGAGCGCGCGCCCACGGCAACATAGCTCAACAGGTCAACGAGGTACTGGTAGTTGGACGGATAGAGCATCTCGTCGGCGGTGAAGAAGCCCGTTTCCTCAATAACACGCAGATGCATATGGCGGATGGCCTTGACGCCCTCGAGCAGGTCGTCGGGAGCCTCGGGGTTGGGGTTGTGCAGAAGGCCCTTGTAGCCGGTGCCCTTGGTACGCGGCTTATTGGTGTAGACGCGCGGAATGATGATGAGCTTGTCCTTGACCTCCTCGGCGGTCTTGACCAGGCGGTTCATGTACTCAAGCACCGAATCCTCGCGGTCGGCAGAGCACGGGCCGATGATGAGCACCTTACGTGCGTCCTCGCCGGTAAAGACTTTGGCGACCTCGGCGTCAAATGCCTGCTTTTTGGCGGTAAGCTCGGCAGAAAGCGGCATTTCCTCGCGGATCTCCATGGGAATCGGCAGCCTGCGTTTGAATTCCATGGCCATACGGGGCCTCCTTTATCAATTAACAGCAACAATTGGCGAATTCTCGAATGCTCGGCATTATCCGCTGTCGCACGCTAAAGTGCAAGCGAAACCTGCCGAAAAGGGACAGGTTTATTTTGGTCGGTTTTATCTGGGGAAATGTCGGCACTCGCCGGAAGGGGGGACCGGCGTACGACATGCTGGAGCAAGTTGGATCTTCTGCGGCATACCCCGTGGACAAAAAATGGCAAATATGAGTACTGTTGCTAGCTTAGTATCATATCGACCTTATAAGATATTAGACACAACAGTAAATATGTTTATTAACGTTGGCACACAGAAGCATGCTACCGGGCATTTTGATCAATTTGAAGGCATATCTAGGCCGCAATGAGGTCGTTTGGGGCAGTTTTGGCTGTTACTAAAAAGGTGACAGTACTCATATTTGCCATTTTTTGTCCACGGGGCCTTGAGGGAGGGCGTCAATCAGGTCCCAGGGGAGGCGGTTCGAGGGCCGCAGAATAAAAAACGGGGGCGCAGGCTGTCCTGCGCCCCCGTTCTCGGGCGTTATTCGTTCCCTGCGGCAGAATTTACGCCGCTTCGTCGAACTGCGAATTGTACAGGTCGGCGTAGAAGCCGCCTTGGGCGAGCAGCTCGTCGTGCGTGCCCTTCTCGACGATGTCGCCGTCGCGAATCACCAAGATCACGTCGGCGTTGCGGATCGTGGACAGGCGATGCGCGATGACAAAGCTCGTGCGGCCCTGCATCAGCGCATCCATGGCGCGCTGAATAAGCTCCTCGGTACGGGTATCGACGTTGGAAGTCGCCTCGTCCAAAATCAGCGCCGGACGGTCGGCCAAAATGGCGCGGGCGATGGTCACGAGTTGGCGCTGGCCCTGTGAGAGGTTGGTGCCCTCCTCATTGATCATAAAGTCGTAGCCGCCGGCGAGCGTATGGATAAAGTGGTCGCAGCGTGCGGCGCGTGCGGCGGCCTCGACCTCGGCGTCGGTCGCATCGGGGCGTCCGTAGCGGATGTTCTCGCGGATGGTGCCGTTAAACAGCCAGGTGTCCTGCAGCACCATGGCAAACTCGCCGCGCAGCGCCGCGCGGTCCCAGTCGCGCACGTCGACGCCTTCGATGCGCAGCGAACCGCCGTCCACGTCGTAAAAGCGCTGCAGCAGCTTAATGAGCGTGGTCTTGCCGGCGCCGGTGGGGCCGACGATGGCAATGGTTTGGCCGGGCTGCGCCTCGCAGCTAAAGTCGTGGATGATGGTCTTGTCGGGCGTGTAGCCAAACTTGACGTGGTCGAACTCAACGTGGCCGGGGCGCTTCTCGGGAATCTGCGCGTCGGCCTTCTGCTCCTCCTCGGGCGCGGCCAGGAACTCAAACACGCGCTCGGTGGCGGCGGCCATCGACTGCATCGTGTTGCTCACGTTGCCCAGCTGCTGCACCGGCTGCGTAAAGTTGCGAACGTACTGGATAAAGCTCTGGATGTCGCCGGGCGTGGCATTGCCGGTCAGCGCGAGCTGTGCGCCCACCACGACAACGCCCACGTAGCCCATGTTGCCCACCAAGCTCATAAGCGGCATCATCAGGCCCGATAGGAACTGCGAGCGCCAGCCACTAATAAAGAGACGGTCGTTTTGACGGTCGAACTCCTCGATTGAGGCCTCGGCGCGGTCGAACACCTGAATAACGTTCTGGCCGGCAAAGTCCTCCTCGATAATGCCGTTGACGGCGCCCAGGACTTGCTGTTGCTCGCGGAAGTACGGCTGCGAGAAGTGAATCATCACGGTCAGGATAATCGCGGCAGCCGGCAGCGTGAGCACGGTGACGCCGGTGAGCGGCAGACTGATCGACAGCATCATGACGAGCACGCCGATAATCTGCGTCACCGATGTGATGAGTTGTGTCACGCTCTGGTTGAGTGACTGACCCAGCGTGTCGACATCGTTGGTGATGCGGCTGAGCACGTCGCCCTTGCTGTGGCCGTTGAAGTAGCTCATCGGCACGACAGCGATCTTGGCGGCGATCTCCTTGCGCATGCGGTAGCAAATCTTTTGCGTGACGCCGGTCATGAGCCAGCCCTGGATGAGGCCGCAGACAGAGCTTGCCAGATACAGGCAGAGCAAAAAGCCGAGCGTCTTGGCGATCCAGGCAAAGTCAACGTCGCCGGTACCGTTGACCTTGGCAACCAGGCCCTCGAACAGCTTGGTCGTAACCTGGCCGAGCACCTTGGGCCCCACAATGTTAAAGATGACCGAGCATACGGCAAAGGCGACGGCGGCAAACACGGCAATCTTGTGCTGGCCGATATAGCCGAGCAGCTGCCTCATGGTGCCCTTAAAGTCCTTGGCCTTTTCGCCGCGGCCCATACCACCCATGCGGCCCATGGGACCGCGCCGGCGGGTGGGCTTGGGAATCTGAGTCTTGGTCTCGTCTGCCATTAGCGCTCGCCTCCTTCCATGACGGCTTCAATCTCTTCTTGGGTAAGCCCCAACTCCTCGGCGGAAAGCTGCGACTGTGCGATCTCCAGGTATGCCGGGCAGTTGTGCAGCAGTTCCTCGTGCGTGCCGGTGCCCACTACGTGGCCGTCGTCGAGCACGATGATCTGATCGGCGTGCATGATGGTCGCGATGCGCTGGGCCACGACCACGAGCGCGGCGTCGGTAACGTTTTTGGCAAGCTCCTCGCGCAGGCGCGCGTCGGTCTTGTAGTCGAGGGCGCTAAACGAGTCATCGAACACCACGACCTCGGGCTTTTTGGCCAACGCGCGGGCGATGGCCAGGCGCTGGCGCTGACCGCCCGAGACATTGGAGCCGCCCTGGCTGATGGGGGAGTCGTAGCCGCCCTCGCGCTCGGCGATAAAGTCCTCGGCCTGTGCGATGCGTGCCGCCTGGCGCATGTCATCATCGCTCACCATGTCGCCGGCAAATTTGAGGTTGCTCTCGACAGTGCCCGAGAACAGACGCCCCTGCTGCGGGATATAGCCAATGCGGCGGCGAAGCTCGGAAAGGGTCATATCGCGCACGTCGATGCCGTCGAGCGAAATGCTGCCGCCGGTGACGTCGTACAGGCGCGGGATGAGCTGCACAAGCGTGGACTTGCCCGAACCCGTGGAGCCGATGATGCCGAGCATCTGGCCGGCGTGCGTGGTGAAGTTCACACCGCTGATGACATCGGCGTGGGCATCGGGATACTGGAAGCTCACGTCGTGGAAGGCGAGCTCACCGCGCGGCGCGTTGGCCGCGGGCAGTTTGGGCGAGACGGGGTCGTTGATGCTCGTGGGACAGGTGATGACCTCTTCCACGCGCTCGGCTGCGACCTCGGCGCGGGGCAGGATGACCGAAACCATGGTGAGGATCATAAACGCCATGACGATCTGCATGGTGTAGGAGATAAACGCCATCATGTTGCCGACCTGCATCACGCCGTCGGACACGCCCTGCGCACCAAACCAGACGATAAGCACGGTGATGCAGTTCATGACGAGCATCATGAGCGGCATCATAAAGCTCATGGCGCGGTTGGTGTAGAGCTGCGTGGTCATCAGGTCGAGGGACGCCTGGTCAAAGCGCTCGAGCTCATGCTCCTCGCGGTTAAACGAGCGGATGGGCATAAGGCCGTCGAGCAGCTCGCGGGCGGTAAGGTTCACGCGGTCCACAAAGCTCTGCATCTTTTTGAACTTGGGCATGGTGAGGCCCATAAGCACGCCGACGACGGCCGAGACCGCGATGATGGCCACGGCGATGGTCCACTCCAGGCCGGTGTGGTTGGCCAGGACGCGCATGACGGCGACGATGCCCATGACGGGCGCCATGAGGCACATGCGGATAAACAGGGTTGCGGCCATCTGAATCTGCTGAATGTCGTTGGTGCAGCGGGTGATGAGCGAGGCCTGGCTAAACTTGCCCACCTCGGCCGGCGAGAAGTGCATAACCTTGTTGAAGGTCTCGCGGCGCAGGTCGCGGGCGATGGAGCAGGCGGTGCGCGAAGCCACGGCACCGGTCAGGATGGTGGCGACCAGCGACACCAGACACAGACCAAACATCGTGGTCGCCATGCGGCCCAGGTAGGCGTTCTGCACGTCGGCGGGGTCGATACCCTGTGCCTTGTACTCGTCCTGCACATAGCTCACGGCGCGTTGGGTCACGATGGAGCCCGACATGGAGCCCATTTTGTCCGCCATACCGTTGGCGCCCTCGACGAGCTTGCCTTGGTCGATTAGGCCGCCTTCAACGCCTAGACGCAGGCTCTTCATGGTGATCTTGCCGCCGTCGGCATCAATCTGCTTTTGCATATTCTGCGCCGCTGCGGCCTTTTGCTGCATCTTGGCGAGCTGGTCGGGCGTCATCGCTGCCATTTGCTCGGGCGTGGGCATGGCTTGGGCGTCGCTGTTGCCTTTCTCGCTGGACGCGCCCATCATGTCGCCCATGGAGCTGGCGTCGATGCCTTGGTTGAGCGAAAGGACGACGGTCTCGGGCAGGCTCATGATATCGGCAATCTTGCCGCCGTCGGCGCGCTCATCCTCGGTTCCCCTGTACGTGCGAATGCCGTTTTTGTCTGCCCTGCCAAACGCAGCTTCTACTGTCTTGGCGTCTTTGGCGCTCATAAAGAGTTCGAGGTCGTCGAGCGATTCGGCACGAATGGTGTCGGGCACGGGCGAGGCGATGCCGCCTTGCTGCACACCCACGTCGACGATGTCGCTCATATAGGTAGGCAGTGCCAGGTCGGCGTTGCAGCTGATTACGATAAGTACGATAGCTGTGAACAGTGCCGGAATATGCTTTTTAAAGAGCTTGAGAATCCTCACTCGGCATCTCTCCTTTCTTGATTGCGGTCGATAATTTCGTTGGCACGTCTAAGAAGGCGCACCATCTCTTGGGTATCTGTTTCGCCGAGCTGCTCGAGGAAAGCCGCGGTGCGGTTCTCGAATTCCCGACGTTTGATTTCGAGATCCTGGAATCCCTTGTCGGTCACCGTGACGTGTACGCGACGACGGTCGGTCTTTGAGTGTTCGCGCTCGACCCAGCCCTTGGCTTCGAGAGCGCGTAGGATATTGGCGATGCGGGCGCTCGAGACCCAGGCGCGATCGGCGAGTTCGCTCGGCGTGAGCGAGCCGCCAGCGAGCATGAGGGCGCGCATGACAGCCATCTCGCCGCCGAGAGCTTTGTCCGCAAAGCGCGAAATGCGCTGATGCATGCTGCCAAACTCAGTTAAGAGCTGACGCCCAAGCTCATGGAAATCGGTATCTTCCACCGAAAACCCCTAACACTAGAAACTATTTTCGGTGAAAGATGATACCCACATACGCGGGCCTCATGCGGTGAGCAATTTAAAGAGCGCATAAAGAATTAAAATCTTTCAAGAATTGCAGCGTTTCAAAGAATTATCATGCACGCGGTTAGGCGAGGGGTTGTCACCACCATGACGACTGGGACTCATTTATCGCCACGTGCGATGCTCCAACTTCCCGCAAGGAGACACCTTATATAAAGGGGGATGGAGTCATGGCATTTGACTTCACGGGCAAGACCGCGATTGTCACGGGTGGCACTCAGGGCATTGGCCTCGAGATCGCCAAGGGCATCGTCGCGGGCGGCGGACACGTCGCGCTCATCGCAAGGAACGCTGCCAAGGGCGAGGCCGCTGTGGCCGAGCTTGGCGAGGGCAACAAGTTCTATCAGCTCGATGTTGCCGATGCGCCTAAGGCGCGTGAGACCGTCGAGCAGATTTTTACGGACCTGCCGCAAACCAACATCCTGATCAACTGCGCTGGCGTCATCAGCACCAAGAAGTTCGACGAGATCGATGACACCGAGTGGCGTCGCACCATCGACATCAACCTCAACGGCACCTTTACCATGATGAACGCCGTGTACCCGCACTTTAAGGCGGCCCATGCCGGCACTATCGTCAACGTGAGCTCTGTTGCTGGCAAGATCGGCGGCGGCCTGCTCGGCACCGCTGCCTACGCCAGCTCCAAAGCCGGTGTTAACGGTCTAACCAAGGCAGTCGCCAAGGAAGGCGGCAAGTTTGGCGTCCGCTGCAACGCCGTGTGCCCGTCGCTCACCCTTACCGATATGACCTCGATTCTCTCTGACGAGAACTCTCAGCGCATCATCAACGGTATTCCTCTGGGCCGCGCCGCCCAGGCCAGCGAGCCTGCGCAGATGGTGCTCTTCTTCGCTTCCGACCTCGCTAGCTTCGTGAACGGCGAGATCGGTGACTGCGACGGTGGCATCGTTCTGGACGGGTAATACCCCGCGACGTTAATTCGGCGACGGCTCCTGCGACTCGGGACCGTCGCCTTCTTTCTGACAAAGGCGCGTGCGGCTACGATTCGCATGCATCCAAAGGAGATATATATGAGTGAATCGACTGCGGTGGAGGCGCCGGCGGCAAAGGAGCCGTTCTTTAAGATGTCCTCCATCCCGGGTGCCAATATTTTGGTGCCGCTTTTGTTGGGCTGCCTGCTCAACACGCTGTTCCCCGATCTGTTCAAAACGCTCGGCAGCTTTACGCTCGGCATGACCCAGCAGGGCGCAGGCCCGCTTGTTGGCGCTTTTTTGCTCATCGTCGGTACGACGATTTCGTTTAAGAGCGCTCCTGCCGCCGCTGCCCGCGGCGCCATCATCATCGCCGTCAAGCAGATCGTGGTCGTTGCCGTGTCGCTGCTCATCCTTTATGTATTCAACGACAACCTGTTTGGCATCTCTGCCATGGTGATGCTGGCCGCTTGCACCGGCGCCAACAACGCTATGTACGCTGGTCTGATGGGCACCATGGGCAATGAGGCCGAGCGTGGCGCCGTCGCCATCACCACGCTGGTTGTCGGCCCTCCGGTCACGATGATCGTGCTCGGCGCTGCCGGTCAGGCTCCGATCGGCTGGTCGCTCGTGGGCGCCATCCTGCCGATCGTCGTCGGCATTATCCTGGGTAACCTCTTCCCCAGCTTTAAGAAGATGATGGCACCGGCACTTTCCGCCATCATCGTGCTCGTCTTCTTTGCCATGGGATCGACCATGACCTTTGGCCAGCTTATCAACGGTGGTCTTCCCGGCATCCTGCTCGGCGTGATCTGCTCGGTGGTCTTTGCAATTCCCGTCATCGCGGTCGATAAGCTCACGGGCGGTACGGGTGTCGCAGGTGCGGCCATTTCGAGCTGCGCCGGAGCCAATGTGGCCACGCCTGCTGCCATGGCAAGCGTCAACGAGGCCATGTACGGCGGCGCGGTGCTCGCGACGGCTACGGCGCAGGTCGCAGCATGTGCTATCGTGACGGCCATTTTGACCCCGCTGGTCACCAGCTGGTGCTACAAGCATTTTGAGGGCCAGGGCCACAGCAAGGCAACGACCGACAAAGCCGCCGCAGCCGCCTAATGCCAAGCGGCAATCAAAGCTAAATAACTAGCCATGCCACAGGGCGGCCCCGGGGGAAATCCCGTGGCCGCCCTGTAGTTTCTGTGGGGTCTCTGGGGTACTTTACCCTGCTAAAGCTGGCATAACAGCTAGAGTGAAGGACGTATAAAGGCAAGGGGAAATATCAAATAATTCGGTGAACGGTAGATGATGACGGGCGCGTTTCCTGCGGATTTGTTGAAAACGCTCTCATGACACAAAAAAAGGAACATATAACAGCCCTGATGAAGGGGGTGGCTATGTTATCCTTCACTAACGGGTGAAATCTTGGGTTTAGGGTTGCAAGACCAAGGTGAATAAACGTTTTTCCCTGCGCTAACGCGCGACGGAAGGCGAATGAAGCCGGTCATGCAGGTCTAACATTCAAGAATTCAATAAGCAGCGGTGTGAGAGTGCGCCGCATTACACGTAACTAGGAGCGTGGTTACACAATGCAGGAGGCATGGGAAGGCTTCAAGGAAGGCATCTGGACGGGAGAGGTTGACGTCCGAGACTTCATCCAGAAGAACTACACCCCCTACGAGGGCGACGAGTCGTTCCTCGCCGGCCCGACCGAGCGTACCAAGGAGCTGTGGGGCGAGGTTCTCGACCTGCTGCTCAAGGAGCGCGAGCAGGGCGGCGTCCTCGATATGGACACCAAGACCGTCACGGGTATCGTGAGCCACCCCGCTGGCTACATCGATAACGCCCATCGCGACAAGGAGACCATCGTCGGCCTCCAGACCGACAAGCCGCTCAAGCGCGCGCTGCACGTCAACGGCGGTATCCGCATCGCTTGCCAGGCTGCCAGCCAGCACGGCTACAAGATCGACGAGAACGTTGTCGAGCGCTACACCTTCGAGCGCAAGACCCACAACGCCGGCGTCTTCGATGTCTACACCCCCGAGATGCGCGCCTGCCGTTCGGCCCACATCATCACCGGTCTGCCCGATGGCTATGGCCGCGGCCGCATCATCGGCGACTACCGTCGTGTCGCCCTGTACGGTGTCGACTACCTGATCAAGGACAAGGAGGCCCAGAAGGCTTCCACCCCGACGGTCATGACCGCCGACAACATCCGCGATCGTGAGGAGCTGCAGGAGCAGATCCGCGCCCTCGGCGAGCTCAAGATGATGGCCGAGACCTATGGTTTCGACATTTCCAACCCTGCTACCAACACGCAGGAGGCCATCCAGTGGATGTACTTCGCCTACCTCGCTTCCGTCAAGGAGCAGAACGGCGCCGCTATGTCCATCGGCCGTACCTCCACGTTCATCGACATCTACGCTGAGCGCGACCTTGCCAACGGTACCTTCACCGAGGAGCAGATCCAGGAGTTCGTGGATCACTTCATCATGAAGCTCCGCATGGTCAAGTTTGCCCGTACCCCCGAGTACCAGGCCCTGTTTACCGGCGATCCGCAGTGGGTCACCGAGTCCATCGGCGGCATGGGTGTTGACGGCCGTACGCTCGTTACCAAGATGAGCTACCGCTACCTGCACACGCTCGAGAACATGGGCACCAGCCCCGAGCCCAACATGACCGTTCTGTGGTCGACCCGTCTGCCCGAGAACTTCAAGAAGTTCTGCGCCAAGACTTCTGTTGCCAGCTCCTCGATCCAGTACGAGAACGACGACCTCATGCGCGTCTACCACGGCGACGACTACGGCATTGCCTGCTGTGTGTCCTCCATGCGCATCGGCAAGGAGATGCAGTTCTTCGGCGCCCGTGCCAACCTGGCCAAGTGCCTGCTGTACGCACTCAACGGCGGTGTTGACGAGGTCTCCAAGAAGCAGGTCGGCCCCAAGTATCGCGCCGTCGAGGGCGATACGCTCGATTACGACGACGTTGTGGCCAAGTACAACGACATGATGAAGTGGCTCGCTGGCGTGTACGTCAACTCGCTGAACATCATCCACTACATGCACGACAAGTATTGCTACGAGCGCATCCAGATGGCTCTGCACGACAAGCACGTGCACCGCTGGTTCGCTACGGGCATTGCTGGCCTTTCCGTCGTGGCTGACTCCCTGTCCGCCATCAAGTACGCCAAGGTCCACCCCGTCCGCGACGAGAACGGCATCATTGTCGACTTCGAGACCGAGGGCGAGTTCCCCAAGTACGGTAACGACGACGACCGCGTCGACCAGATCGCTCACGACGTTGTGCACCAGTTCATGGAGTACATCCGCATGAACGACACCTACCGCAACTCCGTGCCCACGACCTCGGTTCTGACCATCACCTCCAACGTCGTGTACGGCAAGAAGACCGGTTCTACGCCTGATGGCCGCAAGGCTGGCCAGCCCTTCGCCCCGGGTGCTAACCCCATGCACAAGCGCGATAGCCACGGCGCCATCGCTTCGCTGTCTTCGGTTTCCAAGCTCCCGTTCCGCGATGCTCAGGACGGCATCTCCAACACCTTCTCCATCATCCCGGGCGCGCTCGGCAAGGAGGACCAGGTGTTCTTTGGCGATATCGACCTTGATCAGCTGGGCGAGTAACTATTGTTAGTGCTATACTAACAATAACGATTACTGATTAGCGTGCCGGTTTCGGCCGGCGCCTATTAATCGAAGGAGACACATTATGAAGGTTTCTGAAGTTTCCGAGACTCAGGCCGATAACCTGGTCCACATGCTCGACGCTTACGCCGAGAAGGGTGGCCACCACCTGAACATCAACGTCTTCAACCGTGAGACGCTGCTTGACGCTCAGGCTCACCCCGAGAAGTACCCGCAGCTGACCATCCGCGTTTCCGGCTATGCCGTGAACTTCCACACGCTCACCAAGGAGCAGCAGGACGAGGTCATTTCGCGTACCTTCCACAACAAGTTCTAAAGGGGTTTAACTCCCGCAGGATCGCCGGGGCTGTTTGAGCTACCTCCCAAAACGTCCTCGGACATGCAAGAAGCCCTCGCTGCGCACTTTGTGCGGCGAGGGCTTCTTGCGTCCTGCGGAATATTTTGGGAGGTAGCTCAAACAGCCCCGGCGGGGTCCTGTGTAGTCACCCTTTAGGCGGAACTCTCCTAATGGGTTGAGCGTTCTGGATTCTTGCTTGCTACCGTTTATCGCATATAGCTACCGTTTGCGGAGTAAGTAACACTCATTACCAAACCGTGTAGAATCTCATGCAAGCACGGAGTATTTCAGGGAGACGCTGTCCTTTGTTGTGGCGAAGGGCGGCGTCTCTCTGGTGCTTGGGAGTCGTTGTTCAATTGGGCGACGGGCGTGCGCGCGTAATAAATAACCAACGTCGAGATGGGTCGTGATGATAATGGGCAAGTACGTAATCGTGGTTGAGTCTGGTTCGGATGTGACACCGGAGCTCTGCGAGCGCTATGGCATCGTGCGTGTGCCCATGCATGTCACGATTGGTGACGAGACCGTCGAGGACGGCTCGATCGATCCGCTTGAGATTTATTCGCGCTGCAACGAGTTTGGCGTGATGCCCAAGACCAGTGGCTGCGCGCCTGCGGATTTTGCTCACGTGTACGACCGCATCCATGCCGAGCAGCCCGACGCGACCATTTTGCATCTCGCATATTCCGAGGCCACGACCTGCTCGCATCAGTCCTCCAAGATTGCAGCTAAGGGCCGCGACTACGTCTTCTCTATGGACACGCGTTTTGTTTCGGTTGGCCAGTCGCTCGTTGCCGTCGAGACCGCCAAATACATCGAGGCTCACCCCGATGCCACCGTCGATGAGATTTTTGCTTTTACGAACTCCGTCATGGACCGCGTGCTGCTGGGCTTTGTTCCTACCGACCTTGCCTTCCTTAAGGCGGGCGGTCGCTTGTCTAACGCCGCGTTCCTGGGCGCTCATCTGCTCAAGATTAAGCCCTGCATTGAGGTGACGGGTGGCAAGTTCGTGGCGACCAAGAAGCTCCGCGGCTCCATGCTCAAATGCGCCCGTGCCTTTATTGACCACATGGTTGCCAAGGGCGATATTGATTACTCGCACATTGGCTTGGCGTATTCGGTGGGCCTTTCCCAGGAGCTGCGCGACGACATGGAAGTCTATGCGCACGACCTGGGCTTTGAGGACGTTACCTGGACGCAGGTTGGCGGCGTCATCTCGAGCCATTGCGGCCCGACCGCCTTCGGCGCGGTGCTCACGCTTAAGGCGTAAAGGCCGCAGGCGAGCGTTCTCCAGCCTGACATCTCGACGTAGCCCCCCAGCCATGGTGATGGGGGATAGATTAAAACGTGCCGTTCTAGTCCGAGACGTTTAAACGCAAACGCATGGGCTAGAATGGCTCTGGCATTTTAATTGGTTGCATCCAAGGAGAGGCAAGGTAGCGCGAATGGCAGAAATGACGCTTGAGGGTGTGGACGCTCGTCCCGAGGACTCTGCGTATGCCCTGGGTCGCGTGCATTCGATCGAGACGATGGGAACGGTCGACGGACCCGGCATCCGCTTTGTGGTGTTTGTTCAGGGCTGTCCCATGCGCTGCGCGTATTGCCACAATCCCGATACCTGGTCTGTTAACGGCGGCACGATGGTGACCGTCGAGCATCTCATGGACGAGTTCCAGAGCAACCATGAGTTCTACCGTAGCGGCGGCATTACCGTTTCGGGTGGCGAACCGCTCCTGCAGCCCGAGTTTTTGGCCGACCTGTTCCGTGCAATGCACAACAATCCCGATGGCCGTGTGCATACCTGCCTAGATAGCTGTGGCTATGCATTTGATCCCAAGCATCCGGAGAAGTTCGATGCTGTTCTCAACGAGACCGATATGGTGCTGCTCGACATCAAGCATGCCGATCCGGTTGAGCATAAAAAGCTGACCGGTTGCGATCCTGCGCGCATCCTGGCGTTTGGCGATGAGCTTGCCCATCGCAAGATTAAGGTTGTTATTCGCCATGTGGTGGTGCCGGGTATCACCGACACGGCGGAGGAATGCGAGAAGCTCGGTCGCCTGATCGCTCCATGGCACAACGTGGTGGGCCTGGAAATGCTGCCGTATCACACGATGGGTGTCGTCAAGTACGAGCAACTGGGTATTCCCTATAAGCTCGAGGGCGTGCCCCAGATGGATACCGCGCGCATGCCCGAGCTGCGCAACGCCGTCATGGCCGGCATGAAAAAGCGCCGTGCGGAGCTCAGGTCGGCCATCGGCTAACAAGCCCGTCCCAAATTGACTACCCTTTAAGATGTGCAACAAGGCAGGCTGGATTAGCGAGGACGGTTACTATTCGACATGCGATGCGGGCCTTATCGACATCGATGGCCGTACCTATGTCATGAGCGTCATGACATCGATGCCGTGGAGCGACCGCTCGAGTGAGGTTACGGCCGTGATTGCAAAGGCGCTGTTTGATACGCGAGCTGCACTGGCTTAGCGTGTTCGTTTGGCGAGGTCAAACAAAATGCTGGTACCATACCGTGGTTGAGAATTTCGTATAGGTTTGGGGAATGGTATGGCTACCATCGCGATTATCGGTGCGCTCGAAAAAGAGATCATGCAGATTAAGGAAGAGCTGAGCGACGTTTGCGAGGCACGGGAGGCAGGCTTGACCGTTGTGAGCGGCGAGCTCGACGGCCTGACAGTTGTCGCCACAACGGCGGGCATGGGCACGGTGAACGCCGCCGCTGCAACACAGCACCTCATTAGCAAGTATGCTCCGCAGGCTGTTGTGTTTTCGGGCATTGCGGGCGGTTTGAACCCCAAGCTCCATATCGACGACGTGGTCATTGGCAAACGCCTGCGCTATCTGGATACCGATACCGCGCTTATCGCCGAGTCCGCACCGGGGCTTGAGGAGTTTGGTTCGACGCCCGCGCTGGTCGATATTGCCGTCGACGTGCTTGCTGAGCGTGGGTTCGTTGACGCTTCGACAAATGCAGTCGCTTCGAACGAGGGCACCAAACAGTTCTTGGTCGGCACGATTGCCACGGGTAACCGCTTTGTGACGGGCGCCGCCATGCGTAGCGACGCTATCGAAGCGACACATGCCGATTGTGTCGGCATGGAGGGCGCGGCGATTGCTCATGTCGCAACCAAAAATGGTGTCGATTGCCTGGTGTTGCGCGCTATCAGCGATAATTGTGACGAGGCGTACGATGCAATTTGCGACCGAGAGTTCGATCTGTTCGAGTACGCGCGTGTCGCAAGTAACATCACGCTCGATATCGTCCGCCGCATTGCCGCCGCGCAATAGCGCGCTCTTTTGTAAGAACCTACGACCAAGGAGTGTCCATGGCCGATTCCATTAACTACCAGCTTGCCAAGTTCGTCGCCAGCTACGGCAAGGTTTCGCAGATTCCCGAGTCCACCTGCCCCGAAGTGAGCTTTGTCGGCCGCTCCAATGTGGGCAAGTCGTCGATTATGAACAAGCTCTTTGGCCGCAAGAACCTGGTCAAGGTTTCGAGCACACCGGGCAAGACAAGCAACATCAATTTCTTCGAGGCCGACGACGTGCACTTCGTCGACCTGCCGGGCTATGGTTTCGCCCGTCGTTCTAAGGCCGAGCGCGACCGCTGGGCCGAGCTTATCGGCGACTTTTTCGACTCCGAGCGCAGCTTTAACTTGGTCGTCTCGCTGGTGGACATTCGTCACGACCCCAGCAAGCTCGATCATGACATGATCGACTACCTGCAGGGCAACGAGTTCAACTTTATCGTCTGCCTCACCAAAGCCGACAAGCTCAGCCGCACCCAGCAGGCCCGCCAGGCGGCAGCCATCAAAAAGCAGCTCAACGTCCCGGCCGAAAACGTAATCATCACAAGCTCCCAGACCGGCACCGGCATCGATGAACTCAAGCGCCGCATCGCCGAGGCCTGCCTCTAATCGAGCTGCAACCCCTCAAAAGCTCTTATCTATATCACCTCAGTGATAGTTATTGGTAAACTATCACTGTGGTGATATTTTTTAGGAGGCCGATATGGAGCTGTGGCACGGGTCGGAGGTTGTTGTCGAGCATCCGTCGCTGGATAGATGTAAGCAGTTCAACGACTATGGACGTGGGTTTTATTGCACGCCACATGAGGAAATGGCGATGGAATGGGCATGCCGGACCGAGTCCGATGGTATCGCGAATCGATATGAGCTCGATATGGATGGTCTCGCGGTCTTGGATTTGGAGTCCGGGGAGTTTTCAATTCTTAATTGGCTTGCGATTTTGGCCGACAACCGGGAGTTTAATGTCTCGACGCCGCTGGCACGCGAAGGACTTCGCTATCTGCTGGATAACTGCCTGATTGATATTTCTCCCTATGATGTTATTCGAGGCTATCGCGCCGACGATTCCTACTTTTCGTTTGCAAGACAGTTCGTTAACGGCATGATCTCGCTCAGGCAACTGCAACTCATTATGCGTTTGGGCGATTTGGGCATCCAATACGCTCTTATGAGTGAGCGCGCGTTCTCGGCGATCAGGTTCCGCGATTGGAAGCAGGCCTCGGGAGCTGAGTTTTATCCCAAACGATTTGAGCGAGAACAGAATGCTCGACGTAAGTATCTGGATACGATAAACGGATTTGACACCGAGGGTGTCGACATTAGGGATTTGATGGCAGGGAGGGTTGATTTAAATGATCCAAGAGTTAACGGATTGTGGGCCGAGTAGGACATATCCCGTCTATTACCTCGAGGACGCAATGAACAACCTAGGCGACTGCTTTGACTATGCCGTTAATGATTATGGAGCAGAGGGATCGGAAGTTGCTGAACTCTTTTGCCTCAGCGGCGTAGCTCGCGAGTTCGAACGCGGCAACGCATGGGTCGTATCGGGAAAATCGGGCGTTGAGCTGTTCGCGCTTATCGCTGAAAGATCGGGCTATCAAAACAGGCCTATACCGGACTGCACCTATCGATTTGAGAAGACGCCGGAATATTGGGCGGGCTGGATGCTGGCATACCTGCAGTGGCGTTTAGGGGAGTCTTTCGAAGATCTGCTGCATGTCGTTCCATTTGATGCGCTGCGCGGTCTGTACTATCCCTGGCATGAAGCCTCAGAGGAACGTGTGGCGCGTCTTATTTGCGATATGGCGAAGAAAACACCTCGTCAAACTAAACTGGCGCAAGCAAGAAAGAGGCTCAAGAAAACCCAACAAGACCTGGCATACGAATCGGGCGTATCACTCCGCTCAATCCAAATGTACGAGCAGCGCCAGAGAAACATCAATGAAGCTTCGGTTACAAGCGTAAGAGCCATAGCAAAAGCCCTCCACTGCAACATCGAAGACCTCCTAGAACCAGTCTTCGAATACAAAGAAACCAGCGCCGCCTAAACCAAGCACACAGCCGATGCCCGCCTCTAGGAAGTGCTCCAGCCTAGCAAGAGCCCCTACCAATAAAAAGCCAAACTATCAGCCCGGCGCCCTTTCAAAGCGTGGGTCCCTGTAGACATCGCCGGCAATGTTGTTGTAGGGCCGCCCAAGGGCGTCCCCTTAAAAACATTCCGCAGCACGAGGCCCGCTTATCCGCAGCTCCGAAGGAGCGGGATAAGCGGGCCTCAAGTGCGAGGACGTTTTTAAGGGGATGCCCCTGGGTGGCCCGGACAGACCGATCGGCGATGTCTACAGGTACTCGATTTGAGCGCCCTCGGTGTCGCACGTCAGAATGTGCGTGTCGCATTTGGGGAACTGCTCGCGCAGCTTGACCTGCAGGAACTTGGCTACGATAGTGTCATCGGTTACAGCCATAAGGGTCGAGCCGGAGCCACTGATCCAGATGGTCTTGGCGCCGCCGTTAAGGCAGGTGTCGCGCACAGCGTTGTAATCGGGAATCAGGCGGCGGCGATAGGGCTCCTGGATGCGGTCGTCGTTGGCGGCGGCAATCAGGTCAAGGTCGCCGGTCTCCAGGCCGCGCGTCATGCCGGCGATGCGGCCCATCTGCCACACGGCGGTGGAGAGTGGAATCTCCTGCGGCACAACCTTGCGAGCCTCGCTCGTATGCACCTCGTAGGGCGGAATCACAGTAATAAAACGAAGCTTGTCGCTCACCTCGTAGCGCAGGCACTGGGGGAGCGAATCGGTCGGCGTAAAGGAACAGACGGCGCCGCCCAGGATAGCGGGGGCGACGTTGTCGGGATGGCCCTCGACCTCGGTGGCGATGCGGACGAGCTCGGCGCGGTCGACGGTGTGGCCCGTCAGCGCGGCGGCTGCCATGATGCCCGCGACGACGCAGGTGGAGCTGGAACCCAGGCCGCGGGCGACGGGTACATCGGTCTGAATGTCGATAGCGACGGGAAAGGCCGGCTCGCCCCAAGCGGCCAGAGCATCGACAAAGCTCACATAGACCAGGTTGTTCTCGTTTTGGAACTCCTCGGGGCAGCCCGTGATGGTGAGCTTGTCGGTACGCTCGAAGGTGAAGTGCGAGTAGAGGCTGACGGCCATGCCGAGGGTGTCGTAGCCGATGCCTAGGTTGGCGCTGGTTGCTGGGACGGTGATTTTGATCATGTGGGTCCTCCTGGGCGGGTCTGGCCGTTTAGTTCGCTGCTCGGGCAGTCCTGGCTCGCTCGGAAAGCACATTAAGTGCTTTCCGGCTCGTGCGGAACTCGCGACGAACTAAACGGCCAGACCCGCTCGCATGCTCGTCATCATCCCGAAAGCTTAATAAAAAGAAGGTGCGCCGGCTTTCGCCGGCGCTTAATAAGGGGTTTAGTTGGTGCTCATTCGTTTTGCTGCAGACTCGACGTAGCTTGCCATCTCATCGACGTCGCAGACGTCTTCGAAGCGGACGGGCTTGGACTCGAGTTCGGCGAGCTGGGTCGGGGCGACCGTGTTGGTTGCCTGCTCGAGCACGCGCATAGCCTCAAAGTCGTCTTCGGGAACGTCGAGCCCCAGCGCGTCGCAGCAGGCGCGCGGGAACTTGTAGGGGCTGGCGGTCGAAAGCAGCACGCGGGCCTTGGCGCCCTCGGCGGGGGCGACCTTTTCAAAGACGTGATAGCCGCAAGCGGTGTGCGGGTCGATCACATAGCCGTTTGCATCCCAGCAGTTCTTGATGGCAGCGCGGACCTCGTCCTCGCTGGCCCAACCGCAGCCAAACACGCTCTGGATCTTTGCCAGCAGCTCGGCGGGCACCTCGTAGCGACCCGTCTGTGCCAGCTGCTCCATAAGGCCGGCTACGAGCTCGCAGTCGCCGTCGGATAAGAAGTAGAGCATGCGCTCCAGATTGGAGCTAATGAGAATGTCCATCGACGGCGAGATAGTCGTGAAGA
Source organism: Collinsella sp. AF36-3AT (assembly GCF_003475205.1). NCBI lineage: Bacteria > Bacillati > Actinomycetota > Coriobacteriia > Coriobacteriales > Coriobacteriaceae > Collinsella > Collinsella sp. AF36-3AT. Next base: position 491,096 of record NZ_QROZ01000001.1, on the reverse strand, counting down.
ACGGACGGTTGCGGTCGTAGACGCCGGTGGTCAGGAAGTCAGCGAGCACGTTGTTCTTGTCGCTCGCGACGATGAGCTTGGCGACGGGCAGACCCATGCGCTTGGCGTAGTAGCCGGCCAGGATATCGCCAAAGTTGCCAGTCGGCACGCAGAACTCAACGGCGTCGCCGGCCACAATGGCGCTGGCGCGCAGCAGCTGCGCATAGGCGGCAAAGTAGTAGACAACCTGCGGCACCAGGCGGCCGACGTTGATGGAGTTGGCGCTCGAAAGCACCGTGCCGGCGGCCTCCAAGCGCTCGGCAAGTTCCTTATCGGCAAAGATGCGCTTGACGGCACTCTGGGCGTCGTCGAAGTTACCGCGGATGCCGCAGACGGCGACGTTATCGCCCTCCTGTGTGGACATCTGCAGATTCTGCACGCGGCTGACTTTGCCTTCGGGATAAAAGACGGTGATGCCCGTCCCCGGAGCGTCGGCAAAACCGGCGAGTGCGGCCTTGCCGGTGTCGCCCGACGTGGCGGTGACGATCATGATGCGCTCGGCGCCGCCGTCCTTGGCGGAAGTACGGGCCATGAGGCGGGGGAGCATCTGCAAGGCGACGTCCTTGAAGGCGCTTGTGGGGCCGCCAAAGAGCTCCATCACATAGGTCTGAGGGGCGTCGGCGCCCGGTGCGGCATCGAGTTTGACGAGCGGCGTAACCTCTTCGCTCGCGAACGTGCCGCGGTATGCTTCGTCGACACACGCCGAAATTTCTTCGGTCGTGTAATCATTCAGTAACATTCCCAACACATCTTGAGCGATTTCAAAGTACGATTTATCTGCAAGCGAGCTGATATCGACCTGCTGGGTGCCGAGCTCGTCCGAGACAAACAAACCCCCGTCGGGAGCGATGCCAGTACGGATTGCCACCTTACTTGAGCACGATAAAGTGCGTCCTCGTGTACTATGATAAGTTCCCATATAACACTGCTCCTCGGATGCCTTGGTCCCAATCGGTGAAACCATGGTATCAGAGCGCGCAAAATAGGTTCGCAGAGGCTTTTTAGAAAGGTAACCTCCAGCCCATGATTAAGATTGCCAAGTTTGGCGGCTCGTCGGTCGCCGACGCCGAACACTTCAAGAAGATCAAGGCCATCGTCGATGCCGACCCGGCTCGCCGTTTTGTGGTGGTTTCCGCCTGCGGTCGCCGTTTTAAGGGCGACACCAAGGTGACCGACCTGCTCTACCTGGTCAATGCGCACGTTAAGTACCACGTGTCGTGTGAGGAGCTGCTCGAGGACATTGGCCAGCGCTATTTTGATATCGCTGACGAGCTGGAGCTCACCTATCCCATCCGTGAGGAGTTCGCGGCCTTTGCCGAGCGCGCCCGCTCCGGTGGCTACTCTACTGAGGAGCTCGTAAGCCGCGGCGAGTACTTTACCGCGCGCCTGATGGCTGAGTACCTGGGCCTACCGTTCCTGGACGCCGCGACGGTTGTGGCGTTCCATCACGACGGTACGCTCAGCATGAATCGCACCTCCGAGCTGGTGCAGGAGTACGGTCAGCAGGGCGGCTTTGTTATGCCCGGTTTCTACGGCGCGACGCGTGAGGGCCAGATCAAGCTGCTCGATCGTGGCGGCGGCGATATCTCGGGCTCGATCCTGGCCAAGTGCCTGGGCGCCGACCTGTATGAGAACTGGACTGACGTCTCGGGTTTCTATTCTGCCGATCCGCGTATTGTTCCCGAGGCCCAGCCCATTGCGCGCGTTACCTACGAGGAGCTACGCGAGCTTTCGTACATGGGCGCAAGCGTCCTGCACGAGGAGGCCGTGTTCCCCGTGCGCGAGGCGGGTATTCCGCTGGTCATCAAGAACACCAATGCGCCGCAGGACCCCGGCACCATCATTAGCGAGACGGCTGATGAAGGCGAGGCGGAGCCTATCATTACCGGCGTGACCGGCAAGCGCGGCTTTGTCGCCATCAACGTGGCCCGCGACCGCACCAAGCCCCGCGTCGGCTTTATGCGCCGCGCGCTTTCGGTTTTCGAGCGCTATGACGTTTCCGTTGAGCATATGCCCACCGGCGTCGATCGCTTTGGCGCCGTGGTGCAGGAGCAGGATGTGCGCGATTCGCTGTACTCGCTCGTGGGCGACATTCAGCAGGAGGTCGAGCCGCTCGAGATCGAGGTTGTTGAGGGCCTGGCGCTCATCGCGACCGTCGGCCGCAACTTGCGCGGCCGCGCCGGTATTTCCGGCCACCTGTTTGGCATGCTCGGCCAGGCCGGCGTGAGCGTGCGCATGATTTCGCAGAGCTGCGACGAGATCAACATCATTATCGGCGTGGAGGAGAAGGACTTCGATCTGGCGATCCAGACCATTTACCGCGCCTTCTCCGACGAGAACGGCATTGTGAAGGTCTCCGACCTGGAGGCTCCCGCGCCGGTCGATCCCGCCCTGTCCGCTCTCAAAAAGTAGCGACTGCTCGGTAGATTTTTGGGTCATGTCAAAAAATCTACGGCGGGGCGTTTCGTTTCGGTTTCGTTTCGACGGGGCGGGTTTCGTGCCTGCCCCGTTCTTGTATACACTGGCAACAATAATCGGCCTGCTTGGCGTGCGGGCGATAGCCACAACCTTTAAAGGGGGAAGCATGAAACAGTACACGGTTGCTATTTTGGGCGCGACGGGAGCCGTGGGCACCCAGATGCTCGAGTGCCTGAACGAGCAGGAGTTCCCGGTCGGCAAGCTCAAGCTGCTGGCGAGCGCACGCTCTGCGGGCAAGACCGTCGAGTTCCGCGGCGAGCAGGCTGTGATTGAGGAGGCTTGCCCCGAGGCTTTTGAGGGCTGCGACATCGTGCTCGGCGCTGCCGGCGACGATATCGCCAAGGAGCTGCTGCCCGAGGCCGTCAAGCGCGGCGCCGTCGTGGTCGACAACAGCCATGCCTTCCGTATGGATCCCGAGGTACCGCTGGTCGTGCCCGAGATTAATGCCGACGACATCAAGTGGCATCACGGTCTTATCGCCAATCCCAACTGCGCGACCATTATCGGCCTGGTTCCCACGTGGCCGCTGCATCAGTTCGCTGGCGTGAAGCGCATGATCGTCTCGACGTACCAGGCGGCTTCGGGCGCTGGTGCCCCCGGCATGGCCGAGCTTGAGGCCCAGCTGGCCGCCCTGGGCCGTGGCGAAGAGATTCCCGAGCCGCGCGCGTTTGCCGCCCAGCTGGCGAGCAACCTGATTCCGCAGATTGGCGGCGTCAAGGAAGAGGGCTTTACCTCCGAGGAGATGAAGCTGCAAAACGAGGGCCGCAAGATCATGCACCTGCCCGAGCTGCGCGTGAACTGCACCTGCGTGCGCGTGCCCGTGCTGCGCTCGCACTCCGAGAGCATTACGCTCGAGTTTGAGCGCGACATCACGGTGGAAGAGGCCCGTGCTGCGCTGGCTGCCGCTCCGGGCGTCAAGCTGGTTGACGACATGAGTGCCGAGGATGCGCACGATCGCTTCCCCATGCCGATGGACACCTCCGACCAGGACCTGATTTGGGTCGGTCGCGTACGCCGCGACATCTCGAACCCCGAGGCCGCACGTGGCATTACCTTCTGGTGCTGCGGCGACCAAATCCGTAAGGGCGCGGCAACCAACGCCGTCCAGATCGCTAAGCTGCTCTGCGAGTAGCGGTGGACCTGTCCGGCGGGGGCCGGGCTTGGTTTTCAGAACGTCCTCGACCATGTGTGGCGCCTTGTCCTGCTCCTTCGGAGCTGCGGACAAGGCGCCACACTGGTCTGCGGAATGTTCTGAAAACCAAGCCCGGCCCCCGCCTGCGGTGACTCGGCTGCGAGCGGCCTGCGATGGGGCCGTTGCTGGTTGGGGCCGCTGGGCTGATGTGGGGGCACGTGGTTGTTGCGGGCCCTAGTCCCGGCGGCGGCCTCGGCGCTTCGCGCCTGCTGCCTGGGGTGACTTTGGGCTTGGTGCGAATTGAGGTCTAATACTTTTCCCGTGAAGTGAACGACCTTATTTGGACCCCCGAAGCATTGGCATTTTTTGATTGCTATGTCCTGCGGTTTTGCAGCGCGAATCCTGCGGTTTTGCGGTCTAAAGGTGTGGATGCTCCGGGACTTCGTTTTTACTCGTTCACTTCTCGGGAAAGTATTAGAGCTCGGCTGACAGGGGTACCGCTCTGGTGTCGATGCCCTGCGTCTTTTTCGCTTGATTAGGGAAAACAGTCTCGCTTAAGTAATTGCGAGCCCGCCCAGACGTATCTGCGGGGTTGTCTGTACAATTCGCGGTATTATGTTGCGGAGTTTTGAAGGGAGCCGCTGGTGGTCACGACGACGTTTGCTTCGCCTTTGGGCGAAATCTTGCTTGCCGCTGATGGCCGCGGTCTGACGGGGCTTTGGTTTGAGGGGCAGGAGCACTTTGGTTCCACGCTTCTTAAAGAAAGCGCCGAATACGTTGAGGGCACCGATGCAGTTTCGGGTGCCGGGGGCATGCAGACGGTAAATCCGGCCAATGGCGCGGCTTCTTCGGTGCTAGAGCGTTCTTGGGCTTGGCTCAACGCCTATTTTGCGGGGCAGGAGCCTCGGTTTACGCCGCCGTTGCATTTGATTGGCACGGCGTTTCAGCGTGAGGTTTGGTTTGAGCTACTTTCAATTCCGCGTGGCGAGGTCGCTACGTATGGCGAGATCGCCCAGCGTGTTGCGGCTCGACATCGTGTGCCGGGAAATGAAGCGCCCGTTGTATCTCCTCGCGCGGTGGGGGCTGCGGTCGCTCGCAACCCTATTTCGATTATCGTGCCGTGCCATCGCGTGGTCGCGGCCGACGGATCGCTCAACGGATACGCCGGTGGACTGGATCGCAAGGAGTGGCTGCTGCGCCTCGAGGGTGCCTATCTATAAGCTGCAGGCGGCCGCAACGCCCATGCGGCAAGCGCGCTCGCTGTACGGGCGTTGTTTGCAGGGCGAGATGTGAAGCCGCCCGTTCCTTAAGTCCGACTAAGCTATAACCTTGCTTTTTTAAATATGCTCATCGACCTGCTAAGGCAGCACTAAGGCGAGTGCGGGTGCGCTATTATCGGCGCTCACGGAGCGCTTGGTGTTCTTGGCATGCATGGACGAGGGCTCGGCGGGCTTTACCATGGCGTCGATCGATCTTTCGGAGGCGGTGAACAAGGCGGCGGCGCCGTTTAAGTCGGTGGTGGTCTCAGGCGGTAAGCGCCTGTCGACGTCGATTGCGACCGGCGTGCGGACCCATTCCGATGCCGCGGCGGTGGCGCAGGTGGTTGAGTTGCTACTGGACAACGCCACGCGCTATGCGAGCGAGGGCAGCGTGATTGAGCTGAGCCTGTGCGCCGTTTCGCACGGCAAAGGCAAGGGCGCCGCCGAGCTTGTCGTATCGAACGCCGTGGACGAGCTGCCCGAGGGCGACCTGGACCGATTGTTCGATCGCTTCTATCGTGCGGATGCGTCGCGCAGCTCCAAGACGGGTGGCTCGGGCGTGGGCCTGTCCGTGGTGCGTGCCATCGCCGAGGCCCATGGAGGCGCCGCCACCGTATCCGGTCACGGCAACCAGATCACCTTCACCGTTTGCCTTTAAAACCTGCCAAAAAGGAACAGGTTTATTTTGGCAGGTTTTATCTGAGGAAACGTCCGCAGGAGAGGGCATGGGCGGTGTGAACATATGCATCTCTACCTGCTAAAATATAGGCATCGTTATTCGGCTCCTGAGTGGAAAGGAGACGGTCATGCAGTACGAGATCGGCGGAGGGGCTTTCCCGGTTGTTACGTGCAACCTTAGCGATGGCGAATCCATGATCACCGAAAGCGGCGCCATGGCTTGGATGACCCCCAACATGGAAATGTCTACCTCGGGCGGTGGCATCGGCAAGATGTTCTCCAAGGCTTTTTCGGGTGAGGCATTGTTCCAAAACATTTGGACCGCGCGTGGCGATGGCATGATCGCGTTTGGCTCCTGCTTCCCCGGCCGCATCGTGCCAATCGAGATCGGTCCGGGCAAGAGCTGGATTTTGCAGAAGCGTTCGTTCCTTGCCGCGGAAAGTGGCGTCGAGTTGAGCATTCACTTTAACAAGAAGGCAAAGGCCGGCGTCTTTGGCGGCGAGGGCTTTATCATGCAGAAGCTCACGGGCTCGGGTGTTGCTTTTGCCGAGATCGACGGCGACCTGGTTGAGTACGAGCTCGCTGCTGGCCAGCAGATGATTGTGGATACCGGCAACGTGGCCGGCTTTGAGGAGACCGTGAGCATCGACGCTCAAATGGTCAAGGGCGTCAAAAACATCATGTTTGGTGGCGAGGGCGTGTTCAACACCGTGCTCACCGGTCCCGGTCGCATCTGGTTGCAGACGATGCCCATTTCCAATCTTGCGGCAGCAGTGGCCTCGATGACCAACAACAATAACTAGTCCGCATAGGATAGCGCGCGGCGGGCTTACCCTGTCGCGCGCTTTTTTGCTGGCAAACGCCTCGCTTATAGAGTGTGGCTGCGCTGCTACAGCGAGCGTCGTCATCTCGTCACCCTGATAGCTTGCGGCAAGCGTGGCAATGAGGAGTGAGAATTTGAGTGCTCAGTCCCAAGGCATAATGGCGGCCATGCCAACAAGCAAAAACGAGTTGCCGGTGTCACGGAAAGGCAGGCGTCGGTCGATTCCACGTGAGACGGCTGTGCCGATCTGCACGGCCGCCCCTGCGCGTCCCGCGCTGCCCCCAAAGAGGTACGTTTCCCCATATAAAACCTGCCAAAATAAACCTGTCTCTTTTTGATAGGTGCGAAATGGGTAATACTAAAGAGTTATCCGACCAGATGGGAACCGATCGATGGCCTATATCGAATTTAAAGACGTCATCAAAGCATACGGCGAGGGCGATGCCCGCATTCACGCGCTCGACGGCGCGAGCTTTACCGTTGAGCGTGGCGAGCTTGCCATTATCTTGGGCGCTTCGGGCGCCGGTAAAACCACGGCGCTCAACATTCTGGGTGGCATGGATACGGCGACTTCCGGCACCGTGACGGTGGACGGGCGCGATGTGAGCTCCGCTAACGAGGCGCAGCTCGTGGAATACCGCCGCGCCGACGTCGGCTTTGTCTTCCAGTTCTACAATCTGGTCCCCAACCTGACGGCGCTCGAAAATGTTGAGCTTGCGGCGCAAATCTGCCCCGATTCGCTCGATGCCGAGCAAACGCTTTGCCAGGTTGGCCTGGGCGACCGCCTTGCTAACTTCCCCGCGCAGCTATCGGGCGGCGAGCAGCAGCGTGTGTCCATTGCCCGCGCGCTGGCCAAAAACCCCAAGCTGCTTCTATGCGACGAGCCCACGGGCGCCCTCGACTACAAAACCGGCAAGCAGATCTTGCAGCTGCTGCAGGACACCTGTCGCAAGCAGGGCATTACGGTCATTATCATCACCCACAACTCTGCGCTGGCGCCCATGGCCGATCGCCTGATCCGCTTTAAGAGCGGCCGCGTGGAGAGCGAGACGGTCCAGCAAAATCCCGTGTCTATCGAGACAATCGAGTGGTAGCGCCCATGGACCAGGACCGCCAAAACAGCCAAAACCACGATACGGAGCACGCGGGCCGCGACCGGGAGTTCGCGACCTACCGTACCGCCCAAAGCTCAAACGATATGGTGCCGATGGTATTTCGCCGTGGCATCTACCGCACAATCCGCGGCAGTCTTAAGCGCTTCCTATCTATCGTGGTCATCACCGCGCTCGGCGTGAGCGTGATGTGCGGCCTCAAGGCGGGTTGCGAGGATCTGTGCGATTCGGTCGACGCCTACTTCGACCAGCAAAATGTCTATGACATTAACGTGCAGTCGACCTATGGCCTGACTGACGATGATCTCGACGCCATCCAAGAGGTCGATGGCGTCGAAACGGCCGAGGGCATCTACGCCGAGACCGCCTACACCGCCGTGGGCACAACGCGCGAGCGCGTGGTCGTGCAAAGTCTCTCCAAGGAGAACATCGATCAGCCGGTGCTCGTGAACGGCGATTTGCCCGAGAGCGCCGATGAAGTCGCGGTGACTTCGAAGTTCCTGAAGGCTTCGGGCAAAAAGCTCGGCGATACGGTGAGTTTTGCCGCCAATGACGCGAGCTCGTCGAACCAAAGCGCCAAGGATCAGTTTGCCGCGGGCGATTACACCATTACGGCCGAGGTCCTCGATCCCACTGATGTGAGCTCCGACTCGACAGTCAACGCCTTTCGCGCTGCTTCGGCGGCGGACTATAAGTTCTATGTGAGCGAGGACGCCGCGATGTCGTCGTCCTATTCCGCAGTCCACGTAGTCGTCGAAGGAGCCAAGAGCCTCAACTCCTATTCGGATGCCTACGCGGCAAAGATCAACAAGGTCAAGGGCAATATAGAGAAGATCCGCGAGGAGCGTGAGAAGGCGCGCGCTCAGGAGCTGACAGTCGACACGCCGGCAAGCTTGGATGCGGCCGAGCGCCAGGCGAATATGCTCTTTGGGATTGAGCAGGACAACATCAATCGCATGGCCCAGGGCAGCGAGGAACGCGTCCAGGCTCAGGCCGACCTGGATCAGCGCCGCGCCGCCGCCGACCAGCAGTTTGCCGATGCCCGCGCCGAGCTTTCCGATTTGGGTGAATGCACGTGGTACATCCAGGACCGCGACAATATCGCAAGCTACTCAAGCGTGGAGAGCGATAGCTCGTCAATTGAGGCTATTGCGACGGTGTTCCCGTTCATCTTCTTTATCGTCGCCGTGCTCATCAGCCTCACCACCGCCACGCGTATGGTCGAGGAGGAGCGCACGCTCATTGGCCTGTACAAGGCGCTCGGCTACTCGCGCGAGCGCATCCTGTCCAAATACGTGGACTATGCGCTGTGGGCGTGCCTGATTGGCGGCGTGCTCGGCAATATCATCGGCTTTGTGGGCCTGCCGCTGTTCCTGTTTACGGTGTTCGACGACATGTACTCGCTGCCCCAGATGCTGCTTTCGTACGACATCGTGTCCTCGATCGTCTCGGTGGCGCTGTTTGCCGTGGGCGTGGTGGGCGCCACAATTATCGCCTGCCGCCACGAGATGGCCGAGACCCCGGCCTCGCTCATGCGCCCCAAGGCCCCGCGCGCCGGCTCGCGCATCCTACTTGAGCGCATCGGCTTTATCTGGCGCCGCATGGGCTTTTTGAACAAGGTGGCTGCGCGCAACCTGTTCCGTTACAAAAAGCGTGCCTTTATGACCATCTTTGGCATCGCGGGTTGCACCGCGCTTGTGATCTGCGGTATGGGTATTCGCGATACGTCGGTGGCGCTTTCGCCCAAACAGTACGGGCATATCACGCGTTATGACTTGCTGGCGGTCGCCAACCCCGATGACTTTACGCAGACGTGCGCGGCGTTGGATGAGCGCAGCGCGGCCAATGATTCCAACGTGACCGTGACTTCGACGCTGCCGATTATGACCGACAACGTCACCTTTACGTTTGGCGGCAAGAGCGAGACCGTGCAGCTGATCGTGGTGCCCGATGACCGCACGAACGACCTGGACGACTATGTGCGCCTCGAGGACGAGTCCAAAGAGCCGCTGTCTTTGCGTGACGGAGACGTGTATCTGAGTAAGAGCTCTCAGCTGGTGCTGGGGATCAAGCCGGGTGACACGGCTCACGTCCAGGATTCGTCGCTCAATGTTGCCAAGGTCAAAGTCAGCGACATCTCGCTCAACTATCTGGGCAATACGCTTTACATGACGCAGGGCACCTATGAGCGCGCGTTCGGTCGAAGCGCGCGCCTTAACGGCATCCTTGCGCTGCTTAAGGGTTCGTCGGCCGATCAGATTGCGTTTACCGACCGTCTTAAGAGCGATGGTTGGATTACGCTGTCGAGTACCGCCGAGCATTGGGAAAACTATGAGGCAAACTTTACGATTATCAATTCGGTCGTGGTGCTTGTGACCTTTATGGCGGCGTGCCTGTCGTTTGTGGTGGTATTTACGTTGTCTAACACCAACATCTCGGAGCGCGAGCGCGAGCTGGCGACTATCAAGGTGCTGGGCTTCCGTCGCGGCGAGGTGCACCACTACGTCAACAAGGAGACGTTAATCCTCACGGCGATTGGCGCCGCGTTGGGCGTGCCGCTGGGTAGCCTGCTGGCCGAGAGCTTTACGTACATCTTGCAGATGCCGTCATTGTACTTTGACGTTGAGGTCGAGCCGCTGAGCTACGTGCTGTCCGTTCTGCTGGCCTTTGCCTTTACGTTTATCGTCAACCTCGCTACCAATCGCACCCTCAATAAGATCGACATGGTCGGCGCCCTCAAGAGCGCCGAGTAACCTGCCAAAAAGGGACAGGTTTTTTGGCAGGTTTTATCTGGGCAAACGCCGGACAACCATTAGGTGGCCCGGCGTTTGCCCCGTTTTACTGGGGATGTCTGTCGTTCAGTGCTCTTACTGCCAATCCAGTGTTGCGCATAGCTCTTAATGTCCTCGGTAAAACCGTCAAGGTCGTCAAGGGTGATCACGCTGTCGATAAGCAAATTGGCTATCTCGCGGTGCATTGTGCTGCGGCGAATGTCGTTTGCAATTACGCCTGAGGACAGCTTGTCTCTATTGAGGCGCTCTTCTAGTGCCCAAAATCTACTGGACGCTTCACTGTCGCCGTTCAGTATCTCAACATACTGGCCGATGAGCTTTTCCATATAACGTTCTTGCCATTGAGGAAGCATTTTCTTAAACAGCTTCCAGTCGCTTTCGGCTACGTCGCGCATATGTCCTCCGCTCGTTAAACGGGCTTTTCCATTTGCCTTTCATTCTATTTGGTTTTCGCTCGCAGGCGTGGATGAGAGACTCTCTTTGGCCTTCGAGATTGGGCTTGTATGGGTCGTATGCCACAAAATGGGCCTATCTACTACGTTTGCTACCACACCCTCGACCGTGACAAAGATTATGAAATTAAAACCGCAGGTAGATGGCTTGCCAGTTTTCGGAAAAGGCGGGTATGGTCGGCCCTCTCGAGTTAAACGTAGTAAATAGGCCCTTTTCTTGGCGCGCGGTCAGCTCAATGCTAATCTCCGTGCCGGAACTGACCCAGTTGTTTGTAAGTTGCGGTGATATACGGACTGTTTGGCGCTTTGGAGCTTCAAAACAGTCCCTATCTCACCGCAACTTAGGAGAAGGGCGGGGGCGGTTGGGTGCTGGTGGGTCGGAGCGTGTTAGGCCTGTTTGCGGTGCTTCCATTGTTTGCGACACCAGCGCATGAGCGCCTTTACGATGGGAATCGTGATGAGGATGATCCATGCAGGATGGGGCTGTCCCAAACAGAGCCACATGTAGAGGAACCAAGCGATGGCGGCTGCCGGGTAGATGACCTCGATCAGCTTAGACAGGTGGCGTTGGTCGATAAAGTCGCCAATCGCGTAGTAGACGGGAACCAAAAAGACGAGGAAAAGCCCCATGCCCCATGTGCCGTAGACAATGCCGAGCACCAAATAGGCGAGGGCGACAAGCGCGGGGAAGGGGAATTTGTTCCATGCACGTCCGACCTTGGTGTGGAAATGCTTGCCATGATGGTCGAGCTTGTCGTGTGCTTCCTTCCAGCTGGAAAACGTCTCGCCGTCGATGGTGACGGTGCCGTCGTCATTGGTGCGTACGCTATGTCCATCGTCCTCAAGCGTATCGATATGCACGCCGTCCGGCCCCACATGCACCTCTTCGCCCTTGCGCTCGTTGGTCACATGGATGCCGCTCCAACCAACATGGACTTCCTCGCCTTTATTGGGATCAATGACGTGGATACCGCGCGCGAGGGAAATATCGACAAGTGGCTTATCGCTGCAATCAGCGTGCTCAGTAGAAGCCTCAGCCTCTTCAGCCTTATCTGAAGCTTTGGTGCCGGCGTTGCTGTTCTGTGCCTCATCATCAGCCTGTGAGTCATCAGCGCTAGCCACCGCCTCCCCATATAACAGCTCGTCCAACGACACGTCATACAGCGCGGCGAGCGCAATGAGGTTATCGGTATCGGGTGAGGACTCGCTGCGCTCCCATTTACTAACAGCCTGGCGGCTTACGCCCAGCTGGGCAGCAAGCGCCTCCTGAGAAAGGCCGGCAGCTTTACGGCGATCGACGAGGCGCTGTGCCATCGCAAGATCCATGGTGGTTCCTTTCGTTTGATGGTCGAATCGAATGAGCCGAGTATGCCGAGAACAACCGGTAGCGACCACCATTTCTAGTTAGAATCTGCCCCAACCCTACCGCAACTACCGGTAGCAACCCCTAACGACCAGCCATTTCAGGACAAATGTCAGTGCTACTCTCAGCTAAGAGCCTGCAACATCCCAAAATCTCAGCCCACGCACCCGCAGCAAGAAGACGAATAGCCTCGGCCTCCCTAGTTACCGCAGGAGGCCTCAGGGCTTACATCCCAAATCTTTCCGCAGGACGGAAGGACCCCGCCGCGCGAAGCGCACGGCGGGGTCCTGACATGTCCGAGGACGATTTGGGATGTAAGCCCTGGGGTCTCCGATGAGAGCAGTTTCGGCCGAGGCTATTCGTCGCCGAAGCTGATGCCCAGCGCCTTGGCCTCGCGCACCAGATCGCTCTGGGGGTCGACATATTTGAGCTTGCCGGCGACCTCCTCGAGCGGCATGTGGCACATCTTGCCGTCACGCAGGGCAATCATGTAGCCAAACTCGCCGCGTAGGCAGCCGAGCGCTGCCTCGACGCCGCACTGGGTCGCAAAGATGCGGTCCTGGGCGTCGGGCTGGCCGCCGCGCTGCGTGTGGCCGGGGATGGCGACGCGGGTCTCGCGACCGGTCTTGGCCTCGATCTCCTTGGCGATGTCGTAAACGATCGACGGGCTCGTGCGCTCGGCAAGCTTCTTCTTGTACTCCTTCTTGGACAGCGCCGCGTCCTCCTTGGAGATAGCGCCCTCGGCGACGGCTACGATGGTAAAGCGGCTGCCGGTCTCCATGCGATGCTCGATGGTCTTGATGACGTTGTCCATGTCGTAGGGGATCTCGGGAATCAGGATGACGTCCGCGCCGCCCGCGACGCCGGCATACAGCGGAATCCAACCGACCTTGTGGCCCATGATCTCGATGACAAACACGCGGCCGTGACTCGAGGCAGTGGTGTGGATGTCGTCGATGCACTTGGTGGCGACGTCGATGGCGCTCGTAAAGCCAAACGTCAACTCGGTGCCCCAGGTGTCGTTATCGATGGTCTTGGGCAGGGCGATAACGTTGAGGCCCTCTTCGCGCAGGCGGTTGGCGGTCTTGGTGGAGCCGTTGCCGCCCAGCATAAACAGGCAGTCGAGCTGCAGCTTATGATAGGTGTGGACCATTGCGGGCACCTTCTCGACGCCGTCGGCCTCGGGAATGTCCAGGCGCTTGAACGGCGTGCGGCTCGTGCCCAGGATGGTGCCGCCGCGGGTGAGGATGCCGCTAAAATCGGCGGGCGTCATGACGCGGAACCTGCTGTAGATAAGGCCCTGGTAGCCGTCCTCAAAACCATAGATCTCAATAGGCTCTTCGCTATTGGTCATAAGCGTTTTGACAATGCCGCGCATGGTAGCGTTGAGCGCCTGGCAGTCGCCGCCACTGGTAAGAAGACCGATCCTAAGCATGATGAATCCTTCCGGGCAAGTTATAACATGCGCATAAGTTTACCCCCGCACACTGTTGATACGGGGGTAAAACGTGTTAGCTCAAGCGTATAGAAATGTAAGCAACGTCAGGCGAGCGTAAGGTCGACGGGCCTGGCTCCTTACAGTGCGAAGGCGTCGACGTCGCCCCAGTGGCGGCGCAGCGTGATGGCGGCAGCGGGCTCGGTGTTGTCAAAGACGACCGACCACTGCGTGTTGCTGGTGATGTCTTCCGGATTGGGCTCTTGCGCTGCAGCGCGTAGGGCCTTCCAAGCGACTGCCTCATCTTGGGCGCCGGCATGGGCGTCAAGGACACCGGCGATTGCGACGGCGCGCTCTTTACCATGGCCCAGCTCGCCATTCTTTTGGTTGGGCAGCACTTCGTCGTCATAGCAGGCATAGAAGTTCGTAACCTGGCGCACAGGAGTCGCTTTGAAAGTGCGGTCCGGATCGCGCGGATCCCACTCCACCACCCGCGCGTCACCGGCGGCGTCGTTGACAAAGAAGTGGTAATCGCGTCCTGCCATGGCGTGCATGTCGTAGGCGGAAAGCAGGTCGACAGCTTCTTGCGTGGTGGCGGCACGGTCGAGCACCAGACGGATGGCGAGCGAGGTATTGATGACGGGGCGTTGCGTGTCCTGGTCACAGGGCTTGGAATCCAGGGTGAGTACGGCAATGGACACGCCACATTCGTTAACACCATCGAGCTGGGCAAACGGGCCCATGAGTGCGGCGGCGCGTCCGGCGACGGAGTCAAGCGGAGTGTTATCGCCCAGGTTGTTAAGGGCGGCAAACCCGATGGAGGCATAGCCGTCGCGCGGGTGATTGCGCACCAGCAGCGCCGAGGTGTCGTCCTTAAAGTCGTAATTGCGACCGGTGCGCACGCGGCCTTCGACATCTACGGCGACAAAAGCGCTGCAGGCAAACTGGGGCGCCTGGACATGTGCCGGCACACCGGGCAGCACCTGCGCCACCACGGCATCGATGTAGGCCTGGTCGTCGCACACGCCAGCGGCGATGATGCGATCAAGATCGTAGTCGTAGGCGATGTCGATTGCGTACAGGTCATAGCCATCCGCGTAGCCGGTCAAGCGTTTGAGCGACGCAGCGGACTTGATTTGCTTGTGATAAACGATACCGGTGGCAGCGGCAAGGCCGACGGCGACACCCGCGACACCGCAGGCGATGGCAATGTTACGTGGCTTCATGACGGCTCCTCTCGTCCTGTTAGCGCAATTGTCGCAAAAGGAGCGCGGGCATGATGGCTCAACTTGGTGAGCGGCGCGGAATTAAGCACGGAATGAAGAGTGCGGCGCTGGCGCGGCGGGGTATGCTGGAGGGGACCATCAACCCAGCGAAAGGGGAGAGCATGACGGATCAGGAAACGCCCGAGCGCGCGCATGTGACGGCCGACGATATCGAGGCCGCTAACGACCTTATCGACTTTATCGAGGCATGCCCCAGCATGTTTCATATGGCGGCGACCATTATGGCCGAGCTCGACGAGGCGGGTTTTACCTACCTGCCCGAGAACGCGGCGTGGGACATCGAGCCGGGCGGGCGTTATTACACGCAACGCAACACCTCGAGCGTTGTTGCCTTTAAAGTGGGCGAGGACCTGGCCGCGACGTGGGGCGAGGGCGGCGTTGCCGGTGACTATCATTTTCAGCTGACGGCGTCGCACAGCGACTCGCCGACGTTTAAGGTCAAGGCTGTGCCCGAGCTCGATGGCGCAGGCGAGACATTGCGTCTGAACACCGAGGCCTACGGCGGCATGATCGACTACACCTGGTTCGATCGCCCGCTGGCGCTCGCGGGCCGCGTGCTGGTGCGCGAGGGTGACCGCATTGAGAGCCGCCTGCTTGCCACCGAGCGCGAAGTCGCCATCATCCCGAGCCTTGCCATCCATATGAACCGCGGCGTTAACGAGGGCTTTGCTCCCAATCGCGCCGTCGACCTGTGCCCGCTCATCAGTGCCGGTGACCTTAAGCAAGGCGACTTTGACGCCCTGATCGCCGACGAACTGGACGTTGAGCCCGAGCAAATTTTGGGCCGCGATCTGTTCCTGGTCAATCGTCAGGATGCGCGCATTTGGGGCTGGGCCGACGAGTTTATCTCGACGCCCAAGCTCGACGACCTGGCCTGCGCCTACACCTCGCTGCAGGCATTTTTGGGTGCCGAGAACGCGCACGACGTTTCGGTCTTCTGCTGCTTTGATAATGAGGAGGTTGGCTCCGAGACCAAGCAGGGCGCCATGTCGACGTTCTTGGCCGATGCACTGCGCCGCATTAACGGCTCGCTGGGCTTTGACGACGAGTCGTACCACCGTGCGCTTGCCGCTTCGATGCTCGTGAGCTGCGACAACGCGCATGCCGTGCACCCCAACCACGCCGAGAAGTGCGACGCCCGCAACCAGGTTGTGCTCAACGGCGGCATCGTCATCAAGGAGGCCGCCAACCAGCACTACTGCACCGATGCCTTTAGTCGCGCGGTGTTCCAGGCCATCTGCGATGACACTGACGTACCCACGCAGGCCTTTGCCAACAAGAGCGATATGGCCGGCGGTTCTACCCTGGGCAATCTGTCCAATATGCAGGCGAGCATGCATGCCGTGGACGTGGGCCTGCCGCAGCTTGCCATGCACTCGAGCTACGAGACCGGCGGCGTGCGCGACGTGATGTACGCCATCCGCGCCCTCACCGCCTTCTACGAGCGCAACCTAACCATCAACGGCGCCGAAAGCGTGGAACTCTAAATGCGAGCCGAAGAAATGAAGGCCGAGCGTGGGGCTCAGCTTATTGATCGGGGTTTACAGCTGTTCGTCGCCGCTTGCCATGAGTCAGGGGTCGACGTGTCCAAGGCGCGACCAACGAGTGCTGAAGAACTCAAGCGTAACGCCTATTCGGACCGCTATGACGAGGAGACGGACTGGCTCTAATAAGCGAAGTGTCGAAAACGCTAGATGTATGTTTGATATCACTTTGGCGAGAGTGTCGCAGACAGAACTACCGGTATGGCGCAAGCCAACCTGACCCCATTGCGCCAAACCTACCAAAAAGGGACAGGTTTATTTTGGCAGGTTTTATCTGGGCAAATGCCACAACGCCAACGGCAAGACGGAACTGCTAAGGCTTGCAGATGAAGCCGATGCCAGCGAAACGCCGCAGGTAGAGCGCACGCCAGCGAGAGCCCGCCGTTTGAGCCAAGGTGCCGTGAAATGAAAAGGCGCTGACCTTCTGGTCGCGCCTTTGAAATTGAACGGCAGATTGGCCAAACGGCGGGCTCGCAGCGTCGAGTGGTCCGCCGTTCGTTAGAACGGCGGAACCTAAGAGCGCAGCGTCGAGGGGTTCCGGCGTTTGGTAAAACGCCGGAACAAATCAGTGCTCGATCCAACAACGTAAAGTTTCGCCGGCCTGCAGGTGACGCAGATTCTCCGCGGCGATGTCGACCACGTTGTTGAGCGTGGCTGCCAGGTGGAACCAGCCGGAGACGTGCGGCGTGATGAGCATGTTGGGCGCATCCCACAGGGGGCTTGTCGCAGGCAGGGGCTCGGGGTCGGTGACGTCGACCGCAGCGCCGGCAAGATGTCCCGACTCCAGGGCGGCAACCAAGTCGTCGGCGACCACAAGATCGCCGCGGCCGCCGTTGGCAAAGAAGGTGCCCGGCTTCATCGCGGCGAAGAACTCGGCGTTCGCCAGGCCGCGGGTCTCGGGTGTGCTGGGCATAAAGGATGCGACGACGTCGGCCTCGGCCAGGCGCTCGGGCAGGGCGTCCATGCCGTCCATGTCCTCAAACACAATGGGGTAGACGAGCGGATGGCGCTTGATGCCGCGGACGTGCGCGCCCATGCTGCGGCAGAGCGTGGCAAAGTGGCCGCCAATGTCGCCCGCGCCCAGCACCAGCACGTTGGCGTTTTTGAGCGAGGTGACCGGACCTAAATCCTCCCAGCGATGTTCGCGCTGCAGGTCCTGGTAGCCGGGCAGGTGCTTCATCATTGACAGCACCATGGCAAACATGTGCTCGCTTACGGCCTGACCGTAGGCGCCGATCGAGCAAGACAGCTTGGCGTCGGCCGGCACGGTGCCGGCGGCAAGGTAGTCGTCATAGCCGGCGGTCTGCAATTGCAACAGCTGGAGATGCTCGCATGCCGTGAGCATGTCAGGGTCGATGTTGCCCAGGATCACGTCGGCATCGGCGACCTGCTCGCGCGTGGCGGCGTCGGAGCTCGTGTAGATAAAGTCCTCGCCCGGAGCGCTCGACTCAAGAATTGCGCGATGGCGGTCGTTGACGGGCAGCAAAACCAGGATGTTCACAAGCAGTCCTTTCCGCTCGACCTGCCAAAAAGGGACAGGTTTATTTTGGCAGGTTGTATCAGGCAAAACGTTCAAATAAAACGCCGGGTGCAAGACGAGCGTGCCCGTCAGCATCCGGCGCATCCGCGGCTACCAGCTCAGCAGCTCGTAGCCGTCCTCGGTCACCACGAGCTGTACCTCGCACTGGGCCGAATCGCTGCCGTCCTTGGTGCGCACGCACCAACCGTCATCCTTGCTAATCTTGATGTCGGGCGCTCCGGCATTGACCATGGGCTCGATGGTAAAGACCATGCCCGGAGCCATGATGGTGTCCACATCGGGCGCCTCGGTGGTAAAGCCTACAAACGGGTCCTCGTGGAACTCCTTGCCAATGCCGTGTCCGCCGTACTCGCACACCACGCTAAAACCGGCGTCCTCGACCGTCTTTTGCACGGCCTCGGCCATAACAGAGAGCGGCAGCCACGGCTTGACGGCGGCCAGGCCCGCTTCCACGCTGGCGCGGGTCACGTCGACTAGGCGCTGGCGCTCGGCCGAGACCTCGCCGATGCAGAACATGCGGCTCGAATCGCTAAAGTAGCCGTCCAGAATCGTGGAGCAGTCCACGTTGATGATATCGCCCTCGTGCAGCACGTCCGTATCGCAGGGGATGCCGTGACAGACCACATCGTTGATCGAGGTGCATACGCTCTTGGGATAGCCCTCATAGTTGAGGTCGGCCGGCGTGCCACCGTGCTCGATGGTGTAGTCGTAGATCATCTGGTCGATCTGGTTGGTGGTCATGCCCGCGGCGATGTGCTCGCCCACGTAGTCGAGCACGCCCACGTTGATGGCGGCCGAACGCTTAATGCCTTCGATATCGGCGGGCGTTTTGTAGAGTGTGCGGGGCAGAACCTCCCAGCCCTCTTCCCACAGGCGCTCGAGGCGCTCGTCGAAGGCGCTATGGCATTTCTTATATTTTTTGCCGCTGCCGCACCAGCAAGCATCGTTGCGGCCGGGCACGGGTCCGTTGTCAAACATGGCTAACTTCCTTTCATTCGCAGCTAGTATAGCCCACCCACGCGTCCATAAAAGTTGCGGTGATATAGTTCCGATTTAAGCGGTTTAACAGCATAAATAGGAACTATATCACCGCAACTGATGGAGCGGGATGGCGGGCACTAGCTGCTGCGTGGTTTCGCTAGTAGCTCACCTGGCAGGGGATGCCGAGGGCGCGTACGCGCGCGGCAATGGCGTCGAGCACCTCGGGCGCAGCTTTGGCAAGGCCGGCGACCGGCGTCTCGCGCGCCACCGTGTAGATGGTCGCTTCTTGTGGGCGAATGCGCTCAAGTGCCGCGAGCCAGGGGGCAACGTACTCCTCGCCGGTGTTGTCGATGGGCTTGCCCTGATACTCGCCGGTCAAAAAGATCGTCTGGATAATAACGTGACCGTCAAAGCTTGCGAACGTCTCGATCTGGTGCTCGACGTCGTAGGCGCCAACGGGCTGGTCGAGCAGCTGGATAAACGCCGGGTCGACGATATCGAGCTTGAGGATGTTGTCGTCGACCATCATGAGCGCGTCGTGCACTTCGGGGCGGTCGGCGCGCGTGCCGTTGGAGAGCACGGCGATCTTGGAGTTTGGGGCAAGCTCGTCGCGCAACGCGACGGCGCCGGCGATGGCCTGCGGAAACTCCGGTGCGGCGGTGGGCTCGCCGTTGCCTGCGAACGTGATCACATCGGGGAGCTCGCCCTCGGCTGCCATCTCGCGCAGCTTTGCCTCGAGCGCGTCGAGTACCACGGCAGCCGTGTTGTACGGCTCATGACAGGGGCGCTCGGCGTTGAGGCCGTTTTCGCAGTAAATGCAGTCGAACGTGCAGATTTTGCCGCTGGCCGGCATCATGTTGACGCCGAGCGAGAGGCCAAGGCGACGGCTGCGAACGGGCCCAAAGATGGGGCTGGCATTCAAAAACGTAGACATAGGCATATGCTCCTCAAGACAATTGTGCCTAAGCATAGCATCGGCTCCAAAGCAAGGTGTGGGCTCTTGCTTTACAAGTTTCGTTTTTTCACGTCGCTCATTATGCCGTGCCATGAAAAGCCTCGGGTCGGGTACAGTTAATCTGTTAACAAGGCGTAAGGCAATGCGGGTCCATCCAACCGCACTGACGTGCAACTGGATGAGCATTGATGATGGGGGCACAACATGGATTTTACGGTCGAGAACGCGGGCACCACGATTGCCTGTCGCGAATATGCCGGCCCGGATGTGTCGCCTGATACTCCTGCCTTGGTGTGCGTGCACGGTGCTTGTGTCGACGGCACATTTTTTGACGGTATCGCTTGTGAGCTCAGCCGCAACTACCGCGTAATTGCCTACGACCGCCGCGGCTGCGGTGGCAGCAGCGATGCGGCAGACGGCAGCTATGATCTTGCCGCTCAGGCCGCCGACCTGCAAGCCGTGATCGAACACGTTGGCGCTCCGGCAAATGTGCTTGCGCATAGCGCCGGTACGTTGGTGGCGCTGGAGCTTCTCCGCACCGAACCCCATCTCGTCGCCCGTACGATTCTGCATGAGCCGGCTGTGTCGGCCGAAGGCGTCGGTATGGGCGCAGCTCCGGTTTTGCTCGATATGATTGCGGCTGGAAAGGTTTCAAGGGCGCTCCGGCTTTTCTTGGGAGCCCTCGGCGACTTGGACCCCGAGGCTCCTGGGACGACCGAAGCGGAAGTCAAACATGCCCTGCGCAATGGTCGTTGCTTTATGGCGAACGAATACGGGATTACTATGACCTGCGTTCCCGATTGGAATAGCGTTCGCGCGTCAAAAACGGTGGCCGCCGTGCTCCTGGGCGAGCTCTCGATTGGCACGCCCCGCGAGGCTGGTACGCGAGCGGCTGCCGAATATCTCGATTGCCCTCTCGTGACGATTCCGGGCGCGCATAACGGTCTGCGCGATCGCCCGGCAGCGGCTGCCCGGGCTGTCCGTGGCATCCTGGGGCTCTAACACCCGCAATGGCCAAAGCAGGCTTCACCCGCAAACGTTTCGGCCGTGTTAACAAATGTGCTCAAAACCTCACGTCTGCGACTTCAATCGCGCCGCCTGCCAACTCATAAAAATGTAACAGCATTCACGTACTTACCTGCATCGACAAGGTGTTACCCTTGTACCATTTGGAACCCACCGCTACCATGCGAAACTATCGAAAGGGCCCCATATGCTCAATAATCACGAGGTCAATCTAACCGATGAGGAGGCTGCCGCCGAGGTCGCCCGTGTCGCGAAGACCTACCCCGTGGTACGTTTGCTGTCGGCCGATCAGATTAAGAGCGAGCCTAACTGCCTGCTCGCCGGCGATCGCTGCCCTTGTCTGCGTCAGTCAAGTCTTGAGGCCTTGGCAGACTCCGATGAGGTGTCGGAGCAGCTGCTCAATGATGGTACTGAGTACCGCGCTCGCCTGCGCCCTCTGAAGGTCGAGGGCGAGCCTCATGTCCTGCTGATGGTGCGTCCGATCGATGAGCAAGAGGCCGCAGAAGAGGACCTTGTCTACACCGACGTGCTGACGAGTGTGCGCAATCGCCGATATTACGAGGAAAAGCTCCGAAGCGTCCGCATGAATGCCGGCGTTGCGATGATCGACCTTGATGATTTTAGGGTCTTCAACGATACATGTGGCCGTCATGCCGGCGACCTTGCGCTCGGTGCTGTGGCGACAGCCATACGCAGCGGAATCCGTTCGACTGACGAGCTTGTGCGCTATGGCTGCGACAAGTTTGTGGTTGTCATGCCCAATACTCCCTCCGATGACTTCACCCGTCGCCTGCATCAGGTGTCCGATGCCGTTCGTTCCACGATTATTCCGGGCCATGAGTACGTGAGCTTGACGGCATGTGTTGGTGGTGTTCGCATTCATGGCGAGACGGTCGATGAGGGCGTTGGCCGCGCTGTCCAGTTATTGAGCCGCGCTAAGGCAAAAGCCGGTACGGTCGTGACCGACGCCGATTCCATCGAGGCTTTCCAAAGCGAAAAGCCTTTGGTGCTTATTGTCGATGACTCCGAGATGAACCGAGTCATTCTCAACGAGATGCTCAAGGACGAGTATTGCATCCTCGAGGCCGACAACGGTCGTACGGCACTCGACATGGTCGACCGCTATGGCGATGAGTTGTCGCTCGTGCTGCTGGATATTGTCATGCCGGGCATAAGCGGCTTTGAGGTACTGGCCGATCTGTCGCGCCGATCGGGCATCGACAATCTGCCTGTCATCATGATTTCGAGTGAAGATTCCGATGATATGGTTCTGCGCGCGTACGAGCTGGGCGCCTCAGACTATATCAACCGCCCGTTTGACTCCCGTATCGTGCGCCGCCGCGTAAACAACACCATCCGCCTGTACGCCAAACAGCGCCGCCTGACGAGCCTGCTGTCCCAGCAGTACAACGAGCGCGTCAAGAACAGTCGCATGCTCATCGACATCATGGCTGGCGTCATGGAGCTTCGCAACGGCGAGAGCGGCAGGCACGTTACGAACATCGAGAAGCTGACCGAGCTGCTGCTTGGCTGTCTGGTCCAGCGTAGCGGCACGATCTTCCTCGACAATGAGGAACGCTCCACGATCGCCCTGGCTTCGGCGCTGCACGATATCGGCAAGATGTCGATTGACGATGCGATTCTCAACAAGCCCGGACGCCTTACGCCCGAGGAGTTCGAGATCATGAAGACGCATACCACGATCGGCGCCGATATGCTGCTTGAGCTGGGTAGCCATCACGCCGGCAATGCGCTTATGGAATATGCGTACCAGATTGCGCGTTGGCATCACGAGCGCTGGGACGGCAAGGGTTATCCCGATGGCCTCAAGGGCGACGATATCCCCATCGCCGCGCAGGTGGTTTCGGTGGCCGACGTGTACGATGCACTGACGAGTGTGCGCGTGTACAAGGACGCTATCCCGCACGAGGAGGCAATCCAGATGATCCTGGACGGTAAGTGCGGCACCTTTAACCCGCTGCTGCTCGATTGCCTGCTCGAGGTGCAAGACCAAATTGCCGAGACGTTGGCACGCCCCGCCGACGTCGTCGCGTTTCCCACGATTTAGTTTGATCAAAGGAGTTTTTAATCCATGATTTCCATGCGTGAGGCGTATGAGAAGATCGGCGCTAATTATGACGATGCGTGCGCTCGGCTGATGGGCGAGGAAATGCTTGCCCGCTTTGCCCTCAAGTTTTTGGATGACGAGAGCATGGACAAGCTGGAGGCTGCCATGGCGGCAGGAGACGCCAAGAGTGCGTTTATGGCAGCGCACACGCTCAAGGGCGTGAGCCAGAACCTGGGATTCAACAATCTGTACGAGCCGGCGGTCGTGGTGACGGAAGCGCTGCGCGGCGCCGATGCCGTTGACGGCGCTCGCGAGGGAATGCATGCGCTGCAGCAGCAATATGCGGCTACGATGTCGGCCCTGCGCGAGGCGGCCGAGTAAGAGGCTGTGAGCCTTGATGACTATGAGCGTGGATAATCTCCCGTTTTAGGCCCGGTGGCGGCCTCAAAGTGGGAGATTATCCACGCTCGTTCGATACGTGTCCAAAAATCCACGCTCATCTCTTCTGATTAGTGAATGGCCTATGCGCACTGGCGGGGCTTTCCGCATGCAATCCATATCGTTGTTCGATAAACTGTTCGAATAACGATAGAGTCGATGAGGGTGAGTGTATGTCCAACAGCGTTCAGCGTATGGCCAAGGCGGGCGAAAAAATCAGGAAGCTTGGTTTTTGCATGGCAACCGTTTTTGCAGGGATGCTCGTCGCTTTTGCCGCGTTGGTTGTTTACGTGATCTGGTATGCGGTTGCAAACGTTGCTTCTGTCGATTCTTTCGGTGTCGTGACGCTTCTCAATGGCGGGTGCATCGTTATCCCAAGCGGACTGTGCCTGGCACTCGTCGTGGGTATTTCGCTTGTCGTTTTGTGCGGGATCAGCCGTAACATCTCGCGAGGCGTCTCGCCCTTTACCAAGACGCATGTGCGGCTTATCCGTGTTCTCGCGCTTGCCTTTGCTGTTAACGCCGCGGTTTCGCTTGTTGGTGCCTATGGATCGGTCAATCTCACCATTGGCGGACTGGAGCTTTACATCGTGCCTCATTCCTTCGTTATTGAGATTTGCCAAGGCGCTACCTTTGATGCGGGGTCGTTTATCGGCGCAGTTGTCTGTTTGTTTATCTCGGCGATCTGGAGTTATGCCTCGCTGCTCCAAGAGCAGTCTGACGAGCTTGTGTAGGAGGAAACATGAGCTATCTCATCATCGAGCTTGAGACGCAGCTGCTTAAGACCGGAAAGACCAGTGCTGATCTGATTCGGGCGACGGGGCATACTCCGGCTAATATTTCAAAGCTTAGAAACGGAAAGATAAAAGCTATTCGCCTAAAGACGCTCCTCGATATCTGTGATGAGCTTGATTGTCAACCTGGAGATATTATTCAGCGCGTGAGTGAGAAAGAGCTTGAGGAGCTTATTGTTGAGCGTGCAAAAAACGTTGTGAGGCAGATGCGGGACGGCGGAGGCAATGAGGCGTCGCTTCCGACATCAGTCTTTGCTGTCGATTTGAGCGACGAGTAGCTTAAGGCGAACAACTAAAACGAAATATCAGCGTGAAGGGACCCGTGTCTAACACGGGTTCTTTCTTTTAGATTATCTTGACAAATATGTGTTATCGAAAAACAATAACAATTATGTAAAACGATAAAGTAAAGAAGGAACGATATGAGCGGTTTTGCTATCAAGCGGAACGGGAGGCCAATGAACGCATCAACGATAAGGCTATCAAGGGTGTCAAAGCGCTACGGGAAACGGCGCGTTTTGCATGACGTTTCCTTCGAGGTGGATCAGTCTGAGCTTTGTGCCCTTGTTGGTGCAAACGGGGCGGGCAAAAGCACGCTTATTAAAATAGTGCTGGGCCTCTGTGAGCCATCGTCGGGGAGCGTGGAGCTCTTTGGAGGCAAGTCGAAAAAAGAGCTGAGCCTGATGCGGACGCGTGTCGGCTATGTGCCAGATTCCTGCGGAGCATACCAATCTCTCAGTGCGGCTGAGAACCTTCGGATCCGATGTGCGGAATGGGGGCTCGATGAGAAGCGTGAGGTTCCTCGCGTCTTGGGCCTGGTCGGGCTGGACGTCGATGAGAAAAAGAGCGTGAGCAGTTTTTCTCTGGGAATGAAACGGCGACTGGATATAGCTACGGCTTTATTGGGTGACACTGATCTGCTTATTTTTGATGAGCCAGCAAACGGGTTGGACCCGCTGGGCATCGAGAGTATATGGGCCCTTATCGGTCGATTGAATCAAGAACAGGGCAAAACCATGCTTATTTCTAGCCACGACTTGGATGAGCTGGCATCGGTTGCAACATGCTGCCTGTTTCTTCATGACGGCGAACTGCTGAAAAAGGAATCGATGGACATCATAAGGGATGAGGCGTCGTCCTTAAAAGAGTATTACAGGCGCTTGATGAAGGCGGTCTCGCTATGAAGCGGGCGATCCATCCCATAAAGGCAGATATGATGCGTTTGTACAGGATGTTTCCGGCGAAGCTTGGTCTTGCGCTTATGCTGGCGTTCGGCCTTCTCTTCGGTGTCTTTCTAAAAAACGGAACAACGTTGCTCGCCTTTGGCAATAGCGTTTTTGGGGAGGATATTGGTTTCTTCTGGAATGTAATCGATCCTTCTGCACCCGATGAGTCCCTTGTGCGCAGTGCTTTTGCCGGCACCTCTCTGTTCGTTCCACTCATCGTTTGCCTGGCGATTTTACAGGAGCACGGCTATGAAGAGGGATACCGAATTTCTTCAGCAAGAGGTCTTACCCGCTTTTATGGGGCTCTAGCTCATGCGCTTTCGTCTGCTTTAATAATTGGCGCAGCATATAGTGCGCTTTGCTTTCTTCTGTTTGCAATAGCCATAATACGTGGAGGGCATAGCTACGCGCATGGCATGCTGGCTGCATTTTTGCCTGCAATGATAGTCAACACCGTATTGGTGATATCGGTTGCGCTGGAGACGGTGACCATCTATCGGATTACAGGCAGCGCTGTATTGAGCGGGGCTGCAATAATAATCGGATTTGTCATGAGCTTGACGCTCTACGGAGCCTTCCTTCAGGCACCTATACCATCCTTGCGATGGATCTTCTTCCTTCCTGGGCCGTACCTTGGAGTCGGATGCGCCCTTGGGTATAGCGATATGGGGCAACTGGCGCTTCTGGGCTATGGCGTGGCAGCCAGCTGTTTATCGGTATTGATTTACGCTCTCGTGAGCTTTCGTGCTGGGGGTGTGCTCAATGGCTCGTCAGATTAAAAGATTCCTCCATTCAGAATTGAAGCACGTGAGTAAATGGACGTACGCCTTAATCCCGGTAATTTATGCGTGCATGGTGGTATTGCAGCTTAATTCTTTCCCGATGTGGTTCTGCAGCCTCCGTGAGAACAGTTTCTTGGGCTTCTTCCCAGACCCGACGCTTCGGCTATCGGCGGAGGATGTCCTTCTATTTGGTAATGCAGAGGTTTTTCGCGGTCTGCTGTTCAACGTAGCCCCGTTGGCTCATGCATTGTTCTTTCCGTTCATCGCGGCTTGTATTGTGCCGCGCTTTGTCAGTTCGGGCTTTGTCGAGGAACCGTGGGGGCTGTCGGAGGCTCGGGGAGGGAAGCGGGCGTGCGTTACCGTTGCGCGAGCGATGCTGTCTTCTTTCGCCCTATTGGGCGCGTTTATCCTGTCAAGTGTCGTTTTGTACTGTCTTAACTGCGCAATCGTTTTGGATGCTCAACAGTATTTCAACCTGAATATGTTTTGCGATCGACTTCTTCTGGCGAGTGCGGTCTGCCTTGCATACGTGGTCTCTTGCGTGATCGTTGTTTCCTATTTTGGATCCGGCTTCGGTCCTATTGGCATGCTGTTGCTTGTCAACGTCGTAACGATCTACATACAGGTCGGAGCCAATTCCATGCTTCCGTTTCCGTCCTCGATGCTCATGTGGATTTGCGGCGTGACCCCGTTGGAGGATAGTCAATGCACCTCGATTTTAATTGACTGCCTGATTAACGTAGCAAGCGTTCTTGCCATTTGCTTGACCGTCGACCAATTGCGGTCGAGATTTCTTTGATTGTTTGTGAGGGATGAACATACCGAGCGTATCAAATACAGGGGGCGGGCACCGTAGTTGGTGTCCGCCCCCCCGGCTTAGGAGGCTTTAACCTGAGTGGTTCGCGAGCTAGCGGGCCTGCTTTACCTTAGCTGCTGCCTCGACAAACGACTTCCACAGGTTAAAGTCGGTCTCGAGCGTTTGCCAGGTGTACTCGGGGTGCCATTGCACGCCCAGGCAGAACGGCTGGCCCTCGACCTCGATGCACTCGGGTACGCCATCGGTTGCCTTGGCGACCAGGCGCGTGCTCTTGCCCAGGCGGTCGACGCAGCAGTGATGTGCCGAGTTGGTCTGGATGAGCCTGTGCCCGCCAACCGCGCGCTCCAGCAGCGAGCCCGGCACGACCTCGACAGGATGCACGGGGTCGTTGAGCACGTGGGTATGGCGCCACTGCGTGCGGCCCTCGCGAGCGCCCAGGCTCGGCACGTCCATGCACAGGGTGCCGCCAGTGGCGACGTTGAGCAACTGCGTGCCACGGCAGGTGGTAAAGAGCGGCTTTTTGGCGCGGAGCACCTCGTTAACCAGCTTAAACTCAAAACGGTCGCGAATCTCGCAGCACAGCGTGGGATCGTAAGGACGCTCGTCGCCCCAGCGTTTGGGATTGACATCGGGGCCGCCGGGAATGGCGATGCCGTCGGCGATATCGACGTAATGGCGGATGACCTCAATGTCCTCGGTGATGGACATCTGCAGCGGCAGGCCGCCGGCGGCAAGGATGGCATCGACAAAGACACTTGCGATTTCCTCGTTGGGGGAGAGCGTCTCGCTTAAAAACGGCTTCGCCTCTTCCCAGCGCGGCGCGACGAGGATGAGCGGGCGGTCGGCGGGATCGACGTCGACGTGCGGGGTGTAGGACGATGAAGTGCGAGTTCCGATCATAGGTGCTGCTTTCGAGTTTGGATGGTCATGGCGAGCGGATATGGCAATTGGGCTAGTGGCCCTTGATGGAGTTGAGGAAGTCCTGGGCACGCTTGGTCTGGGGATGGTCGAAGAACTCGTCGGGCGTGCCGGTCTCTACAATCTGGCCATCGGCCATAAACACGACACGGTCGGCCACGCGGCGGGCAAAGTTCATCTCGTGCGTAATGACGATCATCGTCATGCCCTGCTGCGCCAAGCGCACCATGACCTCGAGCACCTCATTGATCATCTCGGGGTCGAGGGCACTTGTGGGCTCGTCAAAGAGCATGGCCTTGGGCTGCATCGCGAGCGAACGGGCGATGGCCACGCGCTGCTGCTGGCCGCCCGAAAGCTGTGCGGGAACCTTGTCGGCCTGCTCGGCCACGCCTACGCGGCTCAGCAGGTCCATGGCGCGCTCGCGGGCCTCGTCCTTGGAGACGCCCAGCACATCGACCGGTCCCAGCATGACGTTCTGCAGTACCGTCATATGTGCAAACAGGTTGAACTGTTGGAACACCATGCCCAGCTCGGCACGCATGCGGGCAAGGTCTCTGCCTTCCTGCGGCAAGGGCTCGCCCTCGATGAGGATCTCGCCCGAGTCGATGGTTTCCAGGCGATTGATGGTGCGGCACATGGTCGACTTGCCCGAGCCCGAGGGGCCGATCACGACGACGACCTCGCCGCGGTCGACCGAGAGATTGATGTCGTTGAGGACGTGCAGATCGCCGTAGTGCTTATCGACGTGCCTGAGCTCGATCAGCGGCTGATTGCCGGTGAATGAGGTGCTCTGTGCCATGATGCTCGGCTCCTTATGACTCGAAATGGTAAATCGTTAGCGGATGATGGTCGCGCCGGTCTTGTGCGAAACGTAGACGGCGGCCTTGTTGATCGCGACGTTGATGAGGATATAGATGACCGCGATCACCAGGTAGACCGACACGAGGGCATCGTAGTTGGTAATGAGCACGCGGGCATTTTGCATGAGGTCGGGGTAGCTCACCACGTAGGCGACGGTGGTGTCTTTGACGACGACCACAAGCTGCGAAATCAATGACGGAATGATAAACCGAATAGCCTGCGGCAGCACGATTTTAAAGGTGATTTTAGCTTTGGAGAGACCGAGCGCCTGGGCGGCCTCGACCTGGCCGCGCGGCACGGCGTTGACGCCGGCACGGAAGATCTCGGCCAGTACGCCGGCCGCAGCGAGCGCGACGGGAAGCGTGAGCATCCAAAACGACGGCAGCGCGATCTTGTACTGGGGCAGCACCAAAAAGAAGAAGTAGATGAACAGCAGGCTCGGCACGCCGCGGAAGAAGTCGGTGAGCACGCGGCAGACCAGCTGTAGCGGTTTGATGTCGCTGGTGCGGCCGAGCATAAGGGCCAGGCCCAGCACCAGCGCGATGGCGCCGGCGGTGAGTGCGACTTTAACGGTGCCCTCAAAGCCGGCAAGCAGGAACTTCCAGGTGGTGAGGTGCGTAAAGAAATACCAATAGTGAACCGAAAGCTGGCCGGTCACATAAAAGCGCTGCAACACAAGGGCAACGAGTGCGACGACGGCAACCAGCGAGATGGCGGTGCCGATGCGAATCTTGGCGCGCATCTTGGGGCCGGGAGCCTCGTAGAGCGCATCGCGCATGGTGAGCGCGGGAGAGGAGTGCTTGCTCATCGGAGGATCCTCACCTTCTTATCGATGTAGTTGCCAATGTGGCTCACCACAAAGGCCGTGCCCAGGTAGCCGAGCGCCGAGATAAAGAACGCGGCGACGCCGCCGAGCGAGCGCGTGTTGATATAGCTCACCACGCCGGTGAGCTCCTGCGGTTTAAGCGGCACCTGACTACCGAGCGCGGTGGTGAGCATGACGGCGATAAAGAGGTTGGTCATGGGCAGCACGCTCGAGCGCAGTGCCTGCGGAATCACGATCTTGGCGAGGATGCGGTTGAAGCTCATGCCCAGCGAGCGGGCGGCTTCCACCTGGCCGACGCCGACGGTGTTGATGCCGCTCATAAAGTTCTCGGAGCCAAAGGCAGAACCCAAGAGCACTGTGGCGACGATAACGCAGGTGCGATAGGGCAGGACGACCTTGAGCGGCGGCAATGCGTAGACGACGATGATGAGCAACGCAATGCCGGGGATGTTACGGAAGACCTGGACATACAGGTCGCCAAAGACGCGCAGCGGCTTGAGCGGCGACACGCGCATCACGGTGACGGCGACGGCCAGCACCATGGCGATGGCAAACGACTCAAGCGTCATGCCCCAGGTTGCGAGCAGCGCGTCAATGTAGTTCTGGCCATAGAGCGACCAGAGCTCGGAGAGACTCATGCGGACCTCCCGCCGATAAGGAAAGGGGCTCCCGTGTGTACGGAAGCCCCGACAACTCAGTGAAGAAACAGTTTAGCGCAATAAAGCGCACCGTGCGTTTCCGTATGGTTTCGTTGCGGCCGTTACTAGGCGCGTTGCCTAGGCGCCGATCTCGGGCAGCTCGGGAACATTGGTGTCACCCGTGCGGTCACCGATGCAGATCTGCCACAGCTCGGTCCAGGTGCCGTCGTCCTCAATCTTCTTAAGGAAGTCGTTAACGAAGGCGACGCCGTCGGAATCGAGCGGCAGGCCGATGCCATAGGGCTCCTTGCTGCCGAAGGGCTTGCCGGCGATCTTATACTTACCGGGCTCGCGGACTAGGGCGCTCTGCTGCATGTTGTTGTCGATGACGTAGGCGTCAACGCGACCCTGCTGGAGTGCCTGGCGGGCCTCCTCGTCGGTCTTGAACTCCTGCTGGCTGGCCTTGGGAGCGAGCTCCTCCAGGATGGCAGGGCCGTTGGAGCCGGACTGGACGGCGACGTTCTTGTCGGCCAGGTCGTCGACGCTCTTGATGTCGTCGTTGTCGGCGAGCACCAGGATGGCCTGCTGGGTGTAGTAGTAGGGACCGGCAAAGGAGACGAGCTTCTTGCGATCGTCAGTGATGGTGTAGGTGGCAAAGACGGCGTCGACCTGGCCGTTCTGCAGGACGGACTCGCGCGTGTCCGAGGTCACCTGGGTGATCTCGACCTTGTTCTCGCCCAGAATGTAGTTGGACAGAAGCTGTGCGATACCGGCATCGAAGCCGCGGGTCTGACCGTCTTTCTCGTTGAGGAGGGAGAAGAGCGTGGAGGTCTGAACGCCACCGATCTTAAAGACACCGGCGTCCTTGACGGCCGTGGCCCAGGTGCTGGCGGCGATGGCATCGTCATCGGCCTTGGGGCCGTTGTCGACGAGCTTGTCGAATGCCTTAGCGTCGAGCGTGGTGGAAGCCTCGGCATCTTCGGAGCTCTTGGAAGAGCCGGCGGCGGAACCCTTGTCGGCCTCGGCGCTGGTGTCGGAGCAGCCGGCAAGACCAAGGC
Source organism: Collinsella sp. AF36-3AT (assembly GCF_003475205.1). Classification (NCBI taxonomy): domain Bacteria; kingdom Bacillati; phylum Actinomycetota; class Coriobacteriia; order Coriobacteriales; family Coriobacteriaceae; genus Collinsella; species Collinsella sp. AF36-3AT. The sequence continues at coordinate 459,775 of NZ_QROZ01000001.1, read as the reverse complement.
CGGCGACGGTTGCGAAGGTGGCGGCGACGAAGCCGCGGCGGTCGAGAACGACCTGCTGGGAGAGGTTCTTGCTCATGGTAGAACACCTTTCTCAATAAAATCCCTAGCGGTTGAGTAGAGTTATACCCTATCGCGCTCAAATGGGTCAACACGAAATAACTCAGAAACATACTTACCTTATGGGTTATTCAACCTACCAAAAAGGGACAGGCACCTTTGTGGTGGTTCTGGCCGATGCAGCGGCATGCCTTGCTGTTTTGTCTCGATCTGTAACATCTGCAGCCATTTTTGCCGAGTAACTGTTACAGATCGAGATCATCTCCTTAGGGGGATTCGAATGTCTCGATCTGTAACAGTTAGGCGGACAAAAGCTCCCTTTCTGTTACAGATTGAGACAAAGGTCAGGGGCAAAGACGGTTTGTCTAGATCTGTAACAGTTAGACGGGAATTCGGGCCCTAGATGTTACAGATTGAGATAATCGCGCCGCGAAAATAAAAACCTCCGCAGGGGTGCTTCCCTTGCGGAGGTTTTTTACTCGTTAAGTAGCCTAACGGCTTCGGCGGCCATGTTCTCGGCCGTCATGCCGTTCTGAGCGAGCAACTCGTTGGGGTCGTAGCGGTCGGGGAAGCCCTTGGCGATGCCAAAGGTGCGCGTGCGCACGGGCGTGCAGGCCAAGTAGCACGCGACGCGCTCGCCCCAGCCGCCGTCCAAGATGCCGTCTTCGAGGGTGACGACAACGCGATGCTTGGCGGCAAGGCTGTCGAGGAACTCGCGGTCGAGCTCGGTTGCATAGCGCGGGTTGACGAGCGTGGCCTCGATGCCGTACTCGGCAGTCAGACGGTTTGCCACGCGCTCGCCCAGCTCAAAGAAATCGCCAAGCGCGAGCACGGCCACGTCGCGACCCTGGCACACCACGTTGTAACGAACGGCGCCGTAATCGGCGTCCTCGGCAGGCGCAAGATCGGGGCGGCTTACCAAGCCAATGCCCGGCACGCGAATCGCCACGGGATGCTCGCGGTGGTCGAGCGACCAGCTCAGCATGGATAGGTATTCCTCCATGCAGGAAGGCGCCAGGTAACGCATATTGGGGAGAGCGCCCAGCATAGAAATATCAAAGAACGAAAGATGCGTCTCGGATGTGGTGCCAAAGATCGATGCGCCAAACACCAGGATGGTTGCGGGGACATCGTTGAGGCACAGGTCGTGCCACAGCTCGTCGTAGGCGCGCTGCAAAAACGTGCCGTACACACCAAAGACTGGCTTGGCACCCGAGCGCGCAAGCGCGGTGGCAAAGGTCACGGCGTGCTCCTCGGCAATGCCCACATCGACGAACTGTTTGCCGGCGGCGGCGCGAAGCTCGGGTGTAAAGCCCATGATGTAGGGCGTGGCGGCCGTGATGCCCACGACCTGCGGATCGTGCTCGATGGCGGCGCTGAGCGCCTCGCCCGTAATGTCGGCATAGGTGCGCGGCGCAGGCTCGCTCGGATGGCCCGGGCAGAGCTTGCGCCCAGTCGCCATGTCAAACGGACCCACATGATGCCAGCGCTCGGGGTCGCTCTGGGCTGGCTCAAAGCCCTTGCCCTTTGCGGTGGAGACGTGCAGCACGATGGGATGATCGATATCGCGCAGCTCCTGCAGCGTGTCGACCAGGGCCAACACATCGTTGCCGGTGTCCAGATAGCAGTAGTCGAGCCCCATCGCGCGGAAAACGTTGCGCTCACAGGTGCCGTTGCTGGCGCGTAGCTCGGCCAGATTGCGATACAGGCCACCGTGGTTTTCGGCGATGGACTGGTCGTTATCGTTGACGATGATGATCAGGTTGCTGTCGAGCTCGGCGGCATTGTTAAAGCCCTCAAACGCCAGACCGCCCGAAAGCGAACCGTCGCCAATGATGGTGATGACGTTGTACGCATCGCCCGCCAGGTCACGAGCGTGCGCCAAGCCGCAGCCCAGGCTCACCGACGTGGAGGTGTGGCCCATGGCGAACAGGTCGTGCTCGGACTCGTCAGGATTGGCAAAACCAGAGGCCTCGCCGTAGCGTGCCGGGTCGATATAAGTGTACGCGCGCCCAGTCAGCGCCTTGTGGGCGTAGGTCTGGTGCGAAACATCAAAGACAATCTTGTCGATGGGGGAGTTAAACACGCGATGGAGCGCAACCGTAAGCTCAACGACGCCCAGGTTGGGGGCAACGTGCCCGCCGACGGCGGCGGAGCTTTCGAGGATGGCGTGGCGGATCTCGCCGCAGAGCAGCGGAAGCTCGGCGCGATCGAGAGCCTTGACGTCCTCGGGCGTTGTCGTTTGCGTAAGCAGCATCGTTGTGGGTTACTCCATGCGAATCGTGCGCCGGCACTCCCTCGGCCGGCACAATTGCACAAGACAGTCTCGCACATTTTGGCGTTTGATATGTGACGGCGGCGCGGTAATTCGCCAACTGGTGGGGCAAAACGTTTTGTCCGATGCCATACTGGTAAATTCGATGATGATTTTATTCATTGCGCGCAGGCCGCGGCTTGCCGCCGAGCGCCGCTGGAAGGAGGCAGCATGTCTGATGCCGTTCGTGCCGAGAAAATCGCGCACGAGGTCGACTATGCCGCCCGTCAGCTGGCCCAGGCGGGCCGCTTGGACCTGACGCACGAGTTTATCCAGCATGGCGACGTGACGGTGTATGCGCATGTGATTTCGGTGGCGCGGGCGAGCCTGTCCTTTGCCGAGTGCTTGGGCCGTGCTGGCATTTCGGTCGACCGTGCCTCGCTGTTGCGCGGGGCCCTGCTGCACGATTACTTTCTCTATGATTGGCACGACCCCGATCCGAGCCATCGACTGCACGGATTTCGGCATCCATTTTTTGCCCTGGCGCGTGCCGAGGAAGATTTTGAGCTGACGCCGCGCGAGCGGAATATCATCGTGCGCCATATGTTTCCGCTGGTACCGGTTCCACCGACGTGTCGCGAGGCATGGATTGTGTGCCTGGCCGATAAATGGTGCGCTCTGTGCGAGACAGTCGCCGGCCGTCTGCCGCGCAAAGGCGGCGCGAACGATTTGAACGAGGGCACGAGTGACGGTTCGAGCAAAGATTCGAGCGAGAAGAGGAGAGGGTAGACGGTGGAAACCGCGATCGACATGGCATTTGACGGCGCGACGCTTGCCGCCTGTCCGCTCTCGGCGCTGATGCTCTCGTTTGCCTTCTACGGTTTTTGCGGCTGGGTGTGGGAGTCGACAGTCTGCGCCATGCTCAACCACGGACGCTTTGCCAACAGCGGTTTTTTGCTGGGGCCGTGTTGTCCTATCTATGGTGTGGGCGGCATAGCCTGCTGGCTTTTGCTGCGTGGGATTCCGGATGCCTCGAGCCAGTTTGTTGCCGCGGCGCTCGTATGCAGCGTGATTGAGTACGGCGTAGGCGTTTTGTTGGAAAAAACAACAGGTGCGCGCTTTTGGGATTACTCGCACCTGCCGTTTAACCTGCACGGACGCATCTGCCTGTACTGGGCCTGCGCGTTTGGCTTGGGCGCGTTGTGCATTTGCCGTTTAGTGGAGCCGGCATTGCTGGGGTTGCTTGGCCATCTGCCGGTGCTGATTGTGCGGTTGTCCGCCTTTATCGTCGCGGTCGCGATGATGGTTGACGCGGTGTGCTCGTTGGCGAGCTGGCGGCGTCTGTCCGATCAGCTGGAGCGCGTGCGCGCCGACCTTGCCGACCGCATCAACGAGTCGCTTGCCGATGCCTCGGACTCAATGCTCGAGCGCATTCCCGAATCGACGATTGACTCGGTGACACAGACGCACATCCGCAGCCGTGCCGTTAACGCGTGGCTGGCCGAGCTGGGTGACGCCGCGCTCGATGCCCTGCGCGAGAAGGCTTCGATGCCGACGTTTATCGCGGATGGTGCTCGCGGCCTGGCACTCGCTGCCCGCCGCGTGGCCGATGCCGCGCCGAGCATGCCGCGTCCGTCACTCAGTCGTCGCCTTGCCGGCAAGCGCATGAGCCGTCCGGTGCCGAGCGTGTCGCTCAGCCGTCGCGACCTGCGCTTCTTTAATGCCTTCCCGCGCTTGCGCATCAACCGCTACGAGGGCGTCATCCGAGCCACCGACCTTCGCGACCGAGCCCGCGAGCTGTTCCGGCGCTAGCTGGGACGGGCGCGCTCACGGCTCCCTTGCTTGCGTATTTCCCGTTCGTTTCGCGCCCGTTGCCGCGCCGTTTCCAAGATTGCGGCACCGTTTCCATTCGACAACGCAGCGTTTAACAACGCCGTATCTGGTCTACACCAGTTGCCCCTCGGCCGCATTATGGGCGCCGACAACGTCCATGCGACCAAGGGGGAGCGAATGTACGATACGGGATCGACAACGTTTATGCTCATCTGCACCATGCTCGTGTTTTTAATGACACCGGGTCTGGCGTTTTTCTATGGCGGCCTGTCCAGGCGCAAAAATGTCATCAACACCATGCTTATGTGCTTTGGCGCTATTGGCCTAGTTGGTGTGCTGTGGATTGTTGCCGGCTGGTCGCTGGCCTATGGTGGTCACGCCGGGCGCGGGCTTTGTCGGGCCATGGGCAGCGCGCTCACGGGCCTGTTCTGCGTGCCGGAACTCTCGTGGACCGGTAAAGGCGGCCTGCTCTATACGGGCGACGCGTCGCTGCTTGTTTCGCAGGTCCTGGGCATTATGGTGACGGTCGCTATCGTGCTGGTGCTCGACGTAGTGATCGCCGCAGTGGTCAAGGAGCTGTTCCACGGCAGCCTGCGCGTGGACGAGGCCGACGAGGCGCTGGGCCTGGACGCGAGCCAGCACGGCGAAAGCGCATATCCATCGTTTAGTGGCTTGGATTAACAAAGGGAGTGATTTGGCATGAAAAAGATCACGGCTATCGTGCGCCAGGAAAAGCTTGAGGTTCTCAAAGACGCACTATTTGCTGCCGATGTTCGCGGCATGACCATCAACCAGGTGCAGGGCTGCGGCGCACAGCATGGCTGGAAGGAATACGTGCGCGGCAACGAACTGCTCGTCAATACCATCCCCAAGGTGCAGTTCACCCTCATCTGCGCTGATGAGCACGTTGACGGAATTGTCGACATCATCTGCAATGCCGCCCGCACCGGTGCCGTCGGCGACGGCAAGATTTGGGTCGAGCCGGTCGAAGAAGTCATCCGCATTCGCACCGGCGAACACGGCCCGGCCGCGGTGTAGAATCGACCGTCTGCCATCCGCAACGTTAAAATGCTGCAATGAGGCATAAGGCTTGCGTTGCGGATGGGCGGATTATGGGTCGCAATAAATATCCCGAGGAGACGGTCGCGAAGATTCTCGACGCGGCACTGGAGCTATTCTGCGCACAGGGTTATGAGGGGACGAGTATTCAAGATATCGTTGACCGTCTCGACGGCATGACCAAGGGCGCTGTCTATCATCACTTCAAGAGCAAAGAAGAGATTTTCAACGCCGCGTTTGATCGGGCGATGACTCCGATTGTTGAGCACCGCCGCTCGATGCTTGGCGTCGGTAATATGACCGGAGCCCAAAAGCTCAGGCGGCTGTACGCGCCCGAGTCCGTTGTTCCGCAAATTGAGCTATGGGCACGCATGCATCCTGCGGCGGATCCGGTAAAAAGCTCGCGTCTACTGGCGATGCAGTACCAGGGCTCGTTTGACGAGTCAGCCGATGGCTGTCTCTTGCCAGTGATCGAGGAGGGCATCGCCGACGGCTCCATTGCGTGCGAATGCCCGCGCGAAGCGGCGGAGGCCGTATCGTTGCTAGCGAATCTCTGGCTGCTGCCGCTGTTCCGTCCGCTCGAGCCCAAGGAGCGAATGCTCGCTCGTGCACAATGTCTGGCGCAGATGGCCGCTGCGGTGGGACTCGATTTGGGCGAGGAAGTGCTCCAGACAACGGCACGGATTTGGGACGTATGGGACCGCGCTGGGTGGTAATATAGATACCAACGGTATGTAATTGATTTGTGAGGGTAGCCACGGCTGCCCTTTTCAAGTCATTAAATACATACTAGTGGTATGTATAGGGGGTGGGCTTATGGCTGGGCTGAGAGACGTCGGCGTCTCGTTGAAATCAAAAACAGTGCGGTCAATCAGGCTCGCGGAACTTCTGGTTGCGCAGCTGTGCACGTATTCGATGCTGTCGGCGCTGTGCTTTGCGTATCCGCTTTACTTGTTCGATTGCAGCGGATCGTCAACGTTATATGGCGCCGCCGTGGCGATAGCGTTCATACCCGGCGTACTCGCAACTCCGATTGGCGGAATCTTGGCGGATAGGGGAAGACATCGCGAGGCCCTCGTGGCCCTCGGCATTGCTCTGATGACTGCATCACTGCTGTCTATCCCCATGAAGCACTCATTGCCTCTTGCGGTCGTCGTAGTAGCGATACTTTGTGTTCAATATGGCGCTCAATCGCTGCTAAAGCCAATACTCCAAATTGAGACGGTGCGCATGGCGGGTGAAAAGAAGGTTGAGCGGGCCACTGCATTGGTTTCGCAGGTGACCATGGTGAGCAATATCTTGGGTCCTGTGGTCGGGACGGCAGTCTATGGGTGCTTTGGCATCGATGCTCTTTGCACAATCGCGTCGGTGGCGTTTGCGATTTCAGCTCTGTTGTTTGGTGGCGTACTCAAGCAAAATGCCTCATCTGAAACGATGGGAGACGGCGCGACTCGTACGACATGCCGAAACGATTTTCGGGAGTCGATTCGGTATCTGTTGCAAAATGCATCATTGGTCGCTGTGATTTTGCTTGCGGCAGTTTTGAACCTTGCGTTGGTTGGGCTAACGATTGGCGCTCCCATTATTGTTACAAAGCATCTCGGCATGCAATCGTCCTGCGTTGGGATAGTTGAGGTTGCTCTGGGCCTGGGTGGTCTTACCGGCAGTGGCTTGGTCGGCATTTGGCCGCATCGTTTTTCTTTCAATGGCATATGTCGATATGTTGCGATGATCTGTTTTGGAGTCGCACCGATCATTGTCACGCTACTGTTCGGCGCAGATGTATGCGTGTTCACCGTGTTTGCGGTTGGTTCGGCATGGGTCATGGTGTGGGCAGCCATTGCGTCGGTTGAAATCATCGCGTTTGTTCAGCGGGCAGCGCCGACTGAGCTCTGCGGAAAAGTGCTTTCGGTCGTTTACATGGTCCTTTCCTGCGCAATACCTATCGGCCAATTGACGTACGGGGCTGCATATGATCGATGGACACCGGCGATTGTATTCGCAGGCATGTTGGCGGTGCTGACGTTGACGACGGCTCTGTTTTATCGGCTGAAAAATCGATTGCGGCGATTGTCTTAACGCGCTGGGGCACCGTGAATTTGTGAAGGCGGTGGTACGCCGCGCCGGGACGGCATTGTTCGGACATGCCTCTCCTTCGTCTACAATATCGGGCAGACGAAGGAGAGGCATGTTCATGATTAAGATGTTCGCGAGTGACTTAGACGGAACGCTGCTGAACGCCCTGCATGAGGCGGATGGGACCATCCGCCGTGCCATTCGTGAGCTGACCGAGGCTGGTCTGCATGTGGTTCCCGCGACTGGACGCTCGACGTTGCCGATCGGCGAGCATGGCTTTACGGGCCTGGCGCTTGACGCCTGCTGCTCCAACGGATCCATCGTGCGCGACAGCCATGGCGAGGTGCTCAAGACTTGGACCATCGATCCGCAGGTCACTGAGGAACTGCTCAAGGCGTTCCCGGACATTTGCTTTGATTGTTCCACGCCCGATGGCATGTACTCGAGCGGTTCGTTCGAGATGCATCAGGCGGGCTTTAAAAAGGACAGCCCCATCAAGCGTATTGTGATGCGCGGTATGCGTGCACGTGGCGGGTATCACGAGGAACAGTATTTTGACCAGTCGATTGGCGACATCCTGCGCCACGATGTGTGCAAGATCAACTGTCGCGTGACCTCACCCGAGCTGGAGCGTGACCTTAAGGCATATTTGGCCGAGCGATCGGACCGCGTGGTCAACGCGCCGTTCGATCCGGTGATGTTCGAGATCACGGACGTAGCGTGCAACAAGGGCGAGAGCGTGGCCTGGTTGGCGGGCTACTACGGTATTGCCGAGGACGAGGTCGCGGTCTATGGAGACGGCGGCAACGACATCGCCATGCTCAAGCGTTTCCGCCACAGCTACGCGACCAAAAACGCTAGCGATGCAGCTAAAGCCGCCGCGAGCGCGACCATCGGCAGCTGCATGGTCCACGCCGTCCCCAAACACATGCTCGCCACCATGCGCAAGCAAAACTCCCGCACCGTCATCGAATAATGTGACAAAGGGACAGCCCCTTTGTCACAGTGGGGACTAGCTTCTTTAAACACGAACATATATTCGCATATTTAACTGCGCTTTGATAGAATTGTTGCTGTTGGCGGCAGTTCCATGTGCCGGGCAGCGCCCTCCATCTGATGGGAGGTGATGCCCATGACCGATTTGATTGATTTCGTGAGGCTCCTGACCGCATTGGTCTCGCTTCTTACGACGCTTATCGGACTTTCCGAGGCACTCAAGCAACGCTCGAAGCAACGAAAGAGGGGTCGCCGCCGCTAAGGCGTTGACCCCTTAAACCAAGCAACGGCGCTGCCCAGCTAACCACAACTTGGGCTGCCGTCGACACTATTCTACCCATGAATGCCATTTTGAACAATCGGTAATACCGCTCCAAAAGCCAGGCACAACTGGCACAACCTAGGCGGTCACTGGATGCGACAAAGGGATAATCCCTCTGTCACATCCCAAATATTGCCTTTACGTGTTGATGCACACGGTGTGCAATAATACTCGCACTGTGCAATAGCGCACGGACTGAGTAACAAGGAGGACGCTTGTCCCAGCTCGAGAAATGCGATCGCCGGTCCCTTCGCTCGCAGCGTGCCCTTCGCCAGGCACTTGCCAACGAGCTTGCCGAAAGCGGCGACCTTTCGCGCATTAATGTCGCGTCGCTCACCGAGCGCGCTGGCCTTACGCGCCGCACGTTCTATTCGCACTACCGCGATATCCCCGACTTTATCAATCAAATCGAGGACGGCTTGCTGGCCGAGATCCGTGAGCGCATTGAGCTCATCACCGCAGCTCAGTTGCCCGATCTCTATCACAACATCGATGAGCTCGAGCCGGCGCCCGGTTCGGTTGAGCTGCTGCGTTATCTTGCAGCCAACCGCGACTTAATCGGCGCGCTGCTGGGTCCGGGCGGCGACCAGGCCTTCATTAAAAGGATTATCGACACCGCGCGTGAGGCCGTAGTGCCGCGTGCGCAGACGGGCATTTTGGGCCTGGCGCTGGGCACGTTCTTTGACTACTACGTTACCTACGTCGTGAGTGCCGAGGTCGGCATGATTCAGCGCTGGTTTGAGCGTGGGCTCACCGAATCGCCTGAGGCCATGGCGCGCATTATGACGGTGCTCGCTTTTGTGCGCCCCGGTGACCTGTATGGCCAACCCATCGATATCAACGTGCCGGAATACGGCATGAAGCTATTGAACTTGCAGCTCGAGGATGCGGTCGACACCGCCGCAACCGTCGAGTCCAACAACTAAGAGGAGAGACAATGAGCAAACTCGTCGAGGGCATCAAGGACTGTGTGGTCGCTGCCGCACGCGAGGCCGCGCCCGCCGTGGTGGACGCTGCGCAGAAGGCTGCGACCGCGGCTGCCGAGAAAGTTGCCGAGGCAGTTGCCGATGCCAAGAACGTGGCAGGGGAGACGTCCGTCGTCAGCGAGCCCGCCACCGCCGCTGAGCCCGTAGCCGCCGCCCAGGCCCCCGAAGGCGCGATCTTCAACCCCGAGGCCGCCCGCGGCAACCTGCACCTGGGCATCGACGTGGGCTCCACCACCGTTAAGCTCGCTGTGCTCAACGACGACAACCAGATCGTCTACGCCAAGTATCAGCGCCACCACACCGATGTCCGTGCCTGCGCCCGCGACTTGTTCGAGGGTGCCGCGACGGTGCTGCCGACGGCCCAGATGACCTGCGCCATCACCGGCTCGGGTGGCCTGCTGCTGTCCCAGTGGCTCGACCTGGAGTTTGTCCAGGAAGTCATCGCCAGTAAGCGTGCCGTCGAGACCCTCATCCCGGCCACCGATGTCGCCATCGAGCTGGGCGGCGAGGACGCCAAGATCATCTACTTCGACAACGGCATCGAGCAGCGCATGAACGGCACCTGCGCCGGCGGCACGGGCGCCTTCATCGATCAGATGGCAACCCTGCTGCACACCGATGCCAGCGGCCTTAACGAACTCGCGGCCAACGCCACCACCATCTATCCCATCGCTAGCCGTTGCGGCGTCTTTGCCAAGACCGACGTGCAGCCGCTGCTCAACGAGGGCGCCCGCCCCGAGGACGTGGCCGCCTCCATCTTCCAGGCTGTCGTGACCCAGACCATCTCGGGCCTGGCGTGCGGCCGCCCCATCCGCGGCAACGTCGCCTTCCTGGGCGGACCGCTGCAGTACCTCTCTGAGCTGCGCCACCGCTTCTACCTCACGCTCAACCTGGACGAGGAGCACCGCATTGTGCCCCAAAACGCCCACCTGTTTGTGGCGAGCGGCGCTGCCATGGCGCACGAGTCCAACAAGCTCAGCACGTTCCCGCAGCTCATCGAGGCCATCGACAGCTTGGGCGACACGCAGGGTGCTGAGGTCGAGCGCCTGGATCCGCTCTTTGCCACCGACGAGGACTTTGCCGAGTTCAAGGGTCGCCACGACACCGAGGTCGTCCCCAAGGGCAAGCTCGACGGCTACACCGGACGCGTGTTCATCGGCATCGACGCCGGTTCCACCACCATGAAGGCCGCACTCGTGGGCGAGGACGGTCAGCTGCTGCACACCTGGTACGGCAACAACAACGGCGACATCCTGGGCACGGCCAAGGTCATCATGGCCGATTTCTACAACCACATCCCCGCGGGCTGCACCATCGGCCACGTGACCACCACGGGCTACGGCGAGGCGCTGCTCATCGAGGCTCTCAAGGCCGATTCCGGCGAGATCGAGACCGTCGCGCACCTGCGCGGCGCCAAGGCGTTCCTGCCCGGCGTCGAGTTCATTCTGGACATTGGCGGCCAGGACATGAAGTGCCTGCGCGTCAAGGACGGAGTCATCGAGCACATCATGCTCAATGAGGCCTGCTCGTCGGGCTGCGGCAGCTTTATCGAGAGTTTCGCCGTCTCTATGAACATGGACGTGCGCGCGTTCGCCGACGCCGCCATCCATGCCAAGGCCCCCGTCGACCTGGGCAGCCGCTGCACGGTCTTTATGAACTCGCGCGTCAAGCAGGCGCAAAAAGAAGGTGCCACGGTGGGCGACATCGCGGCCGGCCTGTCCTATTCCGTCATCAAGAATGCCCTGTTCAAGGTCATTAAGCTGCGCGACCCCCAGGAGATTGGCAGTCAGGTGATCGTCCAGGGCGGCACCTTTATGTCCGACGCCACGCTGCGTGCGTTTGAGCAGCTCACCGGCGTGCATGCCGTGCGTCCCGACATCGCCGGCTGCATGGGCGCCTATGGTGCGGCCCTGCTCGCCCGCGATCGCGCCGGTGCCGACGGCACCTCGACCATCCTTTCGGCCGAGGACATCGCGCACCTCACCGTGACGCAAAAGCATGTCCGCTGCGGCCGTTGCTCTAACAACTGCCAGCTTACCGTCAACGACTTTGGCGGCGGCAGGCGCTTCATTACCGGCAACCGCTGCGAGAAGGGCGCCGGCCACAAAAAGCAGAAGACCGAGGCCCCCAACCTCTTCAAAAAGAAAAACGAGCTGCTCTTTAACCGCGAGGTGCTGAGCCCCGACGAGGCCCCGCGCGGCACCGTCGGCATCCCGCGCGCGCTCAACATGTACGAGAACTACCCCTTCTGGCATGCGTTCTTTACGCGCCTGGGCTTTAGCGTGCAGCTGTCCGACCAGTCGAGCAAGAAGACCTACCAGGCGGGTATCGAGTCCATGCCGTCCGAGAGCGTGTGCTATCCGGCCAAGATGAGCCACGGCCATGTGATGAACCTTATCGACCGCGATGTCGACTTTATCTGGATGCCGTGCGTGCGCTGGGAGCGCAAGGAGGATCCGACCGCCGGCAACTGTTACAACTGCCCCATCGTCATGAGCTATCCCACGGCGTTGGCACTCAACATCGACGAGATCCGCGAGCAGAACATCGAGTTCCTGTACCCGTTTGTGCCCTATCATGACAAGACCGAGCTCAAGCGCCGTCTGTACCAGGTGCTCGCCGTCGACCGTGTGGCCGATGCGCAAGCCGGTCGCGGTCGCGTGCGTGGGCCCAAGATCACGCGCTCCGAGGTCGATGCCGCTGTCAACGCTGCCTTTGAGGCCGATGCGCGTTTCCACGAGGACATCCAGACCATGGGCGAGGAGGCTCTTAAGTGGGTCGAGGACCACGGCGGTCACGGCATCGTGCTCGCCGGTCGTCCCTACCACAACGACCCCGAGATCAACCACGCCCTGCCCGAGCTTATCTCGAGCTTTGGCTTTGCGGTCTTTACCGAGGATTCGCTCGCGCATCTGGTAAAGCCCGAGCGTCCGATTCGCGTCGTCGACCAGTGGATGTACCACAGTCGCCTGTACGCCGTCGCCCGCTTTGTGACCATGCGCAACGACCTGGACCTGATCCAGCTCAATTCCTTCGGCTGCGGTCTCGATGCCCTGACCACCGATCAGGTGCAGGAGATCCTGGAGGCCAGTGGCAAGATCTACACCGTGCTCAAGATCGACGAGGTGTCCAACCTGGGCGCCGCGCGCATTCGCATCCGCTCGCTCATGGCGGCACTCAAGGACCAGGAGGCCGAGCGCTTGGCCGAGGCCACGGCTGCGGGCAAGGTCTTTGAGCAGGGCGACGCTGCGCCGGTGGCGCCCTCCACGGATGCCCCCGCGTTCGCGAGCCGCAAGTACACGTTCGAGGCACAGCGTGAGAGCGCCTCGACCGCATGGCCCAAGGTGCCCTTTACCGAGCAGATGCGCGACGAGGGCTATACCATCCTGTGCCCGCAGATGGCGCCGATCCACTTTGACCTGGTCAAAGAGGTGTTCCGCGGTGCCGGCTACAACTTGGAGCTGCTGCCCTCGACCGACCACGATGCCGTCGAGGCTGGCCTGCGCTATGTGAACAATGACATTTGCTACCCGTCGATTCTGGTGACGGGCCAGATTATGGAGGCCATCGAGAGCGGTCGGTACGACCTGTCCAAGACCGCCGTGGTCATCAGCCAGACCGGCGGCGGCTGCCGTGCCACCAACTACATCGCGCTCATCCGCAAGGCCCTGCGCGAGAGCGGCCACCCCGAGATCCCCGTGATCTCGCTTTCGGCCGTGGCGCTGGGCGAGGACAACCCCGGCTTTAAGCTGACGCCGGCGCTGCTTAAGCAGGCAGTCTACGCGGTGCTCTTTGGCGACGTGATGATGCAGATGCTCTACCGCTGCCGCCCGTACGAGGCCACGCCTGGTGCCGCCAACACGCTCTATGAAGAGTACATGGCGCGTGCCCGCAAGCTGGCGCCCAAGTTTAACCGCCACAACTACACCAAGCTGTGCCGCGAGGCCATCCGCGCGTTCGACACCATGCCGCTCGTGGGCGAGGGCACCAAGCCGCGCGTGGGCGTGGTCGGTGAGATCTTGGTCAAGTTCCATCCCACGGCTAACAACCACGTGGTCGATGTCATTGAGCGCGAGGGCTGCGAGGCCGTGGTGCCGGGCCTGCTCGACTTCTTCCTCTACTCCATGAGCAACGCCGAGCTGCAGAAAGACGAGCTGGGAAGCTCTGCTACTACGCGCGCGGGCATGCAAGCGCTCATCAAGCTTGTGGACTGGATGCGCACGCCGGTGGAGGAGATGCTCGAGAAGTCCCGCCGCTTCGAGGCGCCCGAGCGCATCGGCACCATGGCCGACAAGGCCCGTACGGTACTTTCGGTGTGCAACAACATGGGCGAGGGCTGGCTGCTCACGGCCGAGATGCTCGACCTGATCGACCATGGTGCGCCCAACATCATCTGCACGCAGCCCTTTGCGTGCCTGCCCAACCACGTGGTGGGCAAGGCCGTTATCAAGGAGCTGCGCCGCCAGCATCCCGAGAGCAACATTGTCGCGGTGGACTACGACCCCGGTGCGTCCGAGGTCAACCAGCTCAACCGCATTAAGCTCATGATCAGCGTGGCCAAGGAAAACATGCGCGCCGGCAAGGGCTTTAAGCTCGAGAAGGTGGCGCCGCTCGCGATGGACGAGGTCACCGGTCAGATGCGTGCCCATGACGACTGCGTGAGCTGCGGGCCGGCCAGCGAGGAGGCCGTCACATCGGTCGCCAAGCGTCTGGGACGCGGCATTAAGAAGTAGCTTGCCCGCTATGGGCTAGATATGAGACAAACGGGTGGCAGCCGTGCCGGCTACCACCCGTTTTTGCTGGACATATGTTGCGTAAACGCCCCAACTATCACCCTTTGCGAACTTAGATTTCGGAAGTATGCGGCAAAATCTGAATAGGTCGAGCACACCGGATATATCCAAGCTCTGTACCTGCGGTTTTATTGGCGAAAAACCAGGATGTGCTCAAGAGTTCCGGAATTTGCCGCATACTTCCGAAAACGACGTCTCGGTGGCACCAAAAACTGCCCTCGGAACCCTGAGATAATGAACATATGTAGCCGTTTGCCGCGAAATACCGCCCGTTTATAGAACCCACCCCCAGCGCGCGTCATCCTTACGGTTGAATAAATACACATCTATGGAATTACGTAAGAGAGGACCGTTCCATGAGCTACAAGACCGTTTGTGTTGCCGGCGGCGGCGTGTTGGGAAGCCAGATTGCCTTTCAGGCTGCCTACTGCGGCTTTGATGTAACGATTTGGCTGCGCAACGAGGGCAGCATCGGCCGCACCCAGCCCAAGATCGATCACGTGCGCAAGGAGTACATCGCGGCAATCGAGGGCATGGCGGACGGCACGGGCGAGTGGTGCGCCGGTATCGCCGATGGCACCCAGCCCTTCGACAAGGAAGCGGCGCTCGCCGCCGTCGAGCGTGCCTACTCCACACTCAAGCTGGAGCTCGATCTTGCCAAGGCCGTGGCCGACGCCGACCTGGTCATCGAGTCTATGGCCGAGGACACCCAGGCAAAGATCGGCTTCTACAAGAAGCTCGCCCCGGTTCTGCCGCAAAAGACCGTCATCGTGACCAACTCATCCACGCTGCTGCCGAGCACCTTTGCCAAGTACACCGGCCGTCCCGAGAAGTACCTGTCGCTGCACTTTGCCAACTCCATCTGGAAGAACAACATGACCGAGGTCATGGCACAGGACCAAACCGACAAGCGCTACTTCGACGAGCTCGTCGACTTTGCCAACGATATCCGTATGCTTGCCCTGCCCGTCAACAAGGAAAAGAACGGCTACCTGCTCAATTCCATGTTGGTGCCGTGGCTGCTTTCGGGCCTTGACCTGTATGTTTCGGGTGTGAGTGACCCCAAGAGCATCGACCTTGCATGGACGCGGGGCACCGGCGCCCCCAAGGGCCCGTTCCGCGTATTCGACACGGTGGGTATCCAGACGGCCTACAACATCGTCATGCAGTATCAGAAGGTCCCGGGCCTGGTGAGCCCGCTACTCAAGAAGATGATGATGCCCTACAACTTTAAGGCTATGGCGTCCGTCCTCAAGAAGATGCTCGACGAAGGTAAGCTGGGCGAAAGCTCGGGCGAGGGCTTCTTTACGTACTAAAAATGATCTCTTGGGGGCGGAAGCGTTGAGGATCTACGGTAGTATGCGACAAGATCTGAATAGGTCGAGCAAGAGCTGTAGCGCGCGTTGACGTTTGCCCAATAGAACGCAAAAATGCACCGTTCGCCGATACTCCTCTCGCGAGTGGTTGCCATATGGTTTGATGTTGGAAACATATGATTGCCGACAGGCCGTAGGTGACATTCGCCATGATATCGGAGGTACCAAGTATGTTTCGTGCTCCGTTAAACAAGTATCGGGCTGGCTGACATGAGCCGCCGTTTTGTCTCGATAACCGTTGCAGTGGTTTGCCTGGCGGTGCTTCTGGGCGCTATAGGGCAGTTCGCTATAAGTCGAGAAACATCCTATATGCAGGAATGTGCTTCCGAAGGCTTTGCCATTGACGGTTACTATCGGGATGACGAAACAAGTCGGGAAACCCTGGCTTTTCTTGAGGAGGACAACTGTCGATGGCAGCTGGTCGACCAAGACGGAATCTGCACAGACGGGCAGTTTAAGCGTACGGATGACCCCAACATCCTGATATTAAAGAAGGAAAACGGCGAAGAATTCGGTACGGTCCACGTGGCGTATATTTCGCGCCGACGCGATCAGGGCTTGCTCTACCTATTTAGAGATACCAGGGTGACCCGTTTTTATCTGGTGAGTACCGGTCCGGCGTTTATAGTGGAGTCTGGCGATGTCGATGTGGAAAGTTGATTCACGGCAATAAATCAGCGAGCGGAGCGCGGCCATGGACCGCGTCACGCTATTTGCTCGTGGCCCGCGTCACGTCTGCGCCATGTCGTGACTCGCGGCTGCGCGCATCCATCCCACGTCGCGTATTACTGCACATCAAACTCCACGCGATCGAGCTCGGGCACATTGAGGTCGATGAGCTTGCGGGCTACACGGCGGTCGTGTGCCCCAAGCGCCTCGCTTGTCGTCACATGGGCGACAACCTCGCGCTCGACAAGGCCCTCCTCCTCGCCTTCGGTGGCCGAGGTCTCGACGGCAACGGTGTAATCCTTAAAGCCCGGCAGCACCGCGGCAAGCTCGCGCGTGGTTTCGGTGACGCCATAGCCGTCCTGCACGCCGGCCTGCGCCGAGCCAATGGATCCCGCGGTCATAACGATGCAGGGGATGGCAAAGATCACCGTGCCCACGATGATGCGGCGGCGCACCTTGTGTGACAGCTCATCGACCTCGGCGTTTTCCTCGGCGGTCACAATGCCGTCGCCGTTGAGGTCGCGCTTGAGCGGCACGCGCAAAAGAAGCAGCACGGCTTCGGCAGCCAGTGCGATAAAGACCACGTTGATGCCAAACTCGTAGAGGGCTGAAAGAAACAGCGACCCGCTTGCGATGGCGATGCCATAGCCCGCCGCGCACAGGGGCGGCATGAGCGCGGTCGCCACGGCCACGCCGGCGATGAGCGTGGCGGGTTCCTGGTCGCGCGAGTTGCCCAGTCCGCCCGCAAAGCCGCCGGCGAGCGCGACAGCGAGGTCCCAGACAGTCGGTGTCGAATTGTCGATAATGGCGGCCGTGGTGGTGCCAAGGGGCGAGAGCTTAAAGTACAACGTGGACGTGATTAGACAAAAGACCATCTGCAGCGCGAGGCCGGCAATTGCCTCGACGGCAATCTCGCGGTCGAGCGTGGCGATGCCGTATGCCATGGCAAGGACCGAGCCCATGAGCGGACAGATGAGCATGGCGCCCACGATGGCAATGTCCGAGTCGATATCGAGGCCGATGCTCGCGATCAACATGGCAATGATCAGGATGCATAAGTGTGAGCCAGTCAGGCGCGCCCCGTTTACAAAGCGCTTGCGAATCACGTGATAGGGCGCGCGTCCCTCGCGTATGTTGAACGCCTGCTTAAGGAAACGGGTGGCATTCTCCATGGCCTCGCTGTGTGCAGGGCGTATACCGTGACGACGATGATGACGCTCGCGCAGCCGCTTGATCTGTTGTTTGTCGAGTTCCATGCTTACCTCGTTTAGCTTCTGAGCCGCTTCTTGCGTCTGTCGTCTTTACTCTACACCGCGTTAGGCGAGGTGTCAGACAAGGTTTGTTGACCTGGAAGTCAGGACAATCGACATGGCTAAAACGCCGTGAGGATCATAAGAGTCAAATAGACAAAAAGCGCGGGGCCGGTTTGATTCCGACTCCGCGCTCTGCGCTGGTGCGTTGTTGTTCGGCCTACCCCAGCAGGCTCAGACCAACAGAGACAAACGCCAGGATAACGCCGACGATGGACTCGCCGCCGAGCAGGCCGCTGGCGACAACCAAGCCCTGCTCCTGGAAGGCGGCGTCCTTGGCGGCCTTCTCCTCGTCCGAAAGACCGGCCTCGGCATCGCGGTGGGCTGCCCACTTGTCGTAGGCGAGCTTGACGCAGGAGCCCAGGAAGGCCGTGAGCGACATGTAGAACGGCAGGTACACGCCCAGGCCGATCATCATGGCCGGAATGCCGAGCCAGTACATGACGATGCCGGCGATAAAGCCGCCTGCGAACCACGGCACGCTCGGGATGCCCGAGACCATGGTGGCGACGACGCTTGCCTGCGCGGCCACAAAGCTCTTGTCGGGGCCGAAGGCGTCCGGACCATAGGCGGTGACGAGCGCGACCATGACGGCAGCGGCGACCAGGGCGCCCACGATGCCGCCGATGGCCTGGCCGATCCACTGCGCACGCGGGTTGGTGCCCAGCACGGCGCCGGCCTTAAAGTCGTTCATGACGTCGCCCGCAAGGCCGCATGCCACGGCCACGATGCCGGCGATAAAGAACAGCTTGACCTGGGCGATCTGTGCGAAGGCAGCCACGATGAGCATGACGATGAGGCCGAAGATCTCCATGGGGTCGATGCCCGTCTGGCCGCAGCTCTGCGCGCTCATGATGGTGGTGACAAAGGTGAACAGCGTGACGATGACGGCCGGGACGGGGCCAAGGTCGAGCGCGATGGCGACGATCACGGCGATGGCGGCAGTACCCAGGCCGATGATGCCGGCGTCGAGCTTAAGCGAGCCCGAGATGAGCGACTGCTCGTCGGTGTCGCTGGAGCTGTCGGCGGCGAGGCCGCGGGCGATACCGGCGACCTGCGGCAGGATGTCCTTGAGGACGACGGCGACGCCAAAGCCCATCATGAGGCCCATGCCGAGCGATTTGACGATGCCCTGCGCAGTCACAACGTCGAATAGACCCGCAGCGGTGCCGCCCACGATGATGCCAAAGTTACCTAGCAGCGCGCCGGCAAACCAGAAGGCAACCGGGGCGAAGCCAACCAAAAAGCCGATGGAGAGCAGCATGGGCGAGTTATAGATGGCAAAGGTCACGCCGGGGATATTGAGCGTGCACAGCATGCTGGGCACCACGCCCAGAGCGTCGCGAAGTACGCTGTAGATGCCTGCGATGGCCATGGAGCCAAAGAGCTGCTTGCCGGTCTTGCCGCCGGCCTCGGTGGCGCGCAGTGTCTGAGCTGCGGCATTGCCGGTGGGAAACTCCAGCGCGGCGTCCACGATAAAGTGGCGGTGGATGAGCGCCGTTGCCAGCAGGCCCAAGATGGTGCCGACGAGTGCCACGATAAACATGTCGAGCCAGCTGATCTGGTCGGCATAGCCCAGCATCCAGGCGCCCGGGATGGTAAACGCCAGGCCGCCGGCGACCATGGCGCCCGCGGACATGATGGTGTGGGTGACGTTGGCCTCGTTGAGGCTGGCGTTGCCCATGAGCTTCAGGAAGAACAGCGAGATGACGGCAGCGAAAATAATCGGCCAGGGGAGTGCACCCATCTTGAGGGCCGTGTAGGCCGAGCTTGCCGTGATGATCACGCAGCCAAGGACGCCGATGACGACGCCGCGCAGCGTGAGTTGCCCGCGCATCGAAGCGCGGTTCGAGGGATTGCTCATATAAAACTCCTTTGCGTATATCCGCTTCCCCCGGGAGCGCCGTTACGGATACGGCGCGGGAAGTCGGGTTACCAAGGGCCGCCGCGTGAGCTCGCAAACGACCGCGCACCAGTATAGCCGCAAGCTAGCCATTTTGGGATGACTGGTTTAGGTAGGCGATATACTGCTGGGCAGACGAAAGGAGCGCCGACGATGCTTAATGGGTGCGCATATATATTGACGGTCGACGTGGGCAACACGTTCATTCGCTTTGGCCTGTTTGCAGAGGATTCGGCCGCGGCGCAGGAATGTCCGCTTGCGACATGCGAGATCACGACGCCGTCGAGCATTACGGCCGACGAGGCACGCATGCGACTTGTACAGGTCATGGGCGCGCTCGCCGCCGATGCAGGTGTGCCCGGGGTGCTTGCACCCGCCGCGGCCGTGCTGAGCTGTGTAGTCCCGGCGCTCGAGCGCCCTTGGAAGACGGCGCTTTCCCGCACCTGCACGGGGCGCGTGCTCACCGTGGGGCCGGGTCTCAAGACCGGCATGCCTGTGCACTACGATGACCCGGCCGAGATCGGTCCCGACCGCATCGCCGATGCCGTGGCGGCCCGCGCCGTCTACGGTTCGCCGTGCATCGTGATTGACCTGGGCACGACGACCAATATCGAGGTCATCGACGCGCACGGTACCTTTGTGGGCGGCGTTATCGCGCCAGGCCTGGCCCTCGGCGCCCGTTCGCTTTCGGCGGCAGCAGCGCGCCTACCCCAGGTTGAGCCCTCGGCGCCAACGCACGTCATCGGACGCAACACGCGCGAGGCCATGCGCTCGGGTGTGGTTTTGGGCGAGGTAGCCCGCATCGACGGCATGCTCGACATGGTGCTTGCCGAGATGCGCGCGACCAAGGCCGCGGGGGAGGGCAATGTGCCCATCGTCATTACCGGCGACGATGCCGAGGCACTTGCGGCGCTGGTCGGCCATAGCCTGACGGTAGACGACGCGCTGACGTTGCGGGGTCTCGCCGAGCTCTACCGCATCAACCAAAAGCCCCGCCGCGCGTAGGGCGAGGGGCTGGTGGGATAAGCGCCCCTACCTTTCACCTGCTACAATGGGCCAAACTATTGCGATTGCGGAGGTGTCTGCCATGTCGGACGATCTTCATCAAACCGCGTCGGGCAAGCGCCGCGACGTTATTAGCTGGGACGAGTTCTTTATGAGCGTGGCCATCGCCGCGCAGCGCCGCAGCAAGGACCCCAACACGCAGGTGGGAGCGTGCATCGCCAGCACCAACCACCGCATCCTTTCGGTGGGTTACAACGGCACGCCCTCGGCGCTCAACGACGACTTTTTCCCGTGGGGTACGAGCGATGACCCGCTGCAGGACAAGCACAACTACGTGGTCCATGCCGAGGCCAACGCCGTGCTCAACTACCGTGGCTCGCTCAAGGACCTCGAGGGTTCCACGGTTTACGTCACGCTGTTCCCGTGCCACGACTGCGCCAAGATCCTGGCGCAGGTGGGCGTGGGCGAGGTCGTCTACCTGGACAATAAGTATGCCGACACCGATGACGGCCGTATCAGCCGCCGCATTCTCGACTCCTGCGGCATCAGCTACCGCCAGGTCATCGTCGATGTCCAGATTGGTACCGGGGGACAGGCTCGGCAGTAGCGCGTGCCAACGCCAGCTGGCGGCAAAACAGCCAAAAGAGCCCCGTCCCAAATTGACTGCTCGTGAAAGTCGTGTCCGCACGCATGGCTGGCGCCTAAGCGGGTACATGGCTGTAGTAACATAGCCCCTGTCCGCGGGCGTGCCCGCGTTATTGTGAGAAAGGAGCCCCTGTGGCTGTTAACGAAGAGCTGCTTAAGAAGGTTCTTGAAGAGATTCGCCCCAACCTGCAGGCCGATGGCGGCGATATGGAGTATGTGGGCGTCGACGACGAGGGTGTTGTCAAGCTGGAGCTGCAGGGCGCCTGCGCCGGCTGCCCCATGAGCTCGCTAACCCTTTCCATGGGTATCGAGCGCATCCTGAAGGAGCATGTGCCCGGCGTTACCCGCGTTGAGCAGGTCAATGCTTCCGGCGAGGCCGAGGACCTGTACGACGAGTACGCGCCGTTCTAAGACGCGAAAGCTGCGGACGGTACGCTCCGCATAGACGTTATGTCCAAATATGCGGCTGCGAGCGTAAGGCCCGCGACCGCATTTGTATGTAGGGAGCAGGGGATCGATATGCTCAACGACCTCTACCATATGCTTGATCCCGTCGCGATCTCGGCGGGCCCCATCACCATCTACTGGTACGGCCTGGCCTACGTGGTCGGCGCCCTGCTCACGGCGGTCGTTATGTACCGCACGCAGCGTCGTTGGGGCTTCGACATTACGATTGATGACCTGACGAGCGTCGTGGTCGGCGCGGTCTTTGGCCTCATCATCGGCGCGCGCCTGTTTTACGTCATCTTTTACGGCGATGGCTACTATTGGACCCACCCGCTCGAGATCTTTGCCACCAACGAGGGCGGCATGAGCTTCCACGGCGGCCTGGTGGGCGGCATCTTGGGCGGCATCATCGTGTGCCGCATGTACAAGCTCGACGCCTGGACCATCGCCGACCTTGCTGTGATCGGTGCTCCGCTGGCGCTGTGCCTGGGACGTTGTGCCAATTTCGTCAACGGCGAGCTGTGGGGTAAGCCGACCGATCTGCCCTGGGGTGTGGTCTTTGGCGGCACCGCGGGCGATATGCCGCGCCATCCCTCCCAGCTCTACGAGGCGTTTCTAGAGGGCATCGTGCTCTTCTGTTTTTTGCAGGTGCTCAGCCGCAAAAAGCCACTGCTGCCCCAGGGCACGTTTATGGGCGTGTTCGTGATGGGGTACGGCATCGTCCGCTTTCTCGTTGAGTTTGTGCGCGTGCCCGATGCCCAGCTGGGTTATCTGCTGGGAGGCGTTATCACCATGGGCCAGCTGCTGAGTTTGCCGCTCGTGATCGCCGGCCTGGCGCTCATCATCTTCGCCCGACACCGCAATCGTCCCCAGCGTATCTACCTCGACGTTTAACCACCACAAAGGGGACAGGCACCTTTGTGGTGGTTTGCTGGGCAACGATGACAGAACCGTAACGTTTTCCCAGATAAAACCTGCCAAAATAAACCTGTCCCTTTTTGGCGGGTTTCTAGAAAGGCTCTTTGGACTGTGAAGGATTCCGACCTCTCCACAACGGCTGCGCGCGACGCTGCCCGCATCGTCTGGTTTAAGCGCTACCCCGCCAAGCAGACGCTCATCGCATTTCTGCTCGCGCTGTTGGCGACCACGGCGTTTTCCATCGATCCCGCGCCGGTCTCGAGCAACGCAGTCTTGGCGATTGACCCCAAAGCCTCGGGCATGCTGTACGTGTGCTACGAGGTGCTCCTCTCGTTTGCCGGCCATACCGACGCGGTCATGCTGCTTGCGCTTGCCTGCCTGCTCACTCTGCCGTTTCGCTACGTATTCTTTGGCCGCGGCGATGCTTGGCGTCCTTCGGTGATCCTTCCGTCGCTGTTCTTTGCCGTCTGCATGGTGTTTGGCCGCAGCTACGACCTCACCGATTCTGCCGAGATCGTACTCGGCGACAAGGCTCGCATCATCTGCGCCTGGATAGGCGGTGCGGGCTGGATGCTCTTGGCGGTCGTTGCCTTCTACCTGGCTTTTGAGTGTCTAGATTGGCTGAGCTCTCGGCGCATTCCGTTTTCCGAAGCGCACTTTGGCCGCGTATGGCGTGTGGCTCACGCCGTGCTCTCGGTCCATCCCTTTGCCGGGCCCTTCCTGGTGCTTATGGTCGCCTGGGCGCCCACGCTCATCGCTTCGCTGCCCGGCCTTTTTATGGGAGATACGGGTGCGCAGATTCGCCAGTGGTTCAACTACCCCAACGGCACGAGTGACTACCTGCGTCTGCTCAATCCCAATGTGTTGCTCAACGGACATCACCCCGTGGTGCACACGGCTATCATCGGTTCGTGCGTCCAGCTGGGGCTTTCACTGTTCAACAGCGCCAACGCAGGTCTTGCCATCTACACCTGCGCTCAGTTCCTCATCACGGCCGCCTGCATGGCCTATTCCATCTCGTCGCTGCGCAAGCTGGGCGTGAGTCTGCCGGTCCGCGGCGTGATCTTGCTGTTCTTTGTGTTTATGCCCATGTTCTCCAACTACGCGGCCCTGCTTACCAAAGATGTGCTGTTTGCCGACGCGTTTTTGGTGCTGTTGGTGCAGGCCGTGAAGCTCGTGGCATGCGGCCTGCCCCGTCGCGATGCCAATGCCGAGCGTGCGGGCGAACAGAGGCCCGTGCTCTTTGCGCGCCATGACTGGCTGCTGCTCGCTCTGGGCGCCATGGGTTCCACGTTTCTGCGCAACGGCGGCCTGGTGTTTCCCCTGGCGGCATGCGTAATCGCGGCGGCGTTTTGCGCATGGGACGCGCATGTGGCTCGTCGTGCGGCTAAGCAGACGGGCACCGCGGTCTCATGCGCCACACCGCGCTTCCGCTGGGTTGGCGTCCTCGCGGTACTCGCGCTCTGCCTTGCCTCTAATATGTACTTCACCAAGGTCTTTATGCCGGAGCACGATATCACGCCTGGTTCCAAGCGCGAAATCCTCTCGATTCCGTTCCAACAGACGGCTCGTTTCGTCCAAAAGCACGACGGCCTCAACTCGGGCGTCAACCCTACGGTTAAGGAGGACGGCACTATCGTGGAGGCACCCTGCGACGGTTTGGTGACCGACGAGGAGCGCGTCGTGATCGATCGCGTGCTCAAGTACGAGAACCTGGGCCGCCGCTACAACCCCGACAAGTCCGATGCCGTCAAGAACTGCTTTAACGAGTACGCCTCGCAGGAGGACATCAAGGCCTATTTTGAGGTCTGGGCGCAGATGTTCAAAAAGGATCCCGAGTGCTATATCTCGGCGCTCATCAATAACTATTACGGCTACTTTTATCCGAGTGCCCGCGATGCGTGGGTCTACAGCACGGCGCGCAGTGCCGAGATTATGGCGCGCCCCGATAATCTCAAGTACTTCGACTTCCATCCGGTCGATAGCAAGGTTGTGCGCTGGTGCGACCACCTGATCAATCTGTACCGTGTGGCGGTGCAGCGCATCCCGTTTATTTCGCTCACCATGAGCTCGGCCACCTATGTGTGGATTATGATCGCCGTGGTGGTCTACCTGCTGCGTCGTCATTCATGGCGTGCGCTGGCGATCTGGGTGCCGCTGTTGGGCGTGCTCGCCGTGTGCCTGATTGGTCCGTGCAACGGCTCGACCTACATGCGCTACCTGTATCCGGTCATCGCCTGCATGCCCTTCGCCATCGGCGCCACCGTCACCCGCAGTGACTTCCTCTGGTCCTAACCTGGTGCATTGGGGTCAGGTTTCTTTGCTGCACCAAAGGGGCCATCATCACGACGCCTTCATTTTGGGGTTTATCTTGCAGGCCAGTAGGTATATCATAACGACGTTTGTTTATATTGCCCGAGCATCTGCGCTGGGCTTTAGGTCGAAACCGATAGGAGACACGTATGTCCGGACACTCTAAGTGGGCCACAACCAAGCATCGTAAGGGCGCGCAGGACGCCAAGCGTTCCGCCCTCTTCTCCAAGCTCAGCCGCAACATCACCGTTGCTGCCCGTCTCGGCGGTGACCCGCTGCCCGAGAACAACGCCAGCCTCGCCGCTGCCGTTGCCAAGGCCAAGGCTCAGTCCATGCCTAAGGACAAGATCAAGTCCGCTATCGACAAGGCTTTTGGTTCGGGTGCTGACGCCGCCGTCTACGAGAATATCGTGTACGAGGGCTACGGTCCCGCCGGTGTCGCCGTCTACGTCGACTGCCTGACCGACAACCGCAACCGTACCGCCGCTGATGTCCGTTCCGCCTTCTCCCACGCTGGTGGCAACCTGGGCACCTCCGGCTCCGTCGCCTTCCAGTTTGAGCGCAAGGGCCAGATTGTCGTCGCCAAGGAGATCCTGGACGAGAACGCCAAGAAGGAGACCATGATCGCCAACGGTGCTGCCGGTGACGAGGATGAGTTCATGATGGCCATCGCCGAGGCCGGTGGCGAGGACTACGAGGATGCCGGCGAGGAGTGGATCGTCTGGACTGCTGCCAACGACGTCATGGCTGTCTCCAAGGCGCTCGAGGAGCAGGGCGTCCAGGTCAAGGGTTCCGAGACCACCATGGTCCCGACCACCCCGACCGAGGTCTCTGGTACCGACGCCAAGAAGGTCCAGCGCCTCATCGACCGTCTTGAGGAGCTCGACGACGTCCAGGACGTCTACAGCACCATGGACATGACCGACGAGGTCATCGCTGCCCTCGAGGAGGAGTAGCGCCAGCACGGATTGAGCCGTGCATATCTGGGCATAATGAAGCGAGCATGCAAGCCTCGTGGAGTAGATGAGCCGGATCCGCGTGCGTAGAGCACCGGACCCGGCTCTTTTATAATGATGCGAACCGTTCTGCATTTCGAGAGCCGAGATTTGAAGGGAGCGCCGCGTGCGCGTACTCAAACGAGCCCTAGCGATCGTGTATCTTGCCGCCACCATCGTGGCACTGGGTACGCTTGTCTGCCAGTTTTGGGGGCCGTATACGTATCGCTTTATGCTGCTGATGCGCGACCCCATGCCGCGCATCGTCGTGACGGCGTGCGCCGGCGTCGTGGCGATCGGCGTACTGCTGAGCTTTTTCCGCCTGATGTTCGCCCGTCGCGAACCGTCCTGCGTGCATCCGGCGGGGGAGCGCAATATCGAGGTTACCCTTGCGGCGCTTTCTTCGTGCGCCAGGGTTGCTGCCGAGCGCGACGACCGCGTGATGGTCGAGCATGTCGAGGCTCGCGTCCAAGGCCCCGACGATTCGCACGTCCGTTTTAAGGTCGAGGCTATCGCGCTTGACGATAAGGACGTGGCATCTCTGGCTACCGCGATGCAGCAGCGCATCGAAGAAGCCTGCGATACCATGCTCGGCGCGCCGGGTACGACCGCGCGCGTTCGTTTTTTGCCGTCTAAGACTACCGTCCAGACCGTGGAGGTTTCCGGTGAGTGATACCAATCAAGATAAGACCGCTCGTACGCCGCGCCTGACGATTGACCAGAGCGCCGCGCCGGCAAGCGAACCTGTTGATTCCAAAGCAGAGGCAACCGAGTTACAAGACGCGGCAGCCGTGGATTTTGACGAGGCTATGGGTCTCATCAAGGGTACGGGCGCTGCCATCTGGAGCTATGCTGTGCGTCACCCCAACACCACGCTCGGTGCCGTCGCTGGCTTTATCCTCGCCGTGTTGGTGCTCACGCTCGGCCTGTGGGACACGCTCGTCATTGCATTCTTCGTGCTGATCGGCGCTGTGATCGGCCAAATTCGCGACGGCGAGAACGGCATCGTCAACTTCTTCGGCCGTTTGTTTAGCGGCCGCTAATATGTATTCGACTGTCGCATCCGCGGCAGGCATAAGGAGGAACCATGGCTTTTAATACGAAGGTCGATGTGGCCGATACCGAGCTCGAGGCAGACGAGACCGTCACCGCCGAGGTCGAAGGCGTGACGCTCGAGGACGAGGCGCTTGTCGAGGCCGAGTCCGAAGACGAGGTTGACGAGGATGACGAGGAGGCTGACGAGTCCGAGGACTCGCTGACCTATTCCAACGGCGTGATCGAGAAGATCGTCGCCATGGCCACTCGCGAGGTGCCGCACGTCTTGGGCATGAAGGGCAACCTCATGCACTTTGTACAGGAGCAGTTTGGTGCCGAGAACCTGACCAAGGGCGTGACGGTCGAGGTCACCGATGACAACCGCGTGGTCGTCAACATTTCCGTCATTATCGAGTATGGCGCCTACGCGCCCGCGATTTTCGACGACGTTAAGGCGCGCGTGACCGAGCGCCTCGCCGCGATGACCGGCCTTGAGGTGGCAGGCGTCAACCTGCGCATCGAGGATGTCATCACCCCCGAGGAGTACGAACACCGCACCAACCAGCACGAGTAACCTGCCAAATAGGGACAGGTTTGTTTTGGCAGGTTTTATCTGCGAAAACGTTAAACGGCCGACCGCGCAAGCAAAAGCGTGGCCGGCCGTTATTTGTATGCCCCCCGATGTAGGCATACCGCTCGTCTAACTAGGGGTTGCAATCGTCGCGTTCCGCGTTACCCTAATGGGCGCATTGTTTCCAAATTGTTAACGAGGGGTTGCCGTAATGGCTGACGAGCACGAAACAGAAAGCAAGGCATGGGCGATTGAGGCCGCCGCGGCAGAGGCGGCATCGCGTGCTGCCGAGGAGGTGCATCGTCCTCCCGTGGTGCCGATGGAGCGCGTGGTTGATCGCACCGATATCGAGCGCGGCGAGCGTGCCGGTCAAAAGCGCAGCCAGGAGCCGGGCTTCCCGCGCTTTTTTGCCGAGCTCAATCTGGGCCTGATTCTTACGGCCTTCGCCATCGTTGCGTTTAAAACCCCTAATCACTTTGCTTTTGGCGGCACCTCGGGCGTGTCGGTCATTTTGTCCACGCTGTTCCCGACCCTGCCCGTCGGCGTCTTTATGTGGATTATTAACGCGGTTCTCGTCGTTTTGGGCTTTATCTTTTTGGAGCGCAAGGCAATCCTGTGGAGCGTCTTCGCCTCGTTTGCGCTGTCCGCCTATGTTTCGCTGTTTGAGCTCTTTATTCCGACCGATGTCTCGATGACGGGCGATATGTGGCTCGACCTGTGCTTTGCCGTCATCTTGCCGGCGCTCGGCAGCGCTATTGTCTTTGACATCGGCGCCTCGACGGGTGGCACGGACATTCTTGCCATGATCCTCAAGCGCCGCACGACGCTCGAGATTGGTCGCGCCCTGCTGCTGGTCGATATCGGCATCGTGACCATCGCGGCCTTTTTGTATGGCCCGCGTGTCGGTCTGTACTGCGTGCTCGGCCTGTTTGCCAAGACGCTTGTGGTCGACAAAGCCATTGAGAGCATTCATCTGCGCAAAGTCTGCACGGTCATTTGTTCCGAGCCCCTTAAGGTCGAGGAGTTTATCGTCAAGCATCTCAACCGCACGGCGACCATCAGCCGCGGCTACGGTGCCTTCTCGGGCAAGTGCGTGACGGTGATCATGAGCGTGCTGAGCCGTCGCGAGGCCGTGCAACTACGCCGCTATGCGCGCGAAGTCGATCCGGGTGCCTTTATCACGATTGTCGACAGCTCCGAGATCGTCGGCAAGGGTTTCCGCGGAACGAACTAACGCGGTCGAGCTTATCAAACAATCGAATAGCGCCCTGCGCATTGCAAATGCGTCATGTTGGAGTATTTGTCCCCACATTGGGTGATAATGATGCCAAAGACATCGTTTGCGATCCAGATGATTCGCTCAAGATACGAAGGGATGATCTCGATGTTCTGTTCGCAGTGTGGTGCCCCCATGGGCGACAACGATAAGTTCTGTGGTGCGTGTGGTGCCCCCAATGCCGGTGCCGCAGCCTCTGCCCCTCAGGGTCAGCCCCAGCAGTTTGTTCCGCAACCGCCCGTGGCGAATGCGTCCAAGGGCTGTGTGGCTCAGGCGTTTGAGGACATGACCAAGACGCCGGGCGTGCTGCAGCGCGTGTGCCAGATCGCCTTTTTGCCGGCGCTGATTTGTGTTGTGTCGGTGCTCGTGCTGTTCATTCCCGTTATCGGCGGTATCGCGGCTGCCATCGGCTTTTTGGCAGCTTGCATTGCGAGCGTGTGTGGTTCCGGCTTTGGTATTGAGTGGGGTCGCGATCTGTCGCTCAAGGTTGATGACGGTATGGATCGTCCACTCATGCGTTCCACGTCGTTTGGCCTCGGAGTCTTTTCGAGCGTTATCTCGGTCGTGCTCGAGGTTATTGCTGCCATTCCCGTTATCGGTGTAGTGCTTTCGCTGGTGGAGAGCGTGGTAATTGGCGCCGCGGGTTCGTATTCATATTACGGCTCTTATGCACTCGAGGCAGCGCTGTTCGGCTCGCTTGGCCTGCTTGTCCTGGCTATGATTGCCACGGCGGTCTTGGGGGTCTTCTTTAAGATGTTCGCCGACATTGCCGTGATGCACTTTGCGGTGACCGGTCGTGTCGAGAGCGCGTTTTCGCTCGATAAGGTCTGGGCGGCCTTTAAGCACAACAAGACCAAACTGTTCTGCGCTTCGTTCCTTCCCGAGTTTTTGACGGGCCTGGTCGCCAACGTTGTCACATGGATCCTGACGCTCGTCTTTGGCACCATTGCCTCTGTCGGTATGTATAGCTACTACTACCGTCCTTCGGCTATTGAGGCGCTTGTTACCGGCGGTGGCATCACGCTCGTATTGTTCTTGGTGCTGACGGCGTTTGTCACGGTATTCCTCACGGTCTTTGGCAAGATGCTCAAGCATCGTGCCGTTGGCTATTGGGTAGCGCGTTATGCAGCTGAATGGGCTGATGAGGATAAGGATGACGTCCTGACCTTTGTGCTGCCGTTTGAGAAGAAGTCTGCTCCGGCTGGTTTTAGCGCCGACGCAGCGCCCGTATCCGATTCCGCTGCGGCGCCCGAGTCCGAGCCCGCGCCCGAGCCCGAGCCCGCGCCTGAGCCCGAGCCTGCGCCTGAGCCCGAGCCCATGCCGGAACCGGAGCCCGAGCCCATGCCGGAACCGGAGCCCGAGCCCGAGCCTGCACCAAGCTCCGACGAGGACCCGCAGGACGAGTAGCCCTGCCGCCTGCCATTTGGGGACGGGGTAGAAACGGTAGAAATAGCGCTTGACAAATGAGCGGGGGCGGACGTGTCGAAACGTCCGCCCCCGCTTTGATATCGCGATGTGGCTATGACTGCGAGATGGCCGCGAATCGACTACTCGCCGCGCTTCTCCTCGCGGCGAGCGGCGGCACGTGCATCGTGGATGCCCTTGATCGCGGCATGGCGTGCCGTGCGGGCGTCATGGATGGCGTCGCGAGCCTCGGCGGTCGTTGCCTTGGCAGAGCGCAACTTGGCGGCCAGGTCGGGGTTGGTTTCGGCGACCGCGGCAATCGTGGGGCCGTCGAGCTCCTCTTGCGTGGGCTCGGCCAAAAAGTCGATGGCATACTGGGCGGCCACCATGGAGCCCTTTGCCAGCACAGTCTCGTCGATCTTGTAGAAGCAGGAATGTTGGGCGTACGTGGCACCAATCTTGGGGTTGCGCGTACCTACAAAGGCGAGCACGCCCGGTACACGGCGCAGGTACTCCGAAAAATCCTCGCCCGAAAGTGTGCCGCGATAATGGCCTTCGCCGGCTGCACCCAGGCACTTGACCACGGCCTGACGACAACGCTCGCTCGAGGCGGCTTCGTTTTCGACTTTGTAGTTGGCGATGGTGTAGTCGGTGAGCTTGGCTTCGGCGCCCAGGGCTGCCGCGGTATGCTCCACGATGCGGCGCATGAGCTCCGGCATTTCCTCGTGGGTCGAGTCGCCGTAGGTGCGCACCGTGCCGGCGAGGTAAGCCGTGCCGGCGATAACATTGCGCGCGGTGCCGCCATGCAGCTCACCGACGGTGATAACGGCCGGCTCGTAGGGGCTAATCTCGCGCGAGACGATAGTCTGCAGTGCGTTGACGATCTCAGCGGCAACCATAACGGCGTCGTGGCCGCGCTGGGGCATAGCGCCGTGGCACGAGGTGCCGCGGACGTCGATGCGGAACCAGTCGGTATTGGCCATGCGCGGACCGGGCTCGCAGCTTACGGTGCCGGCGTCAACCTCGCTCCAGATATGCGCGGCGTAGGCACCATCGACGCCGTCGAGCACGCCCGTGCCGATCATGAGCTTGGCGCCCTGGCCGTTTTCCTCGCTGGGCTGGAAGACGATGCGGACTTCGCCGTGGATGTCGTCGGTCATATGGCGCAGGATTTGCAGCGTGCCGAGCATCATGGCGATGTGGCAGTCGTGGCCGCAGGCGTGCATGCAGCCTTCGTTGACGCTGGCGAACTCCTCGCCGGTCTGCTCGGTGACGGGCAGGGCGTCGATGTCGGCGCGCAGCAGGATGCGGCGGCGTGGCGTGCCGTCCTCGCGATAGGCGTCGGGCGCGGTGCCGCGAAGGGTCGCCACAAGGCCCGTCTTAAGGGGACGCTCGTAGGGGATATTCATGGCGTCGAGCTGGTTGGCGATGTCAGAAGTCGTGCGCTCCTCGGCAAGGCTCAGCTCCGGGTGCTTATGGAAGTGGCGGCGCTGCTTGATGATATAGGGTTCAAACTCTGCGGCGATATCCTGAATGGCTGCGGTGACGTCGTCAGCCGCTCGTACCTCGGTTGCCGCCATAATCTGCTGTGCCTTGGTCTTCGTCATGGTCGATTTGCTCCTTGCTGTGCCATCGCGCAATTCGTACAAGCTCTCTCCAGTATGCCACCTGCCACTTGGCCTGGCAAAGATGCCGTTTGCCGCTTGGCGTTTTGTAACAGGGGCGGGGGAGTACACTCGGGAGTGTTGAATTTCCTGCCAGAGACGGGGATGCCCATGCAACATATCGATCGGATTATCCGCTCCAAGAACGTCTTTACCGCGCAAGACGGTATCGATACCGCCCGCGAGCTGGCGATTGCCATTGCAGGCGACCGTATCGTCGCGGTCGGTGCGCCCGATGACGTGATTGCCGCCGCTCCTGCCGCCACGTCGGTTATCGACTACGGCGAGCAGTTTGTCTGCCCCGGTTTCCATGACGCTCATCTGCACTTCTTCCATACCTCGGTCGGTTCCTCGCCGTACATGCTCATGGATATGGGCACGTCCGAGGCGGCGCTGGTACAACACGCGCTTGAGTTTTCCCAGGACCTGCCCGACGACGCTTGGGTTGTAACGCAGGGTTGGCGCGACTACCGCTGGGACCCGCCCGAGCATCCCACTAAGGCGTCGCTCGATGCGGCATTTCCCGATCGTCCCTGCGTTATGTACTCGGGCGACGGGCACACGCTGTGGCTCAACAGCCGCGCACTCGAGGCGCTCGGCGTTACGCGCGACAGCGAGCCTCCGGTGGGTGGCAGTTACGACAAAGATGCAAATGGCAAGCTTACGGGTATCGCCCACGAGGCGGCTGCTATGCAGCTGCTGCCGCGCTGCCTGGAGTGGCTGGGCGAGGACCGCATCGCGAGCGCTTACGCCGACCAGATGAAGCGTATGGCCGAGCAAGGCATCACCTCAATCTGCGATATGTCGCTCATGCCCATGCCGGGCTGCGACTTTATTCGCGACGATGTTTACGAGAAGCTACAGGCCTCCGGCAAGCTGGGCATCCGCGCCCATCTGTTTCCCACGCTGCTGGATGACCAGTCGCGCTTGGAAGAACTCCAGACCCGCTACGCGAACAACGCGCTGCTCTCGGCGCCAGGCTTTAAACAGTTCTTCGACGGCGTGTCGAGCGAGCATACCGCATACCTCACTGAGCCCTATACCAACCCGCGCTTCCCGGGCGACCAGGGCCGCCTGACGGTCCCTGTCGAGCGTATGCGCAAGTTGGTTTTGGCGGCAGCCGAGCGTGACCATACCGTGCGCATCCACGTCATCGGCGACGGTGCCATCCATGCCGCACTCGATATCTTTGAGGAGGCGGCAGAGCTCTACGGCTTGCCCCAGCACGGCCATAATACGCTTGAGCATTTGGAGAATCTGCTGCCCGAGGACATCGATCGTCTGCGCAAACTCAACGTCATTGCCTCGAGCCAGCCCTGTCATATCACACTCGACCCGGGTGGTCCGGAGCGCGACCTGGGCTTGGAGCGTAGCCGCATCATGTGGCCGTTTGCGACCTATAAGCAGCGCGGCATCCGCCAAGCCTTCGGCACCGATAGCCCCATCACAGCTGTTACCAGCATGAACGTGCTCTACACGGCTATTACGCGCCAAGACCCCCGCAGCCACTGGCCCGAGGGCGGCTGGTTGCCGAGCGAGCGTATCGATGCGGCAACGGCTCTGCGCAACTACACCCTGGGCAGCGCCTATGCAGCGGGCGACGAGCAAAACCTCGGCAGCCTGGAGCCCGGCAAATACGCCGATCTGGTAGTCCTGGACCAAAACCCGCTCACCGTTGACCCCCAAGAGCTCCAGGTCACCAAAGTTCAGGCCACCTACCTGGCGGGCAACATGATTTACGAGCGCTAAGTATTCATGCCGTACCGTTAAACGCGGCTCGGGCAGCCTATTTTGGGATGGCGCTCGAGCCGCGTTTGTTTGCCTATGGGGTCCGTTAGGAGCGCCCCCGCTCTGCTTGATTTGGGCGCGGGGCGGAGGCGCCGCTGCCCCGCGCTCAATTTGGACATCAGTAATGCCGTCTCTTGGTGTTTTGCATACTTCCCATTGCAGATTGCATAAAAAGGTTGGATTGATTTTTCTGGTCCTGATGTACCCCCGCCTGGGCCGTGCAAAAAACGGAGTATTCAGCACCGCAAGCCCCGCCGGTGCCGCTACAGTCAGGTAGCATCGCGGAGCTCGACGTTATTTTGCGGTCCGGTGCGGCGCGAAGCAAGCCTTTTTGTCCTGACGGGGTTTGTCTGCCGACTCAAATCGCCGGTCGAAGGCGTCCTTGGGACCAATATGGTTTGTCCGGCGCGTATGCAGCCGTCCTGGCCTGTTGAATACTCGAAAAAATGCACGGTGCTCCCCAGGGGACCCGTGTGCGCGGCGAAAACCATGCCCATGTCGCTATCCGCATCGCCATTTTGCTGCACTGACTTTTCCGAATGCCGGGCCCGAATTAGTCAACCTGGCTCCCGGGGCGGACCGGAGGGCATGAAGTTTGTCGCGAGTTCCGCACGCAAAGGAAAGCACTTAATGTGCTTTCCGTCTTGCGCAGGACTGTAGAGCAGCAAACTTCATGCCCTCCGGTCCGCCCCGGGAGCCACCGCTAAGTTATCCCCCGGCATTCAGAAAATCTAAGTGCCAAAAAATAAGATTTTTTGACTCCGTGTTGTATAACCCGCCATTCGTGGGTACCATTCAACGCGTACGCAAACAAAAAGGGTTAATTCGCGTGGCATAACCACGCGGCCCAAAAAGGAGGAGACAAGCATGTCGTCTTTGAAGCCGCTTGCAGATCGTGTTCTGGTCAAGCCCGACGAGGCCGAGCAGAAGACCGCTTCTGGTCTGTATATCGCCAGCAACGCTCAGGAGAAGCCGCAGCGCGGCACCATCGTTGCCGTTGGCGCCGGCAAGGTCAACGACAAGGGTGAGCGCATCCCCATGGACGTCAAGGTCGGTGACGTTGTCATCTACGGTAAGTTCGGTGGCAACGAGGTCAAGGTCGACGGCGAGAAGTATCTGCTGATGCGCGCCGACGACATCTACGCCGTCGTCGAGGCCTAGTCTCGTCAGAATCTCTGATTCGTCTTTGAACGCGCCCGCCGCATAGGACTCGGAAGCGGCGACGCGAGTCACATTTCTTTTGGAGGATTACCTACCATGGCAAAGAACATTACGTTCAACACCGATGCCCGCGCTAAGCTCGCCAAGGGTGTCAACACTCTGGCCGACGCCGTTACCGTCACCATGGGCCCCAAGGGTCGCTACGTTGCTCTGCAGCGCACGTTTGGTGCCCCGACCATCACCAACGACGGCGTTTCCGTCGCCAAGGAGATTGAGCTCGAGGACAACATCGAGAACATGGGTGCCCAGCTGGTGAAGGAGGTCGCCACCAAGACCAACGACACCGTGGGTGACGGCACCACCACCGCAACCCTGCTCGCTCAGGCTATCGTCAACGACGGCCTGCGCAACGTCGCCGCTGGCGCCAACCCGCTGGCCATCCGTCGCGGCATCGACAAGGCCGTCAACGCCGCCGTCGCCGAGATGAAGAAGCAGGCCAAGCCGGTCGAGACCAAGGAGCAGATTGCTTCCGTCGGTACCATCTCCGCCGGTGACCCCGAGGTCGGCGAGAAGATCGCCGAGGCCATGGAGGTCGTGGGCAAGGACGGCGTCATCACCGTCGAGGATTCCCAGACGTTCGACATCACCATCGACACCGTCGAGGGCATGCAGTTCGACAAGGGCTATGTCTCCGCTTACTTCGTCACGGATAACGACCGCATGGAGGCCGTGATGAAGGATCCGTACATCCTCATCACCGACCAGAAGATCTCCAGCGTCCAGGACATCATGCCTGTTCTCGAGGCTGTCCAGCGCGCTGGCCGTGGCCTGCTCATCATCGCTGAGGACATCGATGGCGAGGCTCTGCCGACCCTCGTCCTCAACAAGATCCGTGGCGCCCTCAACGTCTGCGCCGTCAAGGCCCCGGGCTACGGCGATCGCCGCAAGCGCATCCTGGAGGACATCGCCGTCCTCACCGGTGGCCAGGCTGCTCTGGACGAGCTGGGCGTGAAGGTCGCTGACATCACCGCCGATATGCTCGGTACCGCTAAGTCCGTCACCATCTCCAAGGACAACACCGTCGTCGTCGGCGGCGCTGGCTCCAAGGAGGCCATCGACGCCCGCATCGCTCAGATCAAGGGCGAGATGGAGAACACCACCTCTGACTTCGACCGTGAAAAGCTCCAGGAGCGCCTGGCCAAGCTCTCCGGTGGCGTTGCCGTCATCAAGGTCGGCGCTGCTACCGAGTCCGAGCTCAAGGAGATCAAGCATCGCGTCGAGGACGCTCTGCAGGCTACCCGCGCTGCTGTCGAGGAGGGCATTGTCGCCGGTGGCGGCGTCGCCTTCATGGACGCTGCTCCTGCACTCGACGCCGTTGAGCTTGACGACCCTGAGGAGAAGATCGGTGTCGACATCGTCAAGAAGGCTCTGACTGCTCCGGTCGCTACCATCGCCAAGAACGCTGGTTTTGAGGGCGCTGTCGTGGTCGACAAGGTTGCCGAGCTGCCCGCCGGCCAGGGTCTCAACTCTGCCAACGGCGAGTGGGGCGACATGATCGAGATGGGCGTCCTCGACCCCGTCAAGGTCAGCCGCGTCACCCTGCAGAACGCTGCTTCTGTCGCCAGCCTGATTCTCATCACCGAGGCCACCGTCTCCGATGTGCCCAAGAACACTCAGCTTGAGGACGCTATCGCTGCTGCTACCGCTGGTCAGCAGGGCGGCGGTATGTACTAAGGCCGACAAGGTCTAGAACTCCCACCGGGAATCCGGGGGCGTGACGGGGTTTCTCTCCGGAACGTCCTCGGACATGCAAAGAGGCTCCGCATCGCGCTTCGTGCTGCGGAGCCTCTTTGCGTCCTGCGGAATGTTCCGGAGAGAAACCCCGTCACGCCCCCGGATTCCCTGCGTTTACGGCCTTGAGGTCGGCGGGCGGAGAAGGACGTGGTTGTGGGGGATGCGTGTCCCGGTCGCTGTTTCGCGGCTCTGCCGCGAAAGGCGCGCTACTTTGGGGCGGATGGAGGACGTGGTTGTTGCGCTAACTTGTCCCTACCGCATTTCTGGAGCGTTTCCCCACCACAAATTACCCTTGGCATACTTGCGCGAACGATTGCTCGTGCTACACTTGCAAGTGCTGTTTCAGGGCGGGGTGGAATTCCCCACTGGCGGTAAATCGGGCGGTGCCAAAGGGGTGCCGCGGAGCAGGCGAGATGCCTGCGGCCGAGCCGATGAGTCCGCGACCCGTGTGTGCGTTGGTTCGCATGCCGGCTGAACTGGTGAGATTCCAGTACCAACGGTTAGAGTCCGGATGAAAGAGGCAGGTGATCTTATGTCTGAACAGTCGCAGCATATCCATTTTGAGAACACGAATAGGTGGAGCACCAAACAGCTCGTTACCATGGCGCTGATGTGCGCCTTGGGCGCCCTGTTTATGTATGTGCAGCTGCCCATCCTTCCTTCGGCGCCGTTTTTGACGTATGACCCGTCGCTGGTGCCGGCGATGGTGTGCGGGTTTGCGTATGGTCCTGGTGCCGGCACTGCTGTTGCCGCCATGGCGATCGTTATCCATGCGCTCACCACGGGTGACTGGGTCGGCGCGCTTATGAACCTGGTTGCCACGCTGGGCTACATTCTGCCCGCGGCTATCGTCTACCAGAAGATGCATACCTATAAGGGTGCCGTGATTGGCCTGGTGCTCGGCGTCATTGCCGCTACAGCGCTGTCTATGGTCGCAAACCTTACCATTGGCGTATGGTTCTGGTATGGCTCGGTCGATGTGATCGCCCCGCTCATGATTCCTGCCGTACTGCCGTTCAACCTTATCAAGACCGTGCTTAACTCGGTGTTGACGCTTGCGGTGTACAAGGCGGTCTCCAACCTCATCACGCCTAAAAAGGACCAGGTCAAAGGCCGCGCATGATTGAGTGTCGGGGCGTTTCCTTTAGCTATGACGGTGCCGTACCGGCGCTCGACGGCGTCGATCTGAATATCGAGGACGGCGAGTTTTTCTGCATTCTCGGTGGCAATGGGTCGGGCAAGTCGACGTTTGCCAAGCATCTGAATGCGCTGCTGCAGCCCGATGCGGGCACGGTACGCATCAACGGCATGGATGCGTCCGATCCCGAGCTGGTCTACGACATCCGCTCGACCGCGGGCATGGTATTCCAGAATCCCGATGACCAGCTGGTGGCAACGCTTGTCGAAGATGACGTTGCGTTTGGTCCTGAAAACCTTGGCGTGCCATCGGCACAAATTGCGCAGCGCGTACGCGAGGCGCTGAAGGGCGTGGGCCTGGTGGGCTTTGAGCGCCGCGAGACCCACGCGCTTTCGGGCGGCCAAAAGCAGCGCGTGGCGCTTGCCGGTGTGCTCGCCATGGAACCGCGCGTGCTCATATTGGACGAGGCTTCCTCGATGCTCGATCCGCGTGGACGCAAGGGCCTCATGAAGGCTTGCCACGCGCTCCACGATTGCGGCATGACCGTCGTGATGATTACGCACTTTATGGAAGAGGCCGCCGAGGCCGATCGTGTCGCGGTGTTTCGGGCAGGGCGCGTTGCCATGCTCGGTACGCCCGAGGAAATCTTGACGCGGGCGGACGAACTCGCGCGGCTGAACCTGGATATGCCGGCATCGTGCTGTCTTGGCAGGGCGCTTCGCGCGAAGGACGTGCCCATTTGCGCACGGGTGCGCGAGGCGGATATGGTCGCCGATATAGCGCAGACTTATGCCGAGCGGAGTGGGACAGGCATCGCCGGGCGGCCTTTCGCATCCGATTCTCGTATTCCCGACAACGTCTCCTCTGCAATCGATGGCGCAGACGCGCTGGAGCCCGTCATCGAGATTTCGCACCTTTCGTATAGCTATTCGCTGAGCGCCCGCGAGCGCCGTCGCTGGCGCAAGCGCTCGGCCACTACGGACGCATCGAGTAAACAGGCTCTGTGGGGCAACGATCCAAACAGCCCCTGGGCGTTGCGCAATGTGTCGCTAACGGTGCGTCGTGGTGAGTTCCTGGGCCTTGCGGGCCATACCGGTTCGGGTAAGTCGACGCTGGTTCAGCATCTCAACGGCCTGATTCGTCCCCAGGAGGGATTCGTTCGCGCGCTGGGGCTCGATCTGTCAAACAAGAAAGACGCCGCCGCGGTTAAGGCCAAGGTCGGCGTGGTGTTTCAATATCCCGAGCGTCAGCTGTTTGCCGAAACCGTGACGCAGGACGTGGCGTTTGGCCCGCACAACCTTGGCTTGCCGCAAGATGAAGTCGACCGTCGCGTCGAGTCGTCGCTCTCGCGCGTGGGCCTCGACCTTTCCACGGTCGGCGACAAGAGTCCCTTCGAGCTTTCGGGCGGTCAGCAACGGCGCGTGGCATTCGCCGGCGTGCTCGCCATGGAGCCCGAAGTCCTGGTGCTCGATGAACCCATGGCGGGGCTCGATCCGGCTGCGCGCAGGGATTTCCTTGAGCTTATCGATCGACTTCACCGCGATGGCCTGACCGTTGTCATGGTTTCGCACAGCATGGATGACCTGGCAAATTGTTGTGACCGTATTGTTGTGATGAACGAGGGCGCGGTGTTTGCCGAGGGAACGCCCGTGCAGGTTTTTGCGCACGCGAACGAGCTCAAGTCGATCGGCCTGGGCGTTCCTGCCGCCCAGCGCATGGCGCTGGCGCTCGCGCAAGCCGGTGTGCCGCTCCGCTGCGACAAGCTTTATACGGTTGAGGCGCTGGCCGACGAGCTGGCCGGCTTGCTGCTGGGCTGCGCGGACGTGCCTTTGAGGGTTCCGTGTCAGGCTGGTTCCAAGGCGCCCACGCGAGAGGAGGGCTACTAATGGAGGCGTTCTCATTTGGCAGCTACTATCCCGGGGATAGCGCGGTGCATCGCCTGGATCCGCGCACTAAGCTGCTCCTAGGTTTCGCATTTCTGATCACTGTGCTCACTGTCGGGATCTTCCGCGGGTTGGTTCCGGTCGCAATGTTTGTCGTGCTGGTCTATGTCGCAGCCCGAGTGCCGTTGCGCCGGGTCCTATCATCGATGGCGCCACTGCTGGCGATTGTCGTAGTGGTCGCGGTACTCAACCTGTTTTCCGACCAGAGTGGCCGCACCCTGTGGCAGCTTGGCTTTTTGCAGGTGAGCGAGGGCTCGCTGCGTTCTGCGGCGTTTATGGCGTGCCGTCTGACCCTGATGATGGCCGGCATGAGCGCCATTACACTCACCACGCCGACGCTCGACCTCACCGCGGGTTTTGAGCGCCTGCTCGCACCATTTGCGCGCGTGGGGCTTCCGGCGCACGAGCTCGGCATGATTATGGGTATCGCGCTGCGGTTTATGCCGCAATTTGCCACCGAGATGAAACAGACGGCGGACGCGCAGGCAAGCCGCGGTGCACGCGTAACGGGTGGCCCGCTCGGCGGCGTGCGTATGCTCGGCAGTGTGGCGATTCCACTGTTCACGGGCGTGTTCCGTCATGCCGAGACGTTGTCTGCCGCCATGGATGCACGCTGCTATCACGGCGAGCAGGGCCGCACGCGCCTGCATGCGCTTGCATTTCGCCGCGGGGATGCGCTGGCTGCGGTGGTGACGGCGCTGCTGGTGGTATGCGTTGTCGTTATCAATCTTCAATTTGTCTAAGCTCGATTCGAGCGCAAGAAAGGGGTCTCTATGACCGACATCGATCGCACGGCTCAGCTCGAGCGCGTCTGCTCGTATCTCAGGCGCATTCCGGCGTGGTATCTTGCTACGACCGATGCGAGCGACGGGCATCAGCCCCGCGTGAGGCCGTTTTCGTTTGCCATGGTCGATGACGGCAAGCTGTGGTTTTGCACGTCGCGCGACAAGGACGTGTGGGCGGAGTTGAGCGCGAATCCCAAGTTTGAGGTATCGGGCTGGAAGCCGGGGGAGTGCTGGATCGTGTTAACCGGTGAGGCCGCGCTCGAGGACGATGCAGTCGTGAGCGACAAGGTGCGCCAGGCGGGCTTTAGGCACATGGTGGGCATTGGCGAGCAACACGATAGCGCCAACGACGGTCGCCTTGCATTCTTCTCGGTCCGCAACATCGCCGCACGGTTCTGCGATATCGACGGCAGCGAAGAGCGCCTCGAGCTCTGATTTCCCAAATTGACTACCCATTGCAAAAAGACTGGTCAGGCGACAGGAGGAAACGTGGACGGATTGAATACGGTGCTGGAGTATCTGACGTCGGTGCCGGCGTGGTATCTGGCGACGAGCGTGGACGGGCAGCCGCATGTGCGTCCGTTCTCGTTTGCACAGATTCAGGACGGCAGGCTGTGGTTTGTGACAGCGCGCACCAAAGATGTGTGGCAGGAGCTGCTGCAAAACCAGCGCTTTGAGGCCACGAGTTGGTGGCCGGGCCACGGTTGGTTGATCCTGCGCGGGCGTGCGGGACTGGAAGACCGGGCTTCGAGCGAAATGCGCGAAGCCGGGTGGAAGCATCTAGAGCGCCTGGGCGAGCACTATGAGGGGCCTAACGACCCCACGCTCGTCTTCTTTAGCGTCGAGGATCCCGAGGCTTTTATCTGCAATCACGACGAATGGGTGCCGGTCGAGCTCTAGCCAGCTGGCTTATCCTAACAACTTGGTTTTCGCATGGGCGGGCCCCGTATTGCCCGGCGCCGTTAGGAGCGCCGGTCAATACGGGGCCCGCTCCATTTGTCAATTCCTTCAAGCGAATGTGTCGGGAATGTTTCAATGCATGAATATGCAAGCCATTTACGTGTTAATGCATCTTTTGGTGCTAAAGTTTCAACCCACTTCATAACGACCGCTGCGAAATGCGCATCGGTGCATAAATCGCAGACAAGGAGTCTGATATGTCTTTGAAGGTTGGAATCGTCGGCGCGGCTGGATATGCCGGAGCCGAGCTCATTCGCCTCGTGCTCGGCCATCCCGAGTTTGAACTTGTTGCCATTACGTCCAACGCCGATGCCGGCCAGCCGTTGTCTGCGGTGTACCCGAGCTTCACCGGCGTAAGCGATCTTGTCTTCACGACGCATGATGCCCCCGAGCTCAAGAACTGTGACGCGGTATTTTTGGCCGTGCCGCACACGGCTGCCATGGCTCAGGTGCCCGCCCTGCTTGCCGCGGGAGTCTCCTGCATTGACCTCTCGGCCGACTATCGCCTGAGCGATCCGGCCACCTTTGAGGCCTGGTATGCCGCCGAGCACACGAGCCCCGAGTTGCTCAAGACCCGCGCCTTCGGTCTGCCCGAGCTGTTCTGCCAGGACTTAGAGACCGCTGCTTCCAACCATGCCGCTGGCAGGCCCGTGTTGGTCGCCTGCGCCGGCTGCTATCCCACCGCAACGAGCCTTGCTGCCGCTCCTGCCGTGCGTGCGGGCTGGGTGGCCGAGAACGGTCCCGTGATTGTCGATGCCATTAGCGGCGTGACGGGCGCCGGTAAGTCCTGCAACGCCCGCACCCATTTTTGCAGCGCCGACGAGAACTTGGAGGCCTACGGCGTGGGTAAGCATCGTCACACGCCCGAAATCGAGCAAATCCTTGGTCTAACAGATCGCGTCGTCTTTACCCCGCACCTGGCACCGCTCAAGCGCGGCCTGCTTTCCACGGTGACGCTGCCGCTCACGCCGCAGGCCATCGACTCCCTGGCTCTTGAGGATGTCGTCGACTATTACAAGCAGTTCTACGCTGGACGCACCTTTGTGCGCGTGCTCGATGCCGACCAGCAGCCCAAGACGGCTTCGGTCGTCGGCACCAACGCCGCCCAGATTGGCCTTGCGTTCAACAAACGCGCGGGCGTGCTGGTGGCGACGGGCGCCATCGACAATCTGTGCAAGGGCGCTGCGGGCCAAGCGGTCCAGTGCGCCAATATCGTCTTTGGCTTTGACGAGCGACGAGGCTTGCCCACAGTGGCGTGCCCGGTGTAGCACATTCGATTGTTAACGATTTGGTAGTCGGGCATCGAGTGGGGCGCCACTCTTAAGCTGGTCTCATGATCACGACTGGCATGGCGCACCAACCGATGTCCGTTTTTTGTTTGACATAAGGAGTCATAAAGACGATGAATACCGAGCTGTTTGATATCAAGATTCGCGCCGTCGAGGGCGGCGTTACGGCTGCGGCTGGTTTTAAGGCTGCGGGCATCCATGCTGGGTTCCGCAAGAACCCCGAGCGCCTGGATTACGCGCTCGTCGTGCCCGATAAACCCTGTCCCGGTGCCGGCGTGTTTACCACCAATCGCTTTTGCGCGGCGCCCGTGCAGGTGAGCCGTGCCAACCTGGGCGGTGCCGACAAGGGCTACGGAACCATCGCCGGCGTTTCGGTCAACTCTGGCAATGCCAACGCCGCCACGGGTGAGACCGGCCTTGCATGCGCGCGCGAGACGTGCAGCATCGCATCGCAGGTCATCGGCTGCGAGCCCCAGCAGATCCTAGTTGCATCCACAGGTGTGATTGGACAGATTCTGCCCATCGACACATTTGAGACGGCCGTTCCGTCCGCCTTCGAGGCGCTCTCTGCCCATGGCGGTGCCGATGCCGCTCGCGCCATCATGACGACCGACACGCACTCCAAGGAGTACGCCGTATCCTACGTCAGTGAGGCTGCGGGTCATGCGGGCAATGTCTATACGGTAGGCGGAATGTGCAAGGGCTCGGGCATGATCATGCCCAACATGGCCACCATGATCGCAGTTATCACCACCGATGCCCCCGTCGAGCCTGCGGCACTTCATGCCCTGCTGCTCTCGACCGTCAAGCAGACCTTTAACAAGGTAACGGTCGATTCCGACACCTCGACCAACGACACCTGCATCATGCTTGCCTCCGGCGCCGCTGCCGCAGATGCCGAGCCTATCGTCGAGGGCTCCGATGCCTTTGACGAGTTGGCATTTGCCGTGCACGAGGTGTGCGAGAGCCTGGCGCGCAATATCGCCGCCGATGGTGAGGGCGCATCCAAGCTCGTTACGGTCAACGTTACCGGCGCCGCCAACGACGAGGAGGCCGATATCGCCGCCCGTGCCGTTGCCAACTCGCCGCTCGTTAAGACCTGCATCGCCGGCCACGACTGCAACTGGGGCCGCGTTGCTATGGCGCTTGGCAAGTGCGGCGTGAAGTTTAATCAGGAAGACGTTTCCATCGACATGATGGGCATGCCTGTCTGTCGCGACGGTCTGACTGTTCCCTTTGACGAGGACGAGGCTCTACGACGTTTCGAGGCGCCCGAGATCGTGATCTCGGCCGACCTGGGCG
Organism: Collinsella sp. AF36-3AT; assembly: GCF_003475205.1. Taxonomy (NCBI): domain Bacteria; kingdom Bacillati; phylum Actinomycetota; class Coriobacteriia; order Coriobacteriales; family Coriobacteriaceae; genus Collinsella; species Collinsella sp. AF36-3AT. The sequence goes on along the minus strand of NZ_QROZ01000001.1, from coordinate 415,708 downwards.
CAGGCGACGCGGCAACGACCGTGTGGACCTGCGACCTCACGCACGAGTACATCTCCATTAACGGCGACTACCGTTCCTAGATTCCAGGCACGCTGCGCATCTTGCCGCGATTGCGGACAGCGGAGCACGGCGCGATAACGATACGAAAGACGAGGCAGATTATGAAATTCGCACGCGATTGTCGTTCGAGCGAATCCAACGAAGCAACCGCGCAGCTGCTGTTCGAAGCGCTGCCGTGGATTAAGAACCTGACCGGCAAGACGGTTGTTATCAAATATGGCGGAGCCGCCATGGTTGATGAGCAGCTGCGCCGCGACGTGATGAGCGACATCGTTTTGCTCAAGATCATCGGTATGCGCCCCGTCATCGTGCACGGCGGCGGCAAGGCTATCAACGAGGCGCTGAGCCATTACGATATTCCCGTCGAGTTTAAGAACGGCCAGCGCGTGACCACGCCGGCGACGATGGATATCGTGCGCGAGGTGCTGGGCGGCAAGGTTAACCAGGAGCTGGTTGCTGCCATCAACCACCACGGCAACCTGGCCGTGGGCGTGTCGGGCAGCGATGCCGGCACGCTCATCGCCGAGCCGCTCGACCCCGAGCTCGGTCGCGTGGGCAAAGTGACGCACGTCAACACCGACTATATCGAGCGCTTACTCGATAGCGAGTACATCCCCGTCATCGCTACCGTCGCGGCGGGGGAGGACGGCGGTTTCTTCAACATCAACGCCGATACCGCCGCCGGTGCCGTTGCGGCAGCGCTCCACGCGCACAAGGCGATCTTTTTGACCGACGTCGACGGCCTGTACAAGGACTTTAGCGATAAAGACTCACTCATCTCCAACCTAACACTCGACGAGGTTAACGAAATGCTCTACGGCGGCGAGGTCGATAAGGGCATGATTCCCAAGCTGCACGCGGCCGTCGATGCGCTTGCCGGCGGCGTATTTCGCGCTAACATCATCAACGGCACCACGCCGCATTCGCTGCTGCTGGAGCTGCTGACCGATGCCGGCGTCGGCACCGTGATCCATTCCACCGAGACGGCTTACGAGTTCGATACGCATCCGCATCCGCTTTCGACGTTTGCTGCGCGTCTGACCGAGAACCTCGACGAGGTCGAGAAGCTTCAGACGGTCTAACTGACTCGCAGCCGCCCCATTCCTGCACCCATAGGCCTGCGCCGTCTGGCGCCCAACGAAAGGCATCCCATGTCACTTGCAGCTCAGCAATCGCTTGAATCCCATTACGTTATGCATACCTTTGGCCGCTCTCCGGTCGAGTTTGTCGAGGGTCACGGCATGAAGCTCACCGGCGACGATGGCCGTGAGTACCTCGACTTTCTTGCCGGCATCGGCGTGTGCAGCCTAGGTCATGGTGACCCGGCCGTGCTCTCGGCGCTCGAGGCACAGACCAAAAAGCTCATGCATGTCTCCAATTACTTCTACATCGAGCAGCGTGGGCAGGTCGCGGCGCTGCTGTCCAAGCTTGCCAACGACGACTTAGATGGTGCACGCGTGCTTGCCGATGCCATTGCCGCCGGCGATGAGACCACGGCAGCTGCTCTTGGTGCCCCGGCTGCGGATGAGCAGGTTTGGGAGACCTTCTTTGCCAACTCCGGCGCCGAGGCCAACGAGGGCTCGATGAAGCTCGCGCGCCTGTACGCCAAGCGTGCCGGTAACGGCGGCAACACTATCGTGTGCATGCGCGGCGGCTTCCACGGCCGTACGCTCGAGACCATTGCCGCCACCATGCAGGATTGGCTGCAGGATAGTTTCCGCCCGCTGCCGGGTGGCTTTGTGGCCTGTACGCCCAACGATATCAATGAACTGCGTGCGATCTTTAAGCAGCTGGGGAGCGAAATATGTGCCGTGATGCTCGAGCCGATCCAGGGTGAGAGTGGCGTGCACCCCATGACCGAGGAGTTTATGGCGGCAGCGCGCGACCTGGCACACGAAGTGGGCGCCGTGCTTATCGCCGACGAGGTCCAGTGCGGCATCTTCCGCTGCGGCAAGCCGTTTGCATTCCAAACCTATGGCGTGGAACCCGGCATCATGAGCCTTGCCAAGGGCATTGCTGATGGCGTGCCCATGGGTGCCGTCGTAGCAAAGAAGGAGATTGCCGACGTGTTTAAGCCGGGCGACCACGGTTCGACTTTTGGCGGTAGCTGCTTGGCCATCGCGGCGTGCGCCGCGACGCTCTCCGCGCTCGTGCACGGCGATTATGCCGACCATGTTGCCAAGGTAGGCGCCTATATGGAGGCAAAGCTCGCCAAGCTGCCGCACGTGACCGAGGTGCGTGGCCGCGGCTTGATGTTCGGCTGTGATCTGGATGATGCCGCGGGCGACGCGCATGATATTGTTGCCCGCGCGCTGGCCGCCGGTGCCGTGACTAACGCTACGGGTGCTCATACGCTGCGTTTCCTGCCGCCGCTCGTCTGCGAGGAATCCGACGTGGACAGTCTGATCGAGATCCTGTCGGACGTTTTGGCCTAACACAGCGAAATAACTTAACTTTGACCGGGTTCCGGACTGCGGACGTGCCCTATGTGGCATGATTCAGCGGTCTGGAGCCCGTTTTGCCTTAGATTTGCTAAGGCGGGGAGACCTGCTGGTCAAAAAACATCAAATATGAGTACTGTTATCGATTTGGTAGCAGCAATTTTGGACTAATAAGGCCAGATAGCTAGTCGAAATGGCGATGAATGTACGATTTTGATCCAATTGTTAGTCCTTATAATGGACATATGTTGCGTAACTTAAGCAAATACTATCTTTTGATATGTTGTAAGCAAGGTAGCAGTACTCATTTTTGCCATTTTCTGGCCACGGCCTTTGTGACAGACGTGCTGGTGGGTTCGAATCCCATGCGCTGGGCCTGAAAAAAGGAAAGGCCTCCATCGCTGGGGGCCTAACAATTCAGTGGTGGGCGATGAGGGATGTCGCGTGCGGCTGACGCCGTCCGCTCTCGCTTCGGGCCTACGGCCCTCGCGTGCTGCGCTGGAAAACGCTTCGCGTTTCCTCAGCTCCGCACCCTTTCGGGTTCGAATCCCTCTGCGATGGGCCCAAAAATGAAAGGCCCCCATAGCTGGGAGCCTATCAAATCAGTGGTGGGCGATGAGGGATTCGAACCCCCAGCCTTGTGCGTGTAAAGCACCTGCGCTAACCGTTGCGCCAATCGCCCGTGCGGAGAGAGTATAGCAAAACAATCGCCTCATTCATCTCATATCCATTAAAGGTAACCGTCGCGTGTCACAGCGGAGCTGATTCAGTTGAGATTGCCTGAACATTCCGCCCCTCTTTACGCCCTCGGGTATACTCAAAAGCTACTGATTCGATTTGATGCCCAGCAACAGCAGAGGGGATAGTATATGTGCGGTTTTGTCGGTTTTGTCGGTGGGACGGATAACCAATCCGAGGTGCTCACCAAGATGATGGACCGCATCGTCCATCGCGGTCCCGACATGGGCGGTCAGTTTATCGACGGCCGCGTTGCCCTGGGCTTCCGCCGCTTGTCGATCCTCGACCTGACCGAGGCCGGCGCTCAGCCCATGGCCAATGAGGACGGCAGCGTCGTTATCGTCTTCAACGGCGAGATCTACAACTTCCAAGAACTCCGTTCCGAGCTCGAGGCCAAGGGCTACAAGTTCCACTGCGGCGCCGACACCGAGAGCCTCCTGCACGGCTACGAGGAGTGGGGCGAGGCCGTCCTCGATCGCCTGCGCGGTATGTACGCCTTCGTCATCTGGGACAAGAAGAAGAACAAGCTTTTTGGCGCCCGCGATATCTTTGGCATCAAGCCGCTCTACTACTATCCCATGGCCGATGCGGGCGACGGCGCTCCGGGCGTGCTTTTTGGTTCCGAGATCAAGAGCTTCCTGGACTACCCGCACTTCCACAAGGCGGTCAACAAAAAGGCCCTGCGTCCGTACATGACGTTGCAGTATTCGGCAACCGAGGAGACCTTCTTCGAGGGTGTCTACAAGCTGCCGCCGGCGCATTACTTTACCGTAGACATCCCGACCGGCAAGATGAGCATCGAGCGTTATTGGGATTGCGATTACTCCGCCGTCGAGAAGCCGTTCGAGGAGTACGTCGACGAGCTGGACGAGGTCGTGCACGAGAGCGTTGAGGCCCATCGCATCGCTGATGTTAAGGTCGCGTCGTTCCTCTCCGGTGGCGTCGACTCCAGCTACATCGCCGCTTGCCTCATGCCCGACAAGACCTTCTCGGTGGGCTTCGATTACAAGAATTTCAACGAGACTAACTACGCCAAGGAGCTATCCGACAAGCTCGGCGTCGAGAATGTCCGCAAGATGATTACCGCCGACGAGTTCTTCGGTGCGCTCGAGGACATCCAGTATCACATGGACGAGCCGCAGTCCAACCTGTCTTCCGTGCCGCTATGGTTCTTGGCCGAGATGGCCCGCAAGGACGTCACCGTCGTGCTTTCGGGCGAAGGTGCCGACGAGCTCTTTGGCGGCTACGCCTACTACGAGGACACGGTCCCGGTGCGCAAGTACAAAAAGATGGTGCCGCTGCCCATCCGTCGCGCGCTCGGTAACCTGGCGCTGCATATGCCGTACTTCAAGGGGCATAACTTCCTGGTCAAGGGTGCCGAGATCCCCGAGAAGTCGTTCCTGGGACAGGCTCTGGTATGGCCGGAGCGCGAGGTCGACGGCGTGCTCAAGCCCGAGTACAACACCGGCGATGGCGCCTTCGAGCTCGCCGCTCCCATCTATGCGCGCGTGAAGGGTCAGCCCGAGCTGGTCAAGAAGCAGTACCTGGACATGAACATGTGGCTCCCGGGCGACATTCTGCTCAAGGCCGACAAGATGTGCATGGCACATTCGCTGGAGCTGCGCGTGCCCTTCCTGGACCGCAAAGTCATGGAGTTCGCCGAGCACATTCCCGACCGCTACCGCATCAACGAGAACGGCAACAAGCAGGTACTCCGCCACGCTGCCAACAAGTCGCTGCCCGATGAGTGGGCCACCCGTCCCAAGGTGGGCTTCCCGGTGCCGATTGTCTACTGGCTGCGCGAGCAAAAGTGGTACGACTATGTCAAGGAGTACTTCACCGCGCCGTGGGCAAGCGAGTTCTTCGATACCGACGAGCTCATGCACCTGCTCGATCTGCACTTTGCGGGCAAGGGCGATTTCCAGCGCAAGATCTATACGCCGCTCGTGTTCCTGGTGTGGTACAAGCGCTTCTTTATCGACGAGGACCAGCCCGCTGTTCAGGCTGCCTAGCCTCGGCTTACGAACGCCTGCGCGTAACGGCTCCTCCGGGAGCCGTTTTTGCATGGCGCGTTTCAGTTACTATAAAAGCCGTCCCTGCCAATGGCTGAGAAAGGTGAAAGATGCACCATTCGGATTCCGCAACCGTGACCACGGTCGATACGCTCGCCAAGCTACTCGATGCGTGCGGCGAGCTGCGCGCATCGGAGCAGGTTGACGAGCGCGCGGTGACCGGCTGCTCGTTTGATTCGCGCGCGGTCTCGGCAGGTGACGTGTTCTTTTGCAAAGGCGCTGCCTTTAAGCCCGCGTTTTTGAGCATGGCGCTCGATGCGGGCGCTGTCGCATTTGTGTGCGAGGAGTCGCTGGTCGAGTCTCTGGAGCCGCTGGCGCAGGAGAGCGGTGCTGCGATGCTGGTTGTTGATAGCGTTCGCACGGCCATGGCCCTGTTGCCGCCGGAGGTCTACGACCGTCCCGACCACGACGTCAAGATCGTGGGTATCACCGGTACCAAGGGAAAGACCACGGCCGCTTTTATGCTCCAGTCCATCATCAAAGCGGCGGGCGAGTCCTGCGGCATGATCGGCTCGGTGAGTACCGACGATGGCATCGAGTGCTATGAGAGCACCAATACTACGCCCGAGGCCCCCGAGGTCTGGCGCCATATCGCCAACTGCCGCACTTCCGGTCGCCAGTCCATGGTCATGGAGGTCTCGAGCCAGGCGCTCAAGTACCAGCGCGTCGAGAATCTGCCGTTTGACGTGGCGTGCTTCCTCAACATCGGCCGCGACCATATCTCGCCGATCGAACACCCTACGTTTGAGGATTATTTTGAGAGCAAACTCAGGATCTTTGACCAGGCAAAGACCGCCGTGGTGAATCTGGGCACCGAAGAGGTCGACCGTGTGCTGGAGGCAGCGTCGACGGCCGAGCGCTTGGTGACCGTTGGCGTCGAGCATCCCGAGGCAAGCCTGTGGGCGAGCGACGTCCGCATGGTTGGCTTTAACATCGAGTTTAACCTGCACGGCATGAGCGCCGACGAGCCCGAGGCGGGGGAGAAGGTCCTGCTGGGTATCGCGGGAGACTTTAACGTGGAGAACGCGCTGGTCGCTATCGCCGCCGCGCGCGAGATTGGCATCGGTATCGATGTCATCAAGAAGGGCCTCTCCAAGCTGCGTGTGCCGGGTCGCATGGAGGTCGTGGAGTCGAAGGATGGCCGCGTGATTTGCGTTGTGGACTACGCGCACAACCAGCTTTCATTCCGTTCGCTGTTCTCGTCGGTCAAACGTGCGTTTCCTGCCAGCCCCGTCATTGCGCTGTTTGGCGCCGCCGGCGGCAAGGCCCAGGAGCGCCGCGAGCAATTGCCGCGCGAGGCCGCACCATATTCCGACCTGATGATCTTTGCCAACGAGGACCCGGCTCACGAGGACCCGATGAAGGTCTGTCGCGAGCTTGCCGAACATGTTCCCGACGATACGCCGAACAGGATCATCCTCGATCGCGAAGCCGCTGTGCATGCGGCGTTCAAGGCGGCGCGCGAGGAGTACGTTAACCCCGATGCCCCCACCATTGTCTTGCTGCTGGCAAAGGGTGACGAGGAACTCATGCACGTGGGCGACGAGTTCGTGCCCATCGAGAGCGATCTTTCGTTGGCCAATCGCCTGATCGATGTTACCCAGTTTGACTAATGAACCATGATGGCGGCGGCGCCCTGAGCGCGCTGCCGTTGCAAGCGCGTTCCCCCTCAAGCGAGGCGCGCCGCCTAAGACCAGAAGCCCCTTCTACGTAATGGAGTGACCATGTCCCACAATACCCTGCCGACCGTCGCTGAGCTTTCGGGCGAGATGCGCGAGCGCCTTGCCAAGGTTAAGTACGTCTTTACCGACCTGGACGCCACCATGCTCGCGCCCGGCTCGTGCGTGCTGCGCGACAACGACGGCAATCCCTCGACCAAGCTCGTCGAGGCTGTCGTGGCACTTGCCCGCGCCGGCATCCAGGTGGTCCCCACCTCGGGCCGCAACCGCACCATGATCCACGAGGATGCGCGCGTGCTCGGCCTCAACTCCTACATCGGTGAGATGGGCGGCCTGGTCATGTATGATCTCAAGGCCAACGATTGGGAGTATCTGACCGGCGATATGCCCTACGACCCCGCCTGCGGCCTCACGCCGCATCAGGTGATCGAGCAGACCGGCGTGTGCGAGAAGATTCTCGCCCGCTGGCCGCATAAGATCGAGTACCACAATGACATGTCGACTGGCTACAAGTACCGCGAGGTCACCGTCGGCATGCGCGGCGATGTGCCCGACGACGAGGTCCAGGCCATCCTGGACGAGGCCGGCTGCGGCCTGGTCTGGGCCTGTAACGGTCACCTGACGCATCTGTCCAAGCCGACGACGCTCGAGCTCGAACGCGTCGAGGATGGCCGCGCGTTTAACATCAATCCCTCCGGCCTCAACAAGGGCGTTGCCATCGCACGTTTCTGCGAGCACCTGGGTATCGAGCGCGAGGAGACGCTGGCACTCGGCGATTCCGAGTCTGACTTCTACATGGCTGACCACGTGGGCACGTTCTGCCTGGTCGAGAACGGTTTGACCAGCGCCGGCGCGCCCGAGTTCCTGGCTGCTTGCGAGAACGCTTTCGTTACGCGCGGCAAAATTGTCGACGGTTGGGCGGCGACGGCAGAGCTGCTGGTCGCGGCGCGTTCGTAGCGCGGCGTCGCCGCACTTGGATATGTCTTTTCGAGAGAGACTGGTGAGGTAATGTCCGATATCGAGAATCCGGCAGGCGACACGCGCCCGATCGGTGTGTTCGATTCTGGCCTGGGCGGTCTGACGGTTGCGCGCGCCATCGCGACGGCGCTGCCGCACGAGTCCGTCTACTACTTCGGCGACACCAAACGCTGCCCCTACGGCACGCGCACTGAGGATGAGGTGCGCTCGTTTGCGTTGCAGGCGGGCCGTTGGCTGTCGAAGCACGACGTCAAGATTATGGTCATCGCCTGCAACACGGCGACAGCTGCGGCCTTACGTCTGGCCCAGCAGGTGCTCGACGTTCCCGTGATCGGCGTGATCGCGCCGGGTGCCCGTGCGGCAATCAACAGCACCCGTTCGCGTCGCGTGGGCGTGCTCGCCACCAACCTCACCATTCGCTCGGGCGCTTACACGCGCGCCATTCAGGATCTAGATGCCGGCGTCGACGTATACGGCTGCCCCGCCTCGAGCTTTGTCGAGGTTGTCGAACACGAGCTCGCCTCGGGTGCGCATCTGCAAGAGCAGTGGCTTGAGAACGAGGACATCTTCGATACGCCTGCCGTGCGTGCGCTGGTGGGTGCCACGGTTGAGCCGCTGCGCGACCACGGTATCGATACCGTGGTGCTCGGCTGTACGCATTTTCCGCTGTTGGTGGGACCTATCCGCCATGCGCTGGGGCCTGGGGTACGCGTCGTGAGTTCCGCCGAGGAGACCACGCGCGAGCTGACCGATATCCTCACGCGCCGCGAGCAGCTGGCGGGCGTCGCCGCCGAGCCGCAGCATCGTTTTGCCACGACGGCCGATAACATTGCCGAGTTTGCGGTGGCGGGCAGCTTTATCTTTGGTCAGCCGCTCAAGAGCATTGAGCATATCGATATCGATGAGCTGAAATAGATGTAAGGCCGCCGTCAGAGCCTTCGCCACACCTTTTGCCGAAAGGATTTTTCTATGGAGTACATGCAGGTCAACCGCGCCAACGGTCGCGCCGCCAACGAGTTGCGCCCCGTTAAGCTCGCCCGTGGCGTCATGAAGCACGCCCACGGCTCGTGTTTTGCCGAGTTCGGTGACACGCGCGTGTTGTGCGCCGCCACAATCGAGGAGGGCGTGCCGGGCTGGCGAAAGGGAGCTAAGGCCGGCTGGGTGACCGCGGAATACGCCATGCTGCCGGCGTCGACCGGCAAGCGCTGCAAGCGCGAGCACGCCAACCGCAAGGGCCGCTCCATGGAGATCGAGCGCCTCATTGGCCGCAGCCTGCGTACCGTCGTCAACATGAAGGCGCTCGGCGAGTACACCGTCACCGTCGACTGCGATGTGATTCAGGCCGATGGCGGCACGCGTACAGCGAGCATCACCGGCGCCTGGGTGGCGCTGCACGACGCCCTCGCCATGTGGGTCGAGGCGGGCAAGATCGAGCGCATCCCGCTTACCGGCCAGGTGGCTGCAATCTCCATGGGCGTTGTCGACGGCAATACGCTGCTTGACCTCGATTATTCCGAGGACAGCCATGCCGAAGTCGACATGAACCTCGTCGCCACCGACACCGGTGAGATGATCGAGCTCCAGGGCACTGGCGAGCAGGCGCCCTTTGACCGTAAGCGCCTCAACGCCCTGCTCGACTTGGGCGACAAAGGCATCGCCGAGCTCATCGAGCTTCAGCGCCAAGCCATCGCCTAACCTGCCAAAAAGGGACAGGTTTATTTTGGCAGGTTTTATCTGGGAAAACGTCGAAGTATAAGACTGCCGTTGATTGAGAGGGGAGAGGCGGAGGCCCTCGTCGCCCTCGGCGCGGCATTGCTATAGAGACAAGGAGACCACTCATGGCACTTGAGAAGATCGACATCGACACCCTCGACCCGGCGGCGACCATTGTCGTGGCAACGGGCAACGCCCATAAGCTCACCGAGATCGAGGCCATTTTAGGCAAGGTCATGCCCGAGGTTCGCTTTGTGGCGCTCGGCCAGCTGGGCGATTTTGAGGACCCCGAGGAAAACGGCACGACGTTTTTGGAGAACGCCATCATCAAGGCGCAGGCTGCCGTCGAAGAGACGGGGCTCATGGCCATCGCCGACGATTCTGGCTTGGTCGTCGACGCGCTTGACGGCGAGCCGGGCGTGTATAGCGCGCGCTATGCGGGCGTGCACGGAGACGATGCCGCCAACAACGCCAAGCTTCTCGTTAACCTGGAAGGCGTGGCCGACGAGGACCGCACTGCGCGCTTTATGAGCGTCGTCGCGCTCATCGACACGGACGGTTTGGTCACCTATGGCGAGGGCGCCTGCGAGGGCGTTATCGCGCACGAGGGCCGCGGCGATCACGGCTTTGGCTACGACCCGCTGTTCCTGCCGGTCGACACGCCGGGCAAGACCATGGCCGAGCTGACGGCGGACGAGAAGAACGCCATCAGTCATCGATTCCATGCGCTCGAGCACCTATCCGCCAAACTGACGGGCGAGGAGTAGTCGTGCGTGCGGTAGTGCAGCGCGTGCTCAACGCCGGCGTGACAGTCGACGGCGAGTGCGTGGGCCGTATTGGACGTGGCTACCTGGTGCTGCTGGGCGTGGGCCACGGCGATACGCGCGCCGAGGCCGATAAGCTGTGGGGCAAGCTCCGGGGCTTGCGCATTAACGAGGACGAGAACGGCAAGACCAACCTGGCACTTGCCGATGTCGACGGCGAGGTTCTCGTGGTGTCGCAGTTCACGCTGTTCGCCGATTGCCGTCACGGCCGCCGCCCATCGTTTACGGATGCCGGCGCCCCCGATGTCGCCAACGAGCTCTACGAGTACTTCCTGACGCTCGTTCGCCAAGATGTCGAACACGTGGCGCACGGCATCTTTGGCGCCGATATGAAAGTCGACTTGGTCAACGACGGCCCATTCACCATCGTCCTCGATACCGACAATCTGTAAGTAGCCAAATTAGCTACTTGCGCGTGGTCGCAACAGGGTGCTATAGTATTAGAGTTTTGTCTATCTTAGGGGTATTATCCCCTTTTTGAATTGCACCTTCTGGAGGCCCTGTTCATGGAAGAGATGGAAGTCAATCACGTCGACGACATCCACGAGAAGCTGACCGATATGGTGGGCGATCGCGTCAAGGTGAAGGCCAACATGGGCCGCACCCGCGTCGTCGAGCGCATGGGCACCATCAAGAGCGTCCACCCCGCTGTCTTTATCGTCGAGGTTGACGAGCGCCGCGGCCGCAAGTCGCGCCAGTCCTACCAGTATATCGATGTCCTCACCGGGCAGGTCGAGCTGTTCGACCCCGAGAGCGGCGAGCACATTTTTACCCCGCTCGGCAATCAGCTCGAGGAGCACTAGCGGTGACCGATTGGTCCCTGACCCTTTCCGCGCCGGCAAAGATCAACCTCTATCTGGGGGTTCATACCGAGCGCGACGCCCGCGGCTACCATAAGGTTGATTCCCTGATGGCAGCCGTCGGTCTTGCCGATACCGTGACGGTCGCGCCTGCGTCGGCGCTGACCGTCCAGACGGTTCCGGCATCAGATTTTCCCATGCAAAAGAATACGGCGTATCGGGCTGCGGTTGCTATGGCCGAGCATTATGGTCGCGACGCCAACGTATGCGTTACGATCGAAAAGCGCATTCCGCTATGCGCCGGCCTGGGCGGCCCCTCGACGGATGCGGCCGCGGTCATTGTCGCCTTGGCGGAGCTCTGGGGCATCGATCGCACTGACCCCGCGCTCGATGACATCGCCCGCGGCATTGGCGCCGACGTGCCGTTCTTTCTGCACGCGAGTCCCGCATTCTACGTGGGCGGGGGAGACGTACTGGCCACTGAGTATCCTGCGCTTCCGGCGACACCCGTCGTATTGGTCAAACCGCGCGAGGCGAGCGTTTCAACGGTTGAAGCGTATCGGCGCTTTGACGAGGCCCCGGTGCCTGCAGACAAGCCCGGCGCGATAGCTTCTGCCTTGCGTGCTGGTGATGCCGAGACGGCATATGCGCTCATCCATAACAACCTGGGTGTCATTTCCGCACAGATGGAGCCGCAGATACAAACGGTTCTCGATTGGCTGCGTAAACAGGACGGCACCGTTGCTGTAGATGTGTGCGGATCGGGCGCCTGCTCGTTTGCCATTTGCGACACCGCCGCCACGGCCGAAAGGCTTGCTGACGCTGCCCAGCAAAATGGCTGGTGGGCCTGCGCGACTGAGCTTATTCCCAACACGGTTCAAATCGACGCGCCAAAGAAATAAAAATTTCTCTAGCACGCGGCGAAAATCTTTGTTACTATAGTCGAGCTAACGGGTTGTGGCTCAGTTTGGTAGAGCACTGCGTTCGGGACGCAGGGGTCGCTGGTTCAAATCCAGTCAACCCGACCAGAGCATGAGGAGGGACCGCTTCTTGCGGTCCCTTTTTTTAGCTATTGTTGTGATACCGCGATACCCGCGGTATACTCATTCGAGCTTGTCTCGCTGTATTGTGGAGGTCTACATGTTTGGACTGAGGGCTCCTGAGCTCATCATTATTCTCGTCGTTGTCCTGATTATCTTCGGGCCCAAGAACCTGCCGAAGCTCGGCAAGTCCCTCGGCTCTACCGTCAAGAATATCCGCGAGGGTATGGAGGGCGACGATAAGGCCGAGACCAAGCAGGCCGAGGAGGTCGTGGTCGAGCAGTCCGAGGAGGACAAGGAGATCGCTGAGCTCGAGGCCAAGCTCGCTGCTGCCAAGAAGAAGCAGGCAGAGGACAGCGACGCGGACGCAGAGTAGTCCCATCCCTTTGGGGTGAGCACCTGACCGGCTTGCCCGCAGGCTAGCCGGTCTTTTTCGTTTTGTTGACAGTTGATTGTTTGATCAGAGTTGGGGAGATATCCGTATGGACGCAAGCCAGATCGTACTGACCGCTGAGGGCCGCCAGAAGCTCGTCGAGGAGCTCGCTTGGCGTGAGGGCGATTACGCCAAGGAGATCGTCGAGGACATCAAGGAAGCCCGCGCGTTCGGCGACCTTTCGGAGAACTCCGAGTACGACGCCGCTAAGGACAAGCAGGCCCAGAACGCCGCTCGTATTGCCGAGATCCAGGCCATCCTTGCCAACGCTCAGGTTGCTGCCACCACAGGTGATCTGACCGTCTCCATCGGTTCCACCGTTTCTCTGATTGATCCCAACGGTGAGGTCATGGAAGTCACGCTCGTCGGTACCACCGAGACCAACTCGCTCGAGCACAAGATTTCCAACGAGTCTCCGGTCGGCCACGCCATCATCGGTCACGGCGAGGGCGACTCCGTCGAGGTCGTTACGCCTTCCGGCAAGACTCGCGTCTACACCATCGCCAAGATTGCACGCTAGACCACGGTCCCGCGTAAAGGTATGTTTTCGCTCCCTGGGACCGAATCCTGGGGAGCGTTTTAGTTTGAGGAGCTAACTTATGGCAGAGAACCAGAACGCCGCAGATCAGGCATCGACGCTCAACGACGAGCGCGCCACCCGCCTGGCCAAGCGCGCCGCCCTGTTCGAGGCGGGCCAGAACCCCTATCCCGAGCACTCTGAGCTTGAGGACTACGTTGCCGATATCGAGGCTAAGTACGCCGAGCTTGCCGATGGCGAGGACACCGAGGACGTCGTGAAGATCGGCGGCCGTGTGGTCGCCAAGCGCGGTCAGGGCAAGATCATGTTCATCGTCGTACGCGATGCGACTGCCGAGATTCAGCTGTTCTGCCGCATCAACGACATGGACGAGGCTGCCTGGAATACGCTCAAGTCCCTCGACCTGGGCGACATCCTGGGCGTGACCGGCGTGGTTGTGCGCACCCAGCGCGGCCAGCTTTCCGTTGCCCCTAAGAGCGCGACCCTGCTTGCCAAGGCCGTTCGTCCGCTGCCCGAGAAGTTCCACGGTCTTTCCGACAAGGAGACCCGCTATCGCCAGCGCTATGTTGACCTGATCGCCAACGACGACGTTCGCGAGACGTTCCGTAAGCGTTCGCAGATTCTCTCCACCTTCCGTCGCTTTATGGAGTCCGACGGCTACATGGAGGTCGAGACCCCCATCCTGCAGACCATCCAGGGCGGCGCTACTGCCAAGCCGTTCATCACGCACTTCAACGCGCTCGATCAGGAGTGCTACCTGCGCATTGCTACCGAGCTGCACCTCAAGCGCTGCATCGTCGGCGGTTTTGAGCGCGTGTTCGAGATCGGCCGTATCTTCCGTAACGAGGGCATGGACCTTACCCACAACCCCGAGTTCACCACGATGGAGGCCTATCGTGCCTTCTCCGACCTCGAGGGCATGAAGGCGCTCGCCCAGGGTGTCATTAAGGCGGCTAACAAGGCCATCGGCAACCCCGAGGTCATCGAGTACCAGGGCCAGACCATCGACCTTTCTGGTGAGTGGGCCAGCCGTCCCATGACCGACATCGTCTCCGACGTGCTCGGCAAACAGGTCACCATCGATACGCCGGTCGAGGAGCTTGCTGCTGCCGCGCGCGAGAAGGGCCTGGAGATTAAGCCCGAGTGGACCGCCGGCAAGATTATCGCCGAGATCTACGATGAGCTGGGCGAGGACACCATCGTCAACCCCACGTTCGTGTGCGATTACCCCATCGAGGTCAGCCCGCTTGCCAAGCGCTTTGAGGACGACCCGCGCCTGACGCACCGCTTTGAGCTGGTTATCGCCGGTCACGAGTACGCCAACGCGTTCTCCGAGCTCAACGACCCGGTCGACCAGGCCGAGCGCTTTGCCGCCCAGATGGCCGAGAAGGCTGGCGGCGACGACGAGGCCATGGAGTACGACGAGGATTACGTGCGCGCCCTCGAGTACGGTATGCCTCCTGCGGGCGGCATCGGCATCGGTATCGATCGCGTGGTCATGCTGCTCACCAACCAGGCTTCCATCCGCGACGTGCTGCTGTTCCCGCACATGAAGCCCGAGAAGGGTTTCCAGTCCGGTGCCGCTGCCGCCAAGGCTGCCGAGGCCGGCAACACCGCGAGCCCCTTCGTCAAGCCGCTCAAGCCCACGGTTGATTACTCCAAGATCGCCGTCGAGCCGCTGTTTGAGGAGTTCGTCGACTTTGATACCTTCTCCAAGAGCGATTTCCGCGCTGTGAAGGTCAAGGCGTGCGAGGCCGTCAAGAAGTCCAAGAAGCTGCTGAACTTTACGCTCGACGACGGCACCGGCACCGACCGTACCATCCTCTCCGGCATTCACGGTTATTATGAGCCCGAGGACCTGGTCGGCAAGACCTTGCTCGCCATCACCAACCTGCCTCCGCGCAAGATGATGGGCATTCCCAGCTGCGGCATGCTCATCAGCGCTATCCACGAGGAGGAGGGCGAGGAGCGTCTCAATCTGATCCAGCTCGACGCTTCCATCCCCGCCGGCGCAAAGATGTACTAGGGGGTTACGGCGTTTTACCAAACGCCGTAACCGCTCGACGCTGCGCGCCGCCCAGAGCGACAATTTGTCATTCAAAAGGCAAGGCATGACCAGAAGGTCTATGCCTTGCCTTTTTCATGCCAACTTGTTCGCTCTGGACGTCGCTCGCTGTCCGTCCTCTATCTGCGGTGTTGCCCTGGTTGGCACTTAGGGACGTTCCTTTTCTGCCGGCACTTGGGGACACTCCTTGTCAAGCGATTGGAATAGTCATTGGGGAATAGTCATTGGGGGTACTCATTGGGGACGTACTTAAATGAGTGCTCGAAGAATGAGAGTGGATAATCTCCCACTTTTGGCTCGTATGCGGGCTCAAAACGGGAGATTATCCACTCTCGTCTCGCCGAGGGTTTATCGGCTCGTTGGCTATGTCGCGCCTTCCATGCATGACAGTCGTCTCTTTTATGTTTCCTTTAGCTGTCGCTGCCTAGGATGGGGGTTAGTCGATAGGAAGGGAGCACCGGGATGGACGATGCGAGCGAGCGCGCAATCGAAAAGGACATGCTCGATCAGTTCAATTACTTTGATGATGAGGACGAGGAGCTGATCGACCGTCGCGAGCCAGCGCCGCTTGATTCCTTTGATCTGGTCGATGAAGAGGCTGATGAGGTTGAGGGTGAATCAGTGGAGCCCCCACAGCCTTCGCGCCTTGACTCGTTGCTTTCGAGAGCCCCCATGCACCACGGTGTCCGTGCCGGCGCGCTCCATATGAAAACTGACTGGCGCCAGATCGTGACTTCAGGCGATGAGCTTGCCGTCGATGCGCCGCTCACTGATAAATCATCCATCATCTGCCGCACCGGCATGCTTATGCTGGCAAGCGGAACAGGTGCCTGGCGCGTGCGCGATACCATGAATCGCGTCGCCGCCGTACTCGGTGTCACCGTCCACGTTGACTTAAGTCTTCTGTCGTTTGAGTGCACCTGCATCGAAGATGGCCACTGCTTTAACGAGGTTGTCAGCCTGCCCACAACGGGAGTCAATACCCATCGCATTTGGATGATGGAGAGTTTCCTCAAGGAAATCGAGACCTATGGTCGTCGCTTCACGGTACACGAGTATCACGAGATGCTCAAGACCGTTGAGAGCTCAAAGCCCGATTACTCTTCCTGGCAACAGGGCCTTGCGGCGGCCTGTGCTTGCGGCGCCTTCGTCTTTTTGCTCGGCGGCGGCCCTATCGAGATGGCCTGTGCATTTGTGGGCGCTGGTGTTGGCAACTTTGCTCGCTCCCATATTCTCAAGCAGGGTCTTGGCCAGTTTAGCGCGCTGACGATTGGCGTTGCGCTCGCTTGCGTTTCGTATTTGCTGGCATTGCTCGGCCTTGGCCAGGTCATTCCGGGGGCAATGTCGCATCAAGAAGGCTATATCGGCGCCATGCTCTTTGTGATTCCCGGCTTTCCCCTCATTACGGCAGGCCTCGACATCGCAAAGCTCGATATGCGAAGCGGCATCGAGCGTCTTTCGTATGCCGTGTCGATTATTGTGATGGCGACCCTCGTAGGCTGGATGGTTGCCGAATGTGTGGGGCTGGCACCGGATGATTTTGCCCCGCTCGGCCTTTCGCCGCTTGCCCTTACGCTCCTGCGCGTGGTGATGAGCTTCGTTGGCGTATTCGGCTTCTCGGTGATGTTCAACAGTCCGGTAAAGATGGCCGCGGCAGCTGGTCTGATCGGCGCCGTGTCCAATACCTTGCGTCTTACGCTCGTCGATGCGCCGACGATGCTTCCCTTCCTGGGCCTCAGCGCGGGAATGCCTCCCGAGGCGGCAGCGTTTATCGGCGCGCTGGTATCGGGGCTGCTGGCAAGCTTGGCCGAAATCAAGCTCACCTATCCACGTATCGCCCTCACGGTGCCATCGATTGTCATTATGGTGCCGGGCTTGTATCTGTATCGCTCGATGTACTACATGTGCACCTTCGATACGGTCAATATGCTCGGCTGGTTTGTGCGTGCAGTGCTCATTGTGGCGTTTCTGCCCGTTGGCCTGGGTGTGGCGAGAACCCTCACCGACCCCCGCTGGCGCCACACCAGCTAATTGGTGCAAATGAAACTGATCCGCAAAACATGAACGTGGATAATCTCCCGTTTTTGGCCTGTTTACGGGCTCAAAACGGGAGATTATCCACGCTCGTGGAATGGGTGTCCGAAAATCCACGCTCGTTGGGCCGATGCAGAGGCACCTGGCAATTCCTTTTTTGTAGACGTTGTCGTATGGCTGCGCGTGGAAAAGGCTCCAACGGTTAACATATACTCCATATGGGTAAAGAGACCAAAGCGCCGCCACGAGTGGCGCTTTGCGTTTGAAAAAACTAGCTCGTCTAAGAGGAACTAGCATGTTAGACCGTTTTACCGATCGCGCGCGCAAGGTCATGTCCATGGCCAAGCAAGAGGCGCTCGATCTTCATTCAAATAAGGTGGGTACCGAGCACCTGCTGCTCGCGCTTGCCAAGGAGGACGAGGGCATTGCCGCCGAGGCACTGCGTTCGCTCGACATCTCCTACGATGACATCATGGATACTCTCAAAGAGGTCCAGACCACGGTTCCCGAGCCCAGTGAGGAGACCGAGGCGGCCAAGCTCGCCTTTACGCCGCTCGTCATTAGCGTGATGGAGCGTTCGTTCCGCGTGGCGCGTGAGAACAACCAGACCTACGTGTCGACCGAGCACTTGCTGATCGGCATCGTCGAAGAGGGCAACGGCATGGCCATGGACATCCTCATGCGCTTGGGTGTGTCGTCCGCCTCCATCAAAAAGGCTATCGAGAAACTCACCGCCAAGGACCAGGACAAGAAGCGTCCGCTCGCCGGCGCCGGTGCTGGTCGTCCCGGTGCGGGCCTGCCGTTCTTTAGCGGCTCGGATGCCTCTCAGCAAAAGGGGAGTGGCACCGATACGCTTAAGCAGTTCGCGACCAACCTCACGCAGAAGGCACGCGACGGCGAGCTCGACCCTGTAATTGGTCGCGAAAAGGAAGTCCAGCGTATGATGGAGATCCTTTCGCGCCGCACCAAGAACAACCCGCTCATTCTGGGC
The DNA here is from genome assembly GCF_003475205.1 of Collinsella sp. AF36-3AT. Lineage (NCBI taxonomy): Bacteria > Bacillati > Actinomycetota > Coriobacteriia > Coriobacteriales > Coriobacteriaceae > Collinsella > Collinsella sp. AF36-3AT. The sequence goes on along the minus strand of NZ_QROZ01000001.1, from coordinate 397,302 downwards.
GACCCCGGCGTGGGCAAGACGGCCATCGTCGAGGGCCTAGCTCAGCAGATTGCAGCCGGCAACGTGCCCGAGAACCTCATGAACCAGAACATCTGGACGCTTGACCTGCCGGGTCTTGTCGCGGGTGCCAAGTATCGCGGCGAGTTTGAGGAGCGCCTCAAGAACGTGATCCAGGAGGCCACCGAAGCCGACGACGTCATCCTGTTTATCGACGAGATGCACACCATCATCGGTGCCGGTTCTGCCGAGGGCTCCATCGATGCGAGCTCCATGCTCAAGCCCGTGCTCGCGCGCGGTGCCTTCCAGATTATCGGCGCCACCACGGCCGAGGAATTCCGCAAGTACCTCACCAAGGACCCGGCCTTTGAGCGTCGCTTCCAGACCATCGATGTCGAGGAGCCGAGCGTCGAGGACACGGTCAAGATCCTGACCGCGCTCAAGCCGCGCTACGAGGAGCACCACCATGTGCTCTATACGCAGGGTGCTATCGAGGCCGCCGCGAACCTTTCCAACCGCTACATCCAGGATCGCTTCCTGCCCGATAAGGCCATCGACCTCATTGACGAGGCCGGTGCCCGCGCTCGAATTGCCGCGAATCGCGCGCCCGAGCCGGTGCGCGAAGCCGAGCATCGCATCGAGGAGCTCAAGGCTGCTGCGCAGGAGGCCACCGAGAGCGACGACATGAACAAGGCCGCCGAGATCACCGAGCAGCAGAAGGCCGCCGAGATTGAGCTCGCCGAGGCCAAGGCTGCCTGGACCGCCGAGCTCGACGCCAGCCCGCTCACCATCGACGTCGCCCAGATCGCCGACATCGTCTCCGTGACCTCGGGTGTACCGGTGTCTTCGCTCACCGAGAGCGAGAGCCGTCGCCTGCTGCAGACCGAAAGCGTGCTCAAGACCCGCATTATCGGCCAGGACGAAGCCGTCGAGGCCGTGGCCAAGGCAGTGCGCCGCAGCCGCTCACCCCTCAAGGACCCGCGTCGCCCCGGCGGCAGCTTTATCTTCCTGGGTCCCACCGGCACAGGCAAGACCGAGCTCGCCAAGACGCTTGCCGAGTACCTCTTTGGCAGCAAGGACGCGCTCATCAGCTTCGACATGTCGGAGTTCGGTAGCGAGTTCGAGGTCTCCAAGCTCATCGGTAGCCCTCCGGGTTACGTCGGTCACGACGAGGGCGGCCAGCTCACCAAGGCCGTTCGTCGTCACCCGTACTCGGTCGTGCTGTTCGACGAGATCGAGAAGGCGCACCCCGATATCTTCAACATCTTGCTGCAGGTGCTGGAGGAGGGTCGTCTGACCGATAGCCAGGGCAAGACGGTCGACTTCCGCAATACTGTGATCATCATGACGTCCAACGTGGGCGCCCGCGAGATTGCGCAGGATGCGAGCGTTGGCTTTGGCACCACCGGCGAGCAGGGTCTCACGTCGAGCGAGATCCGCGGTCGCGCGATGGGTGAGCTCAAGCGCCTGTTCCGCCCCGAGCTGCTCAACCGCATCGACGACATCGTGGTGTTCCAGAAGCTTTCGGGCGAGAACCTGACCAAGATTGCGCACCTGCTGGTGGACGATCTGCGCCAGCGCCTGATCGCAAACGGCATGAACATCAAGCTTACCGATGCGGCCTATGACAAGATCGTGGCCGAGGGTACCGACCTCACCAACGGTGCGCGTCCGCTGCGCCGTGCTATTCAAAAGCTCATCGAGGACCCGCTGTCCGAGGAGCTTCTGGCCGGCGAGTGGGGCGAGGGCGATACCGTCCTGTGCGATGTGGCCGACGGCAAGTTTGTCTTTAGCCATGGCACGGGCGAGATCCCGGCACCGCGTCCGGCGGGCACGCTCGGGGGCGATACCGCTCCGGCGGCGCCGCACACCGGAAACGCCGCGCCTGTGAGCAGTGGCGTGACCTCGGGCCCCGGCGGCATGATGCAAGCCGGCTCTGGTGCGCTGTAGGCATTAACATATCTTGTATAACGGGGGCGTTTCCGATAAGGAAGCGCCCCCATTTCTATTGAAATGCGCTTTAATCTGCCGTGCTATACTAAAATTGAGATACCGTATAGCAAAGGAGCTGATATGCCTACATCAATGCTCGACACGCGGCCAGTTCAGATGAACGTGCGTATAGATCGTCAGCTCAAAGAGGCAGGAGACGCCGTCCTGACTCATATTGGCATGACGCCGTCACAAGCTGTTCGGACACTTTGGGAGTATCTGGTCGTTAACGGACGCATGCCCTCGAAGGGAGACGCGGCGGCTCCGGTTTCTGACGGAGTGGAGCCCCAGCGCATGGAGTCAAGGGCCGCGCAAGGCAGCCATATCGTTCGCGATTCGTGCCTCAAATACGGCATCCCCATCCCTGAGTTCTCGGGAGACTATGACGACCTCTATGAGGAGGCCATGGCGGAGCGCTATCCCGAGTGGGTGGAACTATGAGCACAGAAGGCGTCCTCAAGCTGTTAATCGATACCAACGTATGGATGGATTATTTTTCTGGCAGGTCCGACCGTACGGCAAATGTCGTCCATCTGATCGAGATTGCCGACGCCTCGGAGCGGATTGCCCTGTTTGCCTCGTCGCTTTCGGTCAAAGACGTTTCATATCTTGTCTCGGCGGCAATCAAGCAGGAGTGCCGAAGAAAGACTGGCTCACTGAGCGATAACGCCATTGCGGCGGCGGACGAAACGGCCTGGGCATGCGTTCGGCAGATGCGCGAGCTCGCCCTCATCGCGCCGGTCGGTGCAGACGAGGTCTTTGATTCGTTTGTGTTCAAGTATCATCACAACGACTTTGAGGACGACCTGATGCTGGGCGTCGCCAATCGCATTGATGCCGATTACGTCGTGACGGAGGACAAGAATCTTATTAAACATACCAATGGTGTATGCATTAACGTTCAACAGGCGTTGAGGTTGGTTGAAGAGTCCAACGTCCGTTCGGCGCGGCCCGTCTAACCTGCTTTATCTTAATAAAGTGGCGTTTCCCCACCGTTAGCCGATGATGCAAGGGCGCTCGGCGTTTTCGACTGGTTTATGCACGCAAAGTCTGGGAATATACAAGTCGCATATCTTACTGTCTAACCAGTTGCGCCAAGGAGGCACCATGGACTACAAGATTACCGGCTACGAGCCCGCCCAGCTGTTCCATTTCTTTGAGGAGGTCAGCGCGATCCCCCGCGGGTCTGGCAACGAGAAGGGTATCAGCGATTTCCTGGTTGCGTTTGCCAAGGAGCGCGGCCTCGACGTGTATCAGGACGAGGTCTACAACGTCATCATTCGCAAGCCCGCATCTGCCGGTGCCGAGAATGCCCCGACCGTGATGCTGCAGGGCCACATCGATATGGTGTGCGACAAGTTGGGCTCCGTTGAGCACGACTTTACGACTGACGGTATCGACCTGGTCGTCAAGGACGGCGTCCTCACCGCTAACGGCACCACCCTGGGCGCCGACAACGGTATCGCCGTCGCTCTGATGCTTACCGTGCTCAACGACGATTCGATTGCTCATCCGGCCCTCGAGTGCGTATTCACCACCGACGAGGAGACCGGCCTGGTCGGCGCCGAGACGCTCGACAAGTCCCAGATTAGCGCCCGCACCATGATTAACCTTGACTCCGAGGAAGAGGGCGTTGCCACCGTCAGCTGCGCCGGCGGCGTCGTCGTTACCTACACCTGCCCGATCGCGCGCGAGCACAAGACCGGTAGCACTCTCACGCTCGACATCTCCGGCCTGCTGGGCGGTCACTCCGGCTCCGACATCAACCTGGAGCGCGGCAACGGCAACCTCATCATGGCCCGCATCATCGACCGCCTGATGGTCGCCGGCGAGCCCGCCATCGTCAGCTTTAACGGCGGCACTAAGGACAACGCCATCAACCGTGAGTGCAAGGCCGAGCTGGTTTACGCCGACCACGCTGCCGCCGAGGCCGCGGCGCAGGTCGCCAAAGGCATCATCGCCGACGTCACTGCCGAGCTTGAGGTCTTCGACCCCGGCTTTACCTGCACCGTCGAGATTGCCGACGACGCCGAGGTCGAGGCCATGGACGAGAAGTCCGCACTTGCCCTCATTCGCGCTCTGCGTCTTGCCCCCAATGGTGTGATCCGCCGCAACGTCGCCACCGACGGCTCCGTCGAGGTTTCCTCCAACATCGGCGTGGTTGCCACCTCTGACGACGAGGTTAAGATCATGCTGTCCCCGCGCTCCTCGATCACCTCGCTGCAGAACGAGTTCAAGGACCGCCTGCAGACGCTGGCCGATGTCTTGGGCTTCGATGCCAAGTTTGAGTTCGAGTATCCCGGCTGGAGCTATGCCGAGCATTCGCCGGTCCGCGACGTCTTTGTCGAGAGCTATCGCGAGCTCTTTGGCTCCGAGTTGCGCATCGAGTCCATTCACGCCGGCCTTGAGTGCGGCCTGTTTGCCGAGGCCCTGCACGGCCTGGACGCCATCGCCGTGGGCCCGACGCTCTCCGATGTCCACACCCCGGACGAGAGCATGGAGCTCGCTTCTGCCGAGCGCTTCTACGAGCTGCTCATCGACGTGCTCAAGCGCCTCGCCGCGTAAAGGTTGCGCTAGCAGCAGTCCGAGCCACGTGCTAGCGGATTGCAAATGACATTACGAGAGGGGGTACCGGTCTTTTGCGACAGGTGTCCCCTCTCTTCTTTTAAGAAATGGGAAATTGATTGGCGTCTAGCCCATATCCGCCCTGATGAGGTCGAGGGTTCGCTGGCAGTTTTCGCGGACGGGGCCGAGCATATGCTCGCGCAGGTCCGCCATGCCGGGCAGGTCGGCGTATTCGTCCATGACCTCTTCCATGCAAATGGGTACCTCGTAGGCGAGGTCCATCATGGTCGCAAAGCAAGACTTCTCGGATAGCCCGGCATCGGTGAGTGCCGTCTCCAGCGCGGGGTCGCCCATACCGTGGTATCGGCGGATAGCACCTGGACCGATGCGCCCCACACGATTTTCGCCGCCAACGCTCATGGCAAGGCGTGCCCGACGTCGCATGCTCTCATACGCCAAGCCCGATGCGACATCGTACATTCGAGCCATCATGGCTGCGCCGTCGTTTCCAAGGAGCAGGGAATAGTTTTTCGCATGCGCATCCGGTGCGCCGATAATGGCGTTGAAGAACAGTATCTGCGTAAACAGATGCAGGTTAAGTTGATGGTGGCTCGTAGTTACGAGGAGCTCTTGAATGTCGCGTGTGGTCGGGCCGCCGTCTGCCGTGTACTTTTGGGCGGGCATCACCCCAAGTGCCTGACAGAGGTCTTCTTGATGTAGGCGCCTGATCGTTCCGTCTTCGACTTTCACGCGGTCATAGCGCTCAACAATGAGGGTAGGTTCGTCCTCAAACATACGATATTCGACGTTTGCCGTTGCGATACCGGCTCGCTGGGCGCTTTTCATGCAGACAAACTCATTGAGAGCCTCGAGTTTAAATCCGTTAACGCCATTTTTGAAAATATGCGTCGTGGGTGAGGAGCCCATGCATTCGCACCAGCGGCCGTTAATGAACGCGAGCGCGAACTTGCCCTGGTTGCCTCCAAGTGACCAACTTTCATCTAGACCCATCCACGATGCATCGCGGTCATCTCTGATCGACTTGAGGCGGAGAGCAATTTCGTGGTCGTCTATAGGGCGGTAATCGCCAGCGCGATGCAGGACGGCGTCGGCATCTTCTTCGGCATAAAACTGCACTCCGCCCGGACAGTCGAGTCCGATATGGCTGAGCAACGCAACGGGATTGTTGGGCCTAACGTCGAATTCGGCGGCAATCGCTTTTCGCTGGTCCTCGCTGTCGGGTAGAAGGCCAAACAGGTACGGATTCATGACCTGTTGTCCGTATGTGCGATTCGATACGGGTATGTTGGTCGATAGGGCTGGCCCGTCATAGTCATGATCGTAGGTAAAGCTGATAAGACCGTTCTCATCTTGCGTGAGCGTTCCCGCAGGTACGCCGCAAATAATGGTCCGAAGTGATGTTCTGGCCATTGGCTATTTCCCTTCGGGCTTGGTTTGGTTAGATGCGTTTGCGGCAATCGAGACTCCGAGATTGGACATGACGAAATCGGCGAAGATCTCGTCGTAAAGTGCGGATGTAAAGGGGGCATCTGCAAGAGCCGGAATGGCGGTACTACGACTGTTGCGATGATGGGGACGTTGAGTGTGATGGCGCCTGGGGATGCTGCGAGGCAGCGGATTGGCATGCGGAGCGTCGACTGGTCGCTCATTTTTTGCTTCGCCGATATCCCCTTGAGCGGCGAGTGCCAGTCCAAGAGCATTGAAAATCGTCAGCAGCTTGTCGAGTCGAATGCCAGTGGCGTCTCCTAGCTCGAGCGATGCGAGCAGGCGCTCCGAAACACCGGCTTTTTTAGCGAGGGCGGCACGGGTGAGACCCTGAGCCTCGCGTGCCTGACGCACATAGATGCCAGCTTGCCGCGGTGTGGTGATGGGAAGGGTATCCATGGCGATCTCCTAACGTGCAGACTTTTGCATATCAGTATGACATGCAAAAGCCTGCACGAAAAGGTATTATGCAAAACTCTGCATGAGACCTCTACATTGACGTTGAGCTTATGAGAGGCGTTTTTTATATCGCGAGAATCCCCAGATGCTCAAGCAAGATCTTAAGCCCGATGAAGACGAGCACGACGCCGCCCACGATGGTGGCAGGCTTTTCGTAGCGCGCGCCAAAGGTGTGGCCGATCGCTACGCCGGCGACGGAGAAGATAAAGGTCGTGATGCCGATGAGCGACACGGCGGGCATGATGTCGACCGAGAGCGCGGCAAATGAGATGCCTACGGCTAGGGCGTCGATTGAGGTGGCGATGGCGAGGATCATGTACTCGCCCAGGTCAATCTTTTCGGCATCCTTGCCGTCGCCTTCATCCTCGTCCTCGGTAAAGGCCTCCCACAGCATTTTGCCGCCAATGAAGGCGAGCAGGATAAAGGCGATCCAGTGGTCGATGGGGCCGATGATGCCCATAAACTGGCTGCCAAGCGCCCATCCGATCACGGGCATGCCGGCCTGGAAGCCGCCAAAGAACAGGCCGAGCACTACGGCGACCTTAAGGTTGATCTTCTTCATGCCAAGGCCCTTGCAGATGGATACGGCAAAGGCGTCCATCGAAAGGCCAACGGCGAGCAGCACGAGCTCTGCGAGTCCCATAGTCTGGCTCCCTCTCTGCGGGCGGGCCCGCGTGTACCTCTTGGGGGAGCAACAAAAAGACTATCCTTGGCACATGGTTGATTGGGTAGTCAAAAGAGCCCGTCCCAAATTAGCTATCTTAGCGGTGTTCGCTCATTCTGTAAGCATCGGATTTCGCGAGCGCCGCGGGGACAAACCGTGAGAAACTATTTAGCGTTTATGGAGCGTATACGATGGGAGCGATGCCTTGGATAAGAACGAGCTGCAAAAGCGTATGGAACAGGCCATCCGCCTGACGGCACCTGGTCAGCCGATCCGCACTGCCCTCGACATGATCATCGCCGGTCACCTGGGCGCCCTTATCTGCGTTGGCGACACCGAAAACGTGCTCGCTGCCGGTAACGACGGCTTCCCGCTCAACATTTCGTTCACCTCGAACCGTCTGTTCGAGCTCTCCAAGATGGACGGCGCCATCGTCATCGACGGCGACCTCACCCAGATCCTGCGCGCCAACTTCCATCTCAATCCCGATCCCTCGCTTGCCACGAGCGAGACGGGCATGCGTCATCGCACCGCCGCTCGCATGTCGGTGCTCACCGATGCCATTGTGATCTCGGTCTCGGCCCGTCGTGCCGTCGTCAACGTGTACGTTCACGGCAAGAGCTACGAGATCCAGCCCGTCACCACCATCATGAGCTCGGTCAACCAGCTCGTCGCCACGCTCCAGACTACCCGTCAGTCGCTCGACCGCTCCTTGCTGCGCCTGACGGCCCTCGAGCTCGACGACTACGTTACGCTCGCCGACATCACCGGTATTTTCTCGAGCTTCGAGATCATGCAGCAGGCAAAGACCGAGCTTAAGGATTGCATCGTCAAGTTGGGCAACCAGGGCAAGCTCGTGCAGATGCAGCTCGAGCAGCTCGCCGGCTCCAGCATGGATACCGAGTACGACTTGATGATCCGCGACTATGCGAGTGATTCCTCCGAGGCCAATGCCGAAAAGATCCGCGCCAACCTGAGCCGTATGACGCCTAAGGACCTGTCCGACCCACAGCATGTGGCGGCGGTTCTGGGTTACGACGACCTGGACGAGGACTCCGTCATGACGCCACTGGGCCTGCGCACGCTTTCGCGCGTGTCCGTCGTGCGCGACGGCGTGGCCGAGAAGATCGTCGACGAGTACGGCTCGTTGCAGGAGCTCATGGACGACATCAGCGAGGATCCGGAGCGCCTGGGCGACTTTGGCGTCAACAACCCTGCCATTCTTGCGGACTCGCTGTACCGCATGAAGGGCACCAAACAGGGGAACGCATAATGGCGCCCGTATGCGCCGTGGTCGTTGCCGGCGGCAGCGGCCAGCGCTTTGGAAATCCCGGCGGTAAGCAGCTCGTTAACGTGGCGGGCCGTCCGCTCATGAGCTGGTCCATCCGTGCGTTCGATCGTAGCGACAAGGTCGGCCACATCGTGGTGGTGTGTCCTGCCGAGCGCCGTGCCGAGATGCGCCGCCTGGCCATCGATCCGTTTGACTATGACACGCCCATCAGCTTCGCCGATGCCGGCGATACCCGTCAGGATTCCACCCGTGCCGGTGTGCATGCGGTTCCGGCGGGTTTCGAATATGTCGCCATCCACGACGGCGCCCGTCCGCTCATCACGACCGAGGCCATCGATCATGCGATCGACGTGCTTGTGGGCGACCGTGCCCTCGACGGCGTCGTGTGCGGCCAGCCTGCCATCGACACGCTCAAGATCGTCGATGGCGACAACATCGTCGAGACGCCGCCGCGCGAGCTCTATTGGGCCGCGCAGACGCCGCAGATCTTTAGCGTCGACGCCATGAAGCGCGCTCACGCCGCTGCTATCGCCGAGGGCTTTATCGGCACCGACGATTCATCGCTGGTCGAGCGCATGGGCGGGCGCGTCCGCTGTGTCCAGAGCCCGCGCGATAACCTTAAGGTGACGGTGCCCGAGGACCTGCGTCCCGTAACCGCGATTCTGCTCGGTCGTATGGCCGAGGGAGAGGACCTTCCCCATGTTCAGTAACCTGCGCATTGGCCACGGCTACGACGTCCACCGTTTGGTGGAGGGGCGTCGATGTATCATCGGCGGGGGTGACATTCCCTACGAGCGCGGCCTGCTGGGCCACTCTGATGCCGATGTGCTCGCGCACGCCTTGGCCGACGCCATTCTGGGCGCCTGCCGCGGGGGAGACATCGGCAAGCTGTTCCCCGACACCGATCCCGCCTACGAGGGTGCCGACTCGATGGTGCTACTTGCCCGCGTGATGGACTATGCACGCGAGCTGGGCTTTGAGTTTGTCGATGCCGATTGCACCATTGCTTGTCAGCAACCCAAGATCACTCCGCACCGCGATGCCATGCGCGCCAACCTTGCCCATGCCCTGGGCGTCGACGTGGAAAACGTGGGCGTCGCCGCCACCACGACCGAAAAGCTCGGTTGGGAAGGCCAAGGCGAGGGAATTGGCGCCTGGGCCGTCTGCCTGCTACAGAAAACCGTTAAGGAGTAACGAATGCGTATCTACAACAGCGCTACCCATAAAAAGGAAGAGTTCCAGCCCATCGAGTCCGGCAAGGTCCGCATGTACGTGTGTGGCCCCACGGTCTACGACAACATCCACATCGGCAATGCCCGCACGTTCATCAGCTTTGACGTGATTCGTCGCTGGCTCATCGCGAGCGGCTACGAGGTCACGTTCGCCCAGAACCTCACTGATGTCGACGACAAGATCATCAAGCGCGCCAACGAGCAGGGCCGTACGGCCGCCGAGGTCGCGACGGAGTTCTCGGACAAGTTCATCGGCGTCATGCGCGCCGCCAACGTGCTCGATCCCGATGTGCGCCCCCGCGCCACCAAGGAGATCGGCCCCATGATCGCTATGATCAAGACGCTTATCGAGCAGGGCCATGCCTACGCCGCCGATAACGGCGACGTGTACTTTGCCGTGCGCAGCGATCCCAACTATGGTCAGGTCTCGGGCCGCAACATCGACGATCTGATGGTTGGCGCGCGCATCGAGGAGAACGAGGACAAGAACGACCCGCTCGACTTTGCCCTGTGGAAGGCCGCCAAGCCCGGCGAGCCCAGCTGGCCGAGCCCCTGGGGCGAGGGCCGTCCCGGTTGGCACACCGAGTGCGCCGCCATGGTGCACCGCTACCTGGGCACTCCGATCGACATCCACGGCGGCGGCTCCGACCTTGCCTTCCCGCATCACGAGAATGAGTGCGCCCAGGCTACTTGCGCCTGGCACCAGGGTTTCTCCAACACCTGGATGCACACGGGCATGCTGCTGGTCGACGGCGAGAAGATGTCCAAGTCGCTCGGTAACTTCTTTACGCTGGCCGAGGTGCTCGAGCAGCACTCTGCCGCGGCCCTGCGCCTGCTGATGCTGCAGACGAGCTATCGCTCGCCTCTCGATTTCTCTTGGGAGCGCCTGGAGGGTGCCGAGAACTCGCTCACGCGTATCGCCGGTACGGTCGAGAATCTGCGTTGGGCTGCAAACCACGCGACGGCCAACGCCGATGAGGCTGCCGCCGAGGCGTTTGCCGCCAAGGCCGCCGAGACCCGCACCGCCTTTAAGGAGTGCATGGACGACGACTTTAACACCGCAGGTGCCATGGGTGCCGTCTTTGGCTTTGTGACCGAGTGCAACCAGTATCTGGAGCAGGCGGGCGACGCTGCCGACAAGGCCGCCGCGCTTGCTGCCGCCGATACGCTGGTCGAGCTGCTCGATACGTTTGGCGTTGAGCTCCCCGAGCCCAAGGTCGAGTTGCCGCTGGGCCTGCTGGGCGTTGCCGCCGGCCTGGTCGCCTACACGGGTGACGACGTGGACGAGGCCGCTGTCAAGATTCTCGAGGCCCGCGCCGAGGCCCGCGCCGCCAAGAACTGGGATCTGGCCGACGCCATCCGCGATCAGCTCAAGGACCTGGGCCTGACGATTGAAGATACTGCCGCCGGCACTCGTATTAAGACTCTCTAATCCCCGCGGGTTTCCCAAGCACCCGACCTTGCCGTTCAAACCGTCGCTCGCGTACTCAAGTACGCGTCGCTCCTCTTTCACGGCAATCTCGGGCACTTGGAAAACCCGTACCGACCGCCCGAGCCACGGCACCTTGCCTTTCAATCGTCGGGCATGACCTTAAGGTCTATGTCCTCCTCTTTCAAGGCAATCTGTCGCACCTCGGGCGGTTGGTCTATTTGTTTCGTTTGATAATTGTGTTAAGGAGGCCGTTTTATGGCCGACAATCGCAAGCGTGCTCCGCGTGGTGGCAAGCAGGCTGCTTCTGGCTCGCGTCCGATTCGCCGCAATGATCGCGCTGCCACTCCCAAGGGCCAGCGCGAGCACTCCCAAGCCCAGGCTGCGCGTTCGCAGCGAGATCGCAACCGCGACAACGTTCAGGTTCCCAAGGGCGAGTTTATCGAAGGTCGTCGTGCTGCCGCCGAGGCACTGCGTACCGGCTTTCCCGTCAAGTGCGCGCTCATCGCCGAGGGCGGGGAGCGCGATGCCGCCTTGTCGCGCCTGGTCGACGACCTCAACGTCGCGGACGTCCGCATTAAGTATGTGCCGCGCACGCAGCTCGATGCGCTGTCGAGCCATGGCGCTCATCAGGGCATTGCGCTCGAGGTGGGCAATTTCCCCTATGCCGATGTCGCCGATATTCTCGATCGCGCGGGTGAAGGACCGGCGCTCGTCGTCGTGCTCGACCATGTGACCGACGATGGCAACTTTGGTGCGATCGTGCGCTCCGCCGAGGTCGTGGGCGCGGCGGGCGTCATCATTGCAAACAAGCGCGCCGCCGGTGTGACCGTGGGCAGCTACAAAACCTCTGCTGGTGCCGTCATGCACCTGCCCATCGCGCAGGTTCCCAATATCGCCCGAGCGCTTGACGACCTCAAGGCCGCCGGCTTTTGGGTGGGCGGTGCTTCCGAGCACGCCGAGGGCAGCTGCTGGGATGCTCCCTTCGAGGGCCGCGTTGCGCTCGTCATGGGCTCCGAGGGCGACGGCATCTCGCGCCTGGTGCTCGAGAAATGCGACTTTTTGACCAAGCTTCCCCAGCGCGGCATGACCGAGAGTCTCAATGTGGCCCAGGCGACCACCGCGCTGTGCTTTGAGTGGCTGCGCCGCAATGCCGGCGAGCTCATGGGGGAGGAGTAGCGCATGTCCAAGAAGAACCGCGCCAAGTCCAAGGCCAAGCGCTTTGGCGAGGGCTCGGCCAAGCCAATTGTTTCGGCCGCGACCTATGGCGTGGGCGGCAATGCGTTTGCGCAGGCTATCGCCGATCCGGTCTCGACGGTGCACTCCAATAAGCCCGAGCTGCTGGTGGTCGACGGCTACAACGTGATTCACTGCACGCCGCGCTACGAAAAGCTCGTGTACGACCATTCCGACGATCCGTATTCCAGCGACGTCCACGATATGGCTCGTACTGCGCTCATCAACGATGTCGCGGCGTTTGCCCAGGGCCGTTACGAGGCCGTGATCGTGTTCGACGGCGCGGGCAACATCTCCAGCGAGCGCCCCAACCTGCCGGCCCGCGGCGTGCGCATCGAGTTTTCGCCGACGGGCGTCTCTGCCGATACCGTGGTGCAGAAGCTCTGCATCGAGGCGCGCGAGGAAGGTCGCGCGTGCTCCGTGGTGTCGAGCGACGGCACGATCCAGGCCGTCGTCATGGGCAAGGGCGTCACGCGCATCTCGAGCCGCATGCTGGTGGACGAGATCAAACAGATCGATAACGACGTTCACGAGGCAGAGGAAGCCCCGCAGATCAAGATGACTCTGGGCAGTCGCCTGAGCCCCGATGCCCTGGCCAAGCTCAAGGCCCTGCGCGGCCGGTAGGGGAGTATCCATAGAGACCCGTTTCCCAATTGGCCGGCCCGTTGATTTGTAATCAATGGACTGTGGGTTGCCGTCGCCAATACGAATAGTTTTTGGTTTTGGCGAACGGATAAAACTATTCGTTCTGACGAATAGTTTTGAGATGTGGTCGGTCGAAGGGTCTGTTGCGCCCCGTCCGTAATTCCTTTATTCTTAACTGGCTTCGCGCGAAAGCGCCAAGTGTGCCAGTGTGGCGCAACGGTAGCGCAACTGATTTGTAATCAGTGGGTTGCAGGTTCGATTCCTGTCACTGGCTCCATGAAAGTTTCGGGCTCTGTCCCCCTGAGGGACAGGGCCCGTTTCTATTTATGTCGATAAGTCGGCGTGTTTGGCGCCAACCAAGCTTCAGGTTTGTCTCGATCTGTAACACGAAGAGGCTGAAAACCGTTCTTACTGTTACAGATTGAGACGTAAGCTGGGGTCTCTGCGTAATATCTCGACCTGTAACAGATAGGGGAGAAAATGTTCTCTATATGTTACAGATCGAGACAAAAGCCGTGTCGAGCTCGGCTGCCCCCCCCCTGAGCGTGGATTATCGGACGTACGAGCGTGGAAAATCTCCCGCTTAGTGAATGATCGTGGATAATCTGCCACTTTGGCCTTGGGGGCACGCCAATAGTGGGAGATTGTCCACGCTCGATTTCAAACGGAAGAAAATCCACGCTCGAATCTGCCACGGAAGCCCGATCTCGACCTATATATAGGTGCAAATAGGCTGTTATCGAAGTTCGATCCTGAAGGTGTACTCCACTACGCCAAAGTGTTACCTTGGGAAATGTCACCTCTGTATCCAAAACCACCGTCCTTCATATCCAAACTCAATAAAACCGCAGGTCACGGCTATATAGATACGCCCGGAACCGTGTATCTAGAGGTTTTCGTTGACAGCCCCCAAGGTTGCATCGTATTATCTTTTTCGTTCGCGGGGGCGGCGGTCCAAAAGACCAAAGGACCTGCGGATACTTGAACGATTGGGAGTTTGCCCGAGTGGTTAATGGGGACGGGCTGTAAACCCGTTGGCTCTGCCTACATAGGTTCGAATCCTATAGCTCCCACCCGTCAAGTGCCTGTATAGCTCAGTCGGTAGAGCACTTCGTTGGTAACGAAGAGGTCACCAGTTCAAGTCTGGTTGCAGGCTCCATCCGGCGGTGTAGCTCAGTTGGTTAGAGCACACGGTTCATACCCGTGGCGTCACTGGTTCGAATCCAGTCACCGCTACCATAGGTAACACGGTGGCTTCTCAATAGTATGTTGAGAGGCCACTATGGTATAAAGGCAAAGTCCCGTCCGGGGACGACCTGTTAAGAGGAGGGCTTTATGGCCAAAGAGAAGTTTGAGCGCACTAAGCCGCATGTTAACATCGGCACCATTGGTCACGTCGACCACGGCAAGACCACGCTGACCGCCGCCATCACCAAGGTTCTCTCCGAGACCGAGGGCTGCAAGGCTGACTTCACTGCGTTCGAGAACATCGACAAGGCTCCCGAGGAGCGCGAGCGCGGCATTACGATCTCCGTCTCCCACGTCGAGTACGAGACCGCTTCCCGTCACTACGCTCACGTTGACTGCCCGGGCCACGCTGACTACGTCAAGAACATGATCTCCGGCGCTGCTCAGATGGACGGCGCTATCCTGGTCATCGCTGCTACCGACGGCCCCATGGCTCAGACTCGCGAGCACATCCTGCTCGCCCGTCAGGTCGGCGTTCCCTACATCGTCGTCTTCCTGAACAAGTGCGACATGGTCGACGATGACGAGCTTATCGACCTCGTCGAGATGGAGACCCGTGAGCTCCTCTCCGAGTACGATTTCCCCGGCGACGACATCCCCGTCATCCGTGGTTCCGCTCTGGGCGCTCTCGAGGGCGACGCCAAGTGGATGGACGCTATCCGCGAGCTCATGAACGCCGTCGACGAGTACATCCCGACGCCTGCTCGTAACAACGACCTCCCGTTCCTGATGGCCGTTGAGGACGTTATGACCATCTCCGGCCGTGGTACCGTTGCTACCGGCCGTGTCGAGCGCGGTGAGCTCAAGCTCAACGAGCCCGTCGAGATCGTCGGCATCAAGGATACCCAGAACACCGTCGTTACCGGTATCGAGATGTTCCGTAAGTCCATGGACTTCTGCGAGGCTGGCGACAACGTCGGTCTGCTGCTCCGCGGCATCAAGCGCGAGGACATCGAGCGCGGCCAGGTTCTCTGCAAGCCCGGTTCGGTTACCCCGCACACCAAGTTCACCGGTGAGATCTACGTTCTGACCAAGGAGGAGGGCGGCCGTCATACCCCGTTCTTCGATGGTTATCGTCCTCAGTTCTACTTCCGTACCACCGACGTTACCGGTACGGTCAAGCTCCCCGAGGGCACCGAGATGGCTATGCCTGGTGACCACATCACCATCGAGGGCGACCTCATCCACCCGATCGCCATGGAGGAGGGCCTGCGCTTCGCTATCCGCGAGGGTGGCCACACCGTCGGTTCGGGCATCGTCTCCACGATCATTGAGTAAATTAGCTCTTTGATATAGCTGACTTAGAGAACCCGGCACTTATTTGGGTGCCGGGTTCTTTTCTGCAATGGATATTGAGCCGTTGCTGGTGTCGAGAGGATCGATAATGGTCCTGGATGCACCGTCGATTAGATCTCGATGGCTTCATTGATGTGTTCCAAATATGAATGGATCCACCGAGAACCAATTGACTCGAGGTTTTCATTGACAGCACTTACGTGGAGCTGATAAAGTAACAACTCGTGCCCGTACGGGGCGGAAATGAAAGGTTCAGGATACATGCGTACTCTAGTTACTCTTGCGTGCACTGAGTGCAAGCGCCGCAACTATACGACCACCAAGAACAAGTCGACCATGCCTGATCGTATGGAGATCAAGAAGTATTGCCCCTGGTGCCGTCACCACACGCTGCACAAAGAGACTCGCTAGTCTCTAGTCATATACGCCAGTAGTTCAATTGGTAGAGCATCGGTCTCCAAAACCGAGTGTTGAGGGTTCGAGTCCTTCCTGGCGTGCCAGTCATTATTCCGTAAGCTCCCACTTGGGGGCTTACGGTTTACTCATGTATAAGCGCATTGCGCGGAGGTAACCCAAATGGCCAACAAGAAGAACAAGAAGAAGGCACAGCAGCAGGCGCCTGCCAACAACGCTGCCGCCAACTCCAAGGTTGAGGCCAAGAAGGCCGTTGCCAAGAAGAGCGAGAAGGCTGCGAAGTCCAAGAAGAACGAGAAGCCTGGTTTCTTCGCCCGCACCAAGAAGTATTTCGCTTCGGTGAAGTCCGAGATGAAGCGTGTCACGTGGCCCGATAAGAAGGAGCTCGTGAACTACTCGGTCGTCGTTTGCGCTTCTCTGATCGTCGTCGGCGTCGTCATCGCTCTGCTCGATGCTGGCTTTGGCGAGGCTCTTGCTCTGTTCTCTGGATTGAGGGGCTAAACCATGTCTAAGCGTTGGTACGTCGTTCACACTTACTCTGGATACGAGAACCGCGTTAAGTCCGATCTCGAGCATCGCATCGAGACTATGGGCATGCAGGACCGTATCTTTGATATCGAGATTCCTATGGAGCGCGTCACCGAGATTAAAGAGGGTGGCAAGCGTGAGACCAAGGATTCCAAGATCTTCCCGGGTTATGTCCTGGTCCGCATGGAGATGGATGACGATGCTTGGACGTGCGTTCGTAACACGCCTGGCGTCACCGGTTTCCTGGGCGGCAACGGCAAGCCCGCTCCGCTTTCCCGCGACGAGTACAACAAGATGACTCGTCGTCCCGGTAAGGGCGATTCGCCCAAGCGCACCTCGGTTGATATTCAGGTCGGCACGTCCGTCCGCGTCACCGATGGCCCGCTTACCGACTTTGATGGCAAGGTCTCCGAGGTTAACACCGAGGCTGGCAAGCTCAAGGTCACGCTGATGATCTTTGGCCGCGAGACGCCGGTCGAGCTCGACTTTAACCAGGTCGCTGTCATCGCTTAAGTTTTCGTCCGTTCGCGCGAGCGTGCTTCTTCTGTGACTGCTCATCTCAGGAGTGCTTCTAACACGTGCGTGCTTACGATATAGCAAGTACTTCACACTCGTGATTCGAAAGGAATGACCATGGCTGAGAAGAAGGTTGCCAACGTCATTAAGCTCCAGATTCCTGCTGGTGCAGCTAACCCCGCTCCTCCCGTCGGCCCCGCCCTGGGCGCTGCTGGCGTGAACATCATGCAGTTCTGCCAGGCCTTTAACGCCGAGACGCAGGACAAGAAGGGCGACATCATCCCCGTTGAGATCTCTGTCTACGAGGACAAGTCCTTCTCCTTCATCACCAAGACCCCGCCGGCGGCTCACCTCATCAAGAAGGAGCTGAACCTCAAGTCTGGTTCCGCTAAGCCCCAGGCCGACAAGGTTGGTCAGCTCTCTCAGGAGCAGCTCACCAAGATCGCCGAGATCAAGATGCCGGACCTCAATGCCAACGACATTGACGCCGCCAAGAAGATCATCGCCGGTACCGCCCGTTCCATGGGCGTCACCATCGCTGAGTAGCGATTTCTTTAGGTAATGACGGGTGCTCCGACCGGGGCGCCCGTTATATGTGTGCAATAGGGCACACGATACGATGTGGGAGGGCTCACGCCCGTTTAACCACAGGAGGTAATGCACATGGCTAAGCATGGTAAGAGCTATAACGCCGCTGCCGAGAAGATCGACCGCGCCACGCTCTACACCCCCCTTCAGGCTGCCAAGCTCATCAAGGAGCTCGACACCGCCAAGTTCGACGAGACCGTCGAGGCCCACTTCCGTCTGGGCATCGATACTCGTAAGGCTGACCAGAACATCCGTGGTTCCATCTCCCTGCCTCACGGCACCGGCAAGACCGTTCGTGTTGCTGTCTTCGCCGAGGGCGAGAAGGCCCGCGAGGCCGAGGCTGCCGGCGCCGACATCATCGGTTCCGACGAGCTCGTCGCCCAGATCCAGAAGGGCGAGATCAACTTCGACGCCGCTATCGCTACGCCGAACATGATGGCCAAGGTTGGCCGCATTGGTAAGATCCTTGGTCCCCGTGGCCTCATGCCGAACCCCAAGCTCGGCACCGTGACCATGGACGTCGCCAAGATGGTCTCCGAGCTCAAGGCCGGCCGCGTTGAGTATCGCGCCGACCGCTACGGCATCTGCCACGTGCCCCTGGGCAAGAAGTCCTTCTCCGAGCAGCAGCTCGTCGAGAACTATGCTGCCCTGTACACCGAGATCCTGCGCGTCAAGCCCTCTTCTGCTAAGGGCAAGTACGTCAAGTCCATCTCCGTGTCTTCCACCATGGGCCCTGGCGTCAAGGTCGATCCCGCTATCCAGCGCGACTTCCTGGCTGAGTAACTAACAGTTACTGCCTGAGCAAAGCAAGCATTGCTAAAGAGACCCGGTTCTGCCTCGTGCAGGACCGAGTCTCTTGCTTTTGAGTCAACGAAACCACCACGAAGGGGACAGGCACCCTTGTGGTGGTTTTACTTGTGTTGTACTTTAGCGCGATGTAGTACTACCCGAGGCCGAAGGGAGCCCAACATGTTTAAGAACACGCAACAGCTCCTAGGCCTAGCGCTACTAGATTGGATAGCGCGCTAGGGTTGTAATCTCGCTATAACGATTTGTTGTACCCGGGTGCGCTATCGTCTGCCGCTTTCAGGCGTGATGAGCGACACGGGTATTTTTCTATCTCTAGGCCTTCTCTCTCTCCTGAAAGCCATCTGTCATAAAACGGTCAATCAGGAGGAACATATAAGCCGCAAAATCACAATCTTTGACGCCACCCTGTGCGACGGTGAGCAGTCGCCGGGCGCCAGCATGAATACCGAGGAAAAGCTCTTCATCGCCCGCCAGCTGGTGCGCATGAACGTGGACGTTATCGAGGCGGGCTTTCCCATCTCGAGTCCTGGTGACTTTCGCTCCGTACAGGAGATTGGCAAGATTGCGGGCGACCGATGCACGGTATGCGGCCTGACGCGCGCTGTCGACAGGGATATCGAAGTGGCTGCAGAGGCGCTCAAAACGGCCCAGAGGCCCCGTATCCATACAGGGCTGGGTGTGAGCACCAGTCACCTGCGCGACAAGCTCCATATGACTGAGGAAAGGGCAATTGAGTGAGCGATCCATGCCGTCAAACATGCTCGCAAGTTCGTTGACGATGTTGAGTTTTATGCCGAGGATGCCGGCCGCTCCGATCAGGAGTTTCTGGTGCGCATTATCGAGGCGGCCGTAAAGGCCGGTGCCACGGTCGTGAACATCCCCGATACGATGGGCCACAACATGCCGTGGGACTTTGGCGTCCGCATCCGTGACCTGCGCGGGCGCTGCGGGTGCGGCCGGTCAGCGTGCGGTCGACGTGATGGAGTATCGCGAGTACGAGATTGAGCGCATTGCGCGCCAGGCATTTGAGGCGGCGCGCAAACGTCGCGGCAAGGTGACGAGCGTCGATAAGCGCAACGTGCTGGAGACGAGCCGCATGTGGCGCGAGATCGTGCATCGCGTGCAAGACGAGGAGTACTCCGACGTGGAGCTTGAGGACCTGCTCGTCGACAACGCCGCCATGCAGCTCATCAGTCGACCGGCAGACTTTGACGTCGTGGTGACGGAGAACATGTTCGGCGACATCCTGTCCGATGAGGCGGCTCAGATTACCGGATCGCTCGGTATGCTTGCCTCTGCCTCGCTGGATGATGGCGTATCGCTGTTTGGGCCGAGCGCTGGCAGCGCTCCTGACATCGCGGGGCTCGGCGTGGCCAATCCGCTGGCTCAAATCTTGTTGGTGGCGATGCTGCTGACCTACGCGCTCGACATGGGCGAGCAAGCCGCGTGGATCGAGAGCGCCGTGGCGCGCGTGCTCGATGAGGGCTGGCGCACCCGTGACATCGCCGATGTCAACACCCCGGCAGATAAGATCCTCGGCACCACGACGATGGGCGACAAGGTCGTCGCCGCGCTGTAGGCGATGCCGATTCAAGCTGTCAAATATCTCAATCTGTAACATCTAAGGGGCAAAATCGTTCCTACCTGTTACAGATTGAGATTTTCGGCTGAGCATCCGTGGTCTGTCTCGATCTGTAACAGCTAACCGATTATTTGGGCCCTACCTGTTACAGATTGAGACAAACCGTTGGGACAGGTCGGACGAGTCAGCAAAACCACCACAAAGGTTCCGGTCCCCTTCGTGGTGGTTTTTAGCGCAACGAGGTGTTCCCAGCCGACCATACGGGCGGCCTTGCGCTCACGCTGCTCGATGACAGCGCATCTTTAGACGCGAAGTGCGGAACCGGGTGCATATACGAGCCGCGTAGCGTTACGAATTCATGGGAATGACCGTATCGCCAATTTGTGCGCTTGCAATCTTGTCTGTGTCACAAACTTGCGAGAACGGCCAGGTCTTGTGGACATCAGTGGTGCCGTTATCCAGTTTATTTGCGAAATAGCCGCTGTGGCTGGTTGCGTCCTCAACATGACCGTCTTTGAACGTCACGATGAGGGGTATGTTGCCAACGGCATCCATAGACTCCTTCATGTTTTGAGACATCTTGCCGCTGTTGTTGTCGTGTTCGATGGAACGATCTATGTTGTAGCGGACTGAAACGCCAACGCAGGATACGGTGGCCTCTTGAATCGTCGCCTTGGTGCCGTTAAAGTTGACCGATTTGGGCGCGGGAATCGTAACGGATGTATCTTCGTAATTCAGCTGGAACTTAAGATCCCATGGGCCCGTAAGTATTTTCTTATACTCGGGAAGCTCTTTGCCAGCACGTGGCACAACGAGAGAGTTGATATGCGTGCGGACGGTCCTGCCCATAAGGCCGGGTGATTCAACGCTGAACTGTGCAAAGTATTGAATGCTGGAGTCATTGGGGTTCTTGTCAATGAGCCATGATTGGCCTTGGCCGCCATGCTCGCCATCAACGTATACGTTTCCATCGACACTTCCGGCGATAGTTCCGTTCTCGCCCGGCTCGGAAAGCTTTTTCAGGGCAGCGGGATCGTCGAACGTAAGCGTATAGGCGATGGTAACCATATCCTTGTCGCCCATGATGGCGTCGGCGGTCACGGTGACTCCGTTGTTGGAGCAGCTAGCACCGACGGGCCGGCCAATACGGTCGATGATCTCGGTTTGAGAAGCAGGTCCGTCAAAGATGTCGGAAAGCATGTCAGAAGGAAGCGGCAGGACGCCTGTTGCCATAGCCGTGCCAGCGCCTCCAATGACGATAGCGAGGACTGCCGTTACAGCGGCAATGCGAGCGACTGTTCTTACGGGATGGCGGGCGATGCGCGGCTTGCGTCGCGTGCCATTAAAGTTGCTTTGAGCGGTCGCCGCATCGCTCGAGGCGACGGACTGAGCAATCGAGTTTGCCATGTGCTGCTTCGCATTATCGGTAAACGAAATGTGCTCCAGGGCGTGGCGATAGTCATTCGAATTCGTAGTCATTGTGGTCTCCTTTCAAGGAAAGCCGAAGTGACGCACGTCCGCGGCTAAGGTGCTGGGCGGTTGCAGCTGGCGTCGCGTGAACGGCGTCTGCGATTTCCCTGATGCTCATGCCTGCGTAGTAGTGCAAAAAGATGGCGATGCGCTGTGCTTGAGGCAGGGCCGTGACAGCGGAAAGAATGGCGCAGTCGCGTTGCGCGAATTCTTGCTCGGTATGTGTTACGGGTGCGCAGAAATCGGGGAGCGAATCGAGGTCGACAACCGGGTGATTCGCGTGCGTACGGCCGATATCGCGACATGCGTTCAGTGCGACTCGGATCACCCAAGCACGTTCGTGTTCGAGCGAGTCGAACGGTTGAGTGCGTTGGAGAATCTTGATCAGCGTGTCCTGGCAGATGTCTTGAGCGTCGTCAGCGGATCCAAGGGCCGAATAGCACAATCGAAGGATGAGGTCGGAATACGTGTCGACCAAGCGCTTTGCTTCCCGCTCGATCTGATCGGCATCGCATCGGAGCGTGCTATTGCGGTTACGGCGTGCAGGCATAGTGTCACCTCCAATTGGTCGTGGTGGATATAGGGAAGGCGTCTCGCGAGGTCCCTCTACATACAACACGGTCGAGACTGCATAAGTTGACAAAAAAAGACGGCACGTGAGCGCCGTCCTTACAAAACAATGAGTGTTCTCGTTAATTACACAAGCACCGTGATGGACAGGTCGGACGAGTCAGCAAAACCACCATAAAGGTGCCTATCCCCTTCGTGGTGGTTGTTGGCAGTTACCAGGGTGTTCTGGCGGTTGAGGACTCGATGGCCTCGTGGCGCTTGAGCTCGCGGCGCATGGTTTGCGAATTGAGCCAAGCGGCCTTCCAACCGCGCGTGGGGTAGCGCGCCTCGTCAATTTCGATCTTGGTATAGCCGCAGGCGTTGACAATCTTCGTTCCGCATGGGTGTTGGCGCTCGCGTTGAAAGTTGGGGCCGTAGCTTTGGTGCACATGCCCGTGAATCATATAGTCGGGACCCCAAGACTCAAGAGCCGCATTAAAGCACTCGAATCCTCGATGCGGCAGGTCGTCCAGGTCGCCCATGCCTGCGACGGGTGCATGGGTAAGTAGAATATCGCATCCGTCTACCAGTGCGATTTTTCGCGATAGCTTGCGCATGCGTTTTGCCATCTCGCGCTCGGTATACATGTTCGCGCCGTCGCGGTAGCGCATGGAACCGCCCAGACCCGCAATGCGAATACCTCGGTACACATATACGCTGTCCTCAACACAAATGCACCCGCCCGGTGCATGGCGCGCGTAGCGGTCGTCGTGGTTGCCACGAACGTACACAAGCGGTTTGTTGATGACAGTGACCAAAAACTCAAGATAGTCCGGATCCAGGTCGCCTGCGGATAGAATCAGGTCAACGTCCTCAAAGCGCTCCTTGCGAAAGCACTCCCACAGGCATCGCTCTTCGGTATCGGCTATGGCAAGGATTTTCATAGGGCGCGGACCTTCGGCTCGTTATCGAGCTGCGGAATCGAGCCTATAACGTTGTCAGCCAGCCAGTTCATCTCGACAATCTGCGTACTCGGCAGGGGAGGGAAGCCCTCAATCTGAACCACGCCGTCCTGGCTGTGGAGCTCGCCGCCAAATGGGTTGATGGAGCCCTCGACAATGCCGTTGCGAAGCAGCTGCACAAGTTTACGCGTCTGATAGGGTAGGCCCGGAGCGTAGCGAATATCGATGACGCCGGAGCTCATACCGTACCAGTAGTTGACGGCGCGCACCTGCTGGTCATCGGCGGTCTCGTCCCATGTGCCGTGCAGTAGGCTGCGTACGATGAGTTCGTAGTAACGGCCCCAGTTCCATACCGGCATAGCAATACCGGTAACTTCCTTGCCGTTTACCAGACGGTGAAGCCCGTAGGCGGTGGGGTCCTCGAGAGACTTGGACATATCGGCGCCGGTCATGACGCTCACGCCCTCGCGACACATGGCTTCGGCAAGACCGCCGGCGGGTACATCGCCCCAGGTGAGGATTACCTGCGCACGAGGGTCGAGCAGCGAGGCGCCGATGGCAAAGGCGTTGATCTCGCTAAGCGCTCCCGACGCAAAGACCGACGCGTGGTAGCCAATGCGATGGTTGTCCGCCATGCTGGCCGCAAGGGCGCCCAGGAGAAACTTGGCCTCGTACATCTTGCCAAAGTACGAACGGACGCTTTGGTGGGGAAGGCCGATAGAGCAGTTGAGGAATCGCACCTGGGGATACTCAACGGCGGCTCTGAGCGTATATTCCATCAGGCGGTGTGAAGTCGAGAAGATGACGTTCACCCCGTGCTTGACGGCGGTCTCCACGGCGGCGTAGAACACGTCCGGATCGTGGCAGTCCTCGAACGCCTCGGTGCGCACGATGCCGCCAAAGTGCTCATCGAGATACTGACGCCCTTGGTCGTGAAGGCTGTCCCAGCTCGACGTCGCACAGGGGAACTCATGGATAAAGGCGATGCGCAGGGGATTGGCCGCCGAATAGACGGTCTTGCCCATAAAGAAGTTGAGCACACCGGAGGTGGACTTGGCGGGCGACTCCTCCTCATCGACACTCGGCGCTTCGACAAGATCGACCTTGTCCTCGTCACTTTTCCCGGCGATGACCAGCTCGCGCCAGATCTTGCACAGGCGGTTTACGACGATATCCGTTGGCGTATCCAGCAGGCGGTCCTGGTTGTACACATTGAGGTAGACGAGCATGGCGTCGGCGGGCGTAATGTCCAGGTGGTCGCCGCCCGCGCGAAGGTAGGCACGCTTAAAGAGCAGGAAGGTGTGGCGCAGGTAGTCGACCTTTTTCTGCGGCCATTTTTCGATAAGGTTCTGACCGAGCATCTTGGCGAGCGTTTCGTAGCTTCCCTCGCGAGAGAACTCGATCTCGTATAGGGGGCAGACGCGCCAAAACGCGCAGAACTCGCCGTACAGGCGGCTTTCGACGGAATCCCATGTGCCGGGGTAGAGACGGGTAATCTTGGCCGAAACCGTCGGGGCGTCCAGGAATTTGAGGACACTGACACGTTTGTTGCCTTCCTGGACATAGAACCGATGCATGAACTCGGTGACGATGATGGGGTCGCGATAGCCCTCGGTCACCTGGATGTCGTAGAGGTTGGACCATTTGCGGGCGAACTCGGTGCCAAACGGCAGCAAGGGCATAAAGTTGCATGAAAAGGCGGACTGACGGCCCTTGGTAACCGTGCCGACGACCATTTCGAGCGGAATGTCTCTCAGGCCGACATTCTCTCGCTGGCCTAAGGGGAGCTGAGCAACTAAGCTATCGAGGTCCGTGAGGTACGGATGCTCGCTTTGACTAATGGCGCGTCGACGTCCTTGCTCGCCGCGCTTGCGTGCTTGACGATAGGCCTCTTCCATAGTTTTGCTCCCTTAGTCGTTTAAACAACTATATGAATCATGGTACCACGAATGAAAACCACCACAAAGGTGCCTGTCCCCTTTGTGGTGGTTTAGGCGATGATGGGGGCGATGGCGCGGATGCAGGCGTCGGCTGCCGTGAAAGTAGTGCTGTCGTCGCTGACGATAAAGATGATCTTGCCCTTGATGCCAAAGTCGCCGATCTCGCTAAAGAGCACATAGGGCTCCTTGTCAAAGCCTGAGATGGGCGAGACAGCCGTTTTGGTGGCGCTGGCGAGCTCGCCTGCTAACGCATCGAGCGACGCCCATTTGGAGGGGTCTTTGACCGCGACGGGGACGGCCACGCGCCCAAAGGGCATCAAATGCACGAGTGTGTTCTTAGAGATGCTGGAGTTGGGGACGATGATGGTCTGCCCGCAGGCATCTTCGATGGTCGTGTGGCGCCAAGTGATGTCCTGGACCACACCCGACACGCCGCCGACCTCGATATTGTCGCCGGGCTTGATGATGCCCATAAAGGTCACTTGCATGCCGCCGATAAGGTTTGATAGCGTGTCCTGAAAGCCGAGCGAGATGGCGATGCCGCCGACGCCAAGAGCGGCGACGAGCGCGTTTGCGTTAATGCCAAAGCAGTTGTCGAGGATAAAGCTGCCGCCGATCATCCAAATGACGGCACGCGCGATGTTGATGAAGATGCTCGATGCGGGAAGCGGGTTGTCGTCTCGGTTGAGTAGGTGGCGCAGGGTCTTGGATGCCACCTTGGCGGCGATGGCGGTGACTATTACCAAGATGACGGCCCAGATGATGTTGTGGACCCAGCGCTGCTCAAAGAAATGAAGAATCGGTTCAAACAATTCCATGTAGGGAAAACCTCCTAATGATCATTCAACCATGATACCCACCAAAAAGCCCGTCCGATCACATCGGACGGGCCGATAACTTGAGATGGGGTGGCCGCGGTGGCGTAAGCTGGGCCGCCGGCGAGCACGCCGGCAAGGAGTGCGGCGGTCAAGCAAGACGGGGAAGGAGTCTTCTCATGGCAGTTTCCTTAGTTCTTAACCAGTGGTTCCTGCTGACGCTGGATTATCGACATGATATGCGAAAACCGTCGCAAAGGTATCTGTTCCTTTGCGGCGGTTTTGACGTTTGCGCAGATAAAACCTGCCAAAATAAACCTGTCCCTTATTGGCAGGTTTTAGCTCAGCAGCATGCGGTCGTTGGCGAGCTCGCCGCCCGAGACCTCCTCGAACTTCTGCAGCAGGTCGGCGACGGTGAGCGACTTCTTCTCGTCGCCCGCCACGTCGTAGATAACGTGGCCCTCGTGCATCATGATCAGGCGATTGCCCAGACGGATGGCGTCATTCATGTTGTGCGTGACCATGAGCGTGGTCAGGTGGTTCTCGTCGACAATCTCCTCGGTCAGATTGAGCACCTTAGAGGCGGTCTTGGGGTCGAGGGCCGCCGTGTGCTCGTCGAGCAGCAACAGGCGCGGCTTGGTGAGCGTGGCCATCAGCAGGGTGAGTGCCTGGCGCTGGCCGCCCGAGAGCAGGCCGACCTTAGCGTTAAGGCGCGTATCCAGACCAAGGTCCAGACGCTTGAGCAGCTCAACGTACTCGTCCTTTTCGGCCTTGGTGACGCCCCACGAAAGACCTCGACGCTGGCCGCGGCGCTTGGCGAGGGCTAGATTCTCGGCGATCTGCATGTCGGCTGCAGTGCCGCGCATGGGGTCCTGGAAAACACGGCCCAGGTACTTGGCGCGCTGCGACTCGCTCAGACGCGAGATATCGTTGGCGTCGAGCTCAATAACGCCCGAATCGAGCGGATACACGCCGGCGATCATATTGAGCAGCGTGGACTTGCCGGCGCCGTTGCCGCCAATCACGGTTACAAAGTCGCCGTCGTTAAGGGTGAGGTCGACGCCGGTGAGTGCGCGCTTCTCGGTGACGGTGCCCTTGTTAAAGGTCTTTTTGACGTGCGAGAGCTTAAGCATCTGCCTCATCCCCCTTCGTGTAGGAGCTGCGGAGCTTATAGCGCTCCCAAACCACGGGCACGCACAGGGCCACGGCAACGATCACGGCGGAGAGCAGCTTCATGTCGTTGGCGTCCATGCCCAGCTGCAGCACGATGGCGCGAATGAGGAAGTACACCACGGAGCCAAAGACGGCAGAGGCAAGACGGACGCTAAACTGCGTCAGACCGCCGGGCAGCAGACGGCCGAGCACCTCGCCGATGACGATGGCGGCAAGACCGATAACGATGGCGCCGGTGCCCATGCCAATGTCGGCATACTTTTGGCTCTGGCAGATGAGTGCACCCGAAAGGCCAATGAGGGCGTTGGAGAGCACGAGGGCGATCATCTTGGTGGAGTTGGTGTTAACGCCCAGGGCGCGGATCATGTACTCGTTGTTGCCGGTGGCACGCAGCGCCGAGCCGATCTCGGTGCCAAAGAACCAGTACAGGATGGCGACGATGGCCACGGCCAGCACAATGCCCAGGATGATGGCAACGGTGGACTGCGGCAGGCCCGTCATGTGGCTGACGGATGAGAAGATGGTGCCCTTGGCAAGGATGGGCGTGTTGGATTTGCCCATGATGCGCAGGTTGATGGACCACAGACTGATCTGTGTAAGGATTCCGGCGAGGATTGCAGGAATCTCAAAAACGGTGGTCAAGATGCCCGTGACAGCGCCCGCGATGGCGCCGGCGCACATGCCGGCAAGCACGGCGAGCAGCGGGTCGACGTTGTTATTGACGATGAGCACGGCGCAAACACAGCCGCCGAGGGCAAAGCTGCCGTCGCAGGTCATATCGGGGATGTCGAGCAGGCGGAACGTGATAAACACGCCGAGCACCATGATGCCCCAGAGGACGCCCTGCGAAACGGCGCCCTGCAATGCAATGAGCATGCTTCATACCTCCTAGGATAGGGTGGACACGTGATGTTCCATAATAGCGGTACCAATGCATAAAAGAGCGGTGGACAGACGTTTTGTTTTACCTGAAACAAGCAGGGCGAACGCCGGTCTTTAGCGTTCGCCCCAATGACTCAGATATTGAATAACGCAGTAGTGGCGCGCGTGCGGGCCCTAGACGCGTTACCGCGCATGGCGCTACGCGTCCAGAGCGGAAAGGTCGATACCCAGAGCCTCGGCCATCTCGTCGTTTTTGACGACGACCAGGTCCTTGCTCGAGAGTTGCTCAATCGGCATATCCTCGGGCTTGGCCTCGCCCTTCAAGATCTTGACGGCCATCTCGCCTGCAGCGTAGCCCAGGTCCTCATAGTTGATGGAGAGGGTGAACAGACCGCCGGCCTTGCACATGCCCTCCTCGCCAGTCACAAAGGGGAGCTTGTTCTCCTTGCAGATCTGGCCGACTTGCGAGGCGCCCGCGGCGATGGTGTTGTCGGTGGGGGAGTAGAGCGCGTCGACCTTGCTCACGGCGGACTCGACGACGGACTGGATCTCGTTGGAGCTCGAGACGGTGAAGTCGGTGTACTCCAGGCCCAGCTTGTCGAGCTCCTTCTTGGCGGCCTTGATCTGGACGTCGGAGTTGGACTCGGCGGTGCAGTAGAGCAGGCCGACCTTCTTAACGTCGGGCAGGACCTTCTGCATCATCTCGAGCTGCTCGGCGACCGGGGTGAGGTCGGAAGCGCCCGTGACGTTGGTGCCGGGCTTGTCGTTGTCCTGGACCAGGCCGGAAGCGGCGTAGTCGGTGATGGCGCAGCCAACGATGGGGATATCAGCGGTGGCGCCGGCGGCAGCCTGCGCGGCGGGCGTAGCGATGGCATAGATCAGGTCGACGCCGTCGCCTACGAACTTGTCGGCAATGGACTTACACGTGGACTGGTCGTTCTGGGCGTTCTTCTGGTCGATCTTGACCTTAAGGCCACTCTTCTTGATGGCCTTGACAAAGCCGTCGTTGGCGGCATCGAGCGCGGAGTGCTCGGTGAGCTGCAGAACGCCGATGGTGTAGTCGGAACCGGCGGCAGCGGAGCCGGAACCAGAGTTGCCGCCGCATCCGGCGAGCGGAGCGAGCGCGAGCAGGCCAGCGGAGACAAGAAGGCTCCTGCGGCTGATGGTGATGTCCTTCATATCATTACCCCCAGTATAAAAATGGCTGGAAACACTGCACTAGGAAAAAGTGCAAGTGGGACTATAGTAACGCCGTTGTCCATTTTTACAACATCCTGGCGAGTTTTTTAATACTGAACTGGACGGGCGGTGCTGAGGAATGACGGACGGTAACGGGGCTTACGCTGCGGGCGCGGGGCTGTCTTCTTCGTCTAGCGCGGCAAAGAGTTTCTTGCCGTCGAGTAAACGCGTGCTGACGTTTCTCATGCGGCTGACCTCAACGGTGCGCAGGGTGTCGTCGGCGCCTCGGGTGTCGTAGACCGTTCCCAGCAGATACGAGACGCCATCGCGCTGCCTGATTGCAAAGGGCCGGACCGTCATCCGCACCACCTCGGTTTCGCCCCGGGTCAGGACGTTTGAGATATCAAAGCTGACGGTTGTTCCATGGTCGATGGCCTGTTCGACGAGCTCGCACGTGTCGATACGCTTGGCGCGCGGACGCGTTGTCTTGACGGGCGCGTCGTTGGCGGCCGGTGCCGGTTCGGGCATATCGAGGTAGCCGCGAACATCGGCGCTCGCCATGGCGACCAGGTGCTGCGCCATGCTCTTTCGAATGGCTATGGGCGTCGATCGGTTGCGCATGACCATGCCGTGGAGCCGTATGATTTCCTCGTCAGCAAGTGGGCGGGTGAGGAGCCGATAACCCACGCCGCGTTTATAGTCGATTTCGTATCCGGCGTGACGAAGTGCCGATATCGAGGTATAGATGCTGCGGCGTGCCGCCGAGATGGGCATGCGGGCGGGGTCGTCAGGATGGGCGAGGAGCTCGACCAGCTCGTCAGAAAGCAGCGCTTTGTCCTCGCCGGTGTTCTCGCTCAAGAGCTGCAGGATGCGCACGGCGCGATAGGCTGCCATCGAGGCGGAGCCCCTGGTCGTGGTCTCGTAGTTTTCAACAACGGCTTCGGTCATGGCGCCCACGTCCTTTCCTTTTTTGGTGATGGCAGATCAGAGCCTAGGGCGCGGAGCCTGGCCAAGGACGCGTGGCGCCTTGGACGGTCGGTGGTTGCCGGCAAACGGCGGGTCGAGTTTTCAACAACCCTGCCTAACTGACCAAAACCTTGCCAAAAGCTTGACGAATGCTGTTGAAAAAGCGCCCCTCGGCGGATGTCGAGAGGCGCTTGTGCGATGAGCGTTGGCGCGTGGCGACGAGAGCTAGTGCCCGATGATTAGAAGTCGGCGTTGCCCACGGTGCGCGGGTGCGGCAGGACGTCGCGGATGTTGCCCACGCCGGTGAGGTACATCACCAAGCGCTCGAAGCCCAGACCGTAGCCGGCGTGCTTGCAGGAACCGTAGCGGCGCAGGTCAAGGTAGTACTTGTACTGCTCGGGATTCATTCCCAGGTCCTTGATGCGGGCCTCGAGCAGATCCAGGCGCTCCTCGCGCTGGGAGCCGCCGATAATCTCGCCGATACCGGGAACCAGACAGTCGGCGGCGGCGACGGTCTTGCCGTCCTCGTTCATGCGCATGTAGAACGCCTTGATTTCGGCCGGGTAGTCGGTCACGAAGGTCGGGCGCTTAAAGTGCTCCTCGGTTAGGAAGCGCTCGTGCTCGGTCTGCAGGTCAATGCCCCAGTTCACGGGATAGTCAAACTTGTGGCCGGCGGCGACGGCCTGCTCCAGGATCTCGACGGCCTCGGTGTAGGTGACACGGGCAAAGTCGGAGTTGGCGACATGGTTCAGGCGCTCGAGCAGACCCTTGTCCACAAACTTGTTGAGCATATTGAGCTCGTCGGGGCAGGTTGCCATGACGTCCTTGAGGACATACTTGAGCATGGCCTCGGCGTTATCCATGTAGTCGTTCAGATCGGCAAATGCCATCTCGGGCTCGATCATCCAAAACTCGGCGGCGTGGCGCGTGGTGTTGGAGTTCTCGGCGCGAAAGGTGGGGCCAAAGGTGTACACGTCGCCAAAGGCCATGGCGAAGTTCTCGGCATTGAGCTGTCCGGAAACGGTGAGGCTCGCATGCTTGCCAAAGAAGTCCTGGCTCCAGTCGACCTCGCCGGACTCGGTGAGGGGCGGGTTTTTGGGGTTGAGCGTGGTCACGCGGAACATCTCGCCGGCGCCCTCGCAGTCACTCGTGGTGATGATGGGAGTGTTGACGTAGACAAAGCCCTGCTCCTGGAAGAAGCGGTGGATAGCGGCAGCCGCGACAGAGCGGATGCGGAACACGGCGCGGAACAGGTTGGTGCGCGGGCGCAGGTGCTGCTGGGTGCGCAGGAACTCGACGGTTGCGCGCTTCTTCTGCAGCGGGTAATCCGGGGCGCTCGTGCCCTCGACCTCGATGGAGGTGGCGGAAAGCTCGAAGGGCTGGGGTGCATCGGGGGTCAGCTTGACGGTGCCGGTGCAAATGAGTGCGGCCGAGACGTTTTGGTGGGCGATCTCGTCGTAGTTGTCGAGCGCCTCGCGGTTCATGACGACCTGCAGGTCGCGGAAGCAGCTGCCGTCGTTGAGCGTAACAAAGCCAAAGTTCTTCATGTCGCGGATGGACTTGACCCAGCCGGCGACGGTGACGGTCTGGCCGCCGAGCGACTCGGCATCGGCATAGAGCTGCGCGATTTTGGTGCGGTTCACGTATCCTCCCATAACGGTTGAATGATAGTTATCCATACAGTTCGATATTCTAGCAGCTCGGCTCATTTGGGCTATACAGATAAGGCATTGGCGGGATGGTTTTTCAAACGAAAAGCGCCCGCGGCCAAATGGTCGCGGGCGCTTGACGAGGTGCCTTTTGGCTGTGTGGCGCGGGGCCTGGCTACTTGGTCTTGGCAACCAGCAGCGGGTCGCCAAGCTTGACGAGCGGGTTGCCGCCGATAAGCGTTCCAGACTCGCCGACATGGTCGATGCTCTTAAGACGATCGAGCTCGGAGACGATGACGGTCACGATGTCCTCGTGGCCGGCGGCCTTGATGGCCTCGCGATCGAAGCTGATGAGCGGCTGGCCGGCCTTGACCACATCGCCCATCTCGACAAAGCGGGCAAAACCCTTGCCGTTCATTTCCACGGTGCCCAGGCCAACATGGATGAATACGCGCAGACCGTCCTCGGTAATCATGCCGATGGAGTGGTTGGTGACAGTGGTGGCGCCGATGCGGCCGTTGGCGGGCGCATAGATGGTGCCGGTAATGGGCTCGATGCCATAGCCCTGGCCAAGCATGCCCGAGGCGATCGTCTCGTCGGGAACCTCGTCCAGGCTGACGAGCACGCCGTTGACGGGGGCATAGATGACGCCTTCGCGGGTGGCGAAGCTTGCTGCGGGCGGAACGGACGCCTCGCCGGTCGAGGTGAAGGTGGACTTAAGCGAATCGAGCAGACCCATAGTTGCCTCCAACTTAAATAGGCGCATATCGCGCGTTTGGTTTGCCGGAAACGTTTCATATCTGTTTCGCGGCTTGGTCAACACCCCCTATTCTACGCTGCTCAGCGATACCTCTGAGCTGGGATTATGTGATATATCAGTTGAAGGGAAACTTATTGCTGGCGTGTTTCTGCGTCACGGGTTCAAGTGGGGTACGCTTGAAGGCGAAAAACAATGGCGCTTAATTTGCACGGAGGGAGCACCTATGATTATTGAGAACCATGCGCTGTGGGGCGAGGAGCCGACCGAGGATTATCCGGCGACGTTTACGTATCTGGGTGCCGAGCCGCTGCCCGACAAGCCCAATGGCCGCCGCCCCGCGGTGATCATCTGCGGCGGAGGCGGGTTTACGCATATCGCTCCGCACGAGCAGGATCCCGTGGCGTTTGCGTTTTTGGATCACGGTTACCAGGCCTTTGTGCTCAACTATGTGACGAGTGGCACGGGTGACGTGAGTTTTCCGCACCCGCAGGCGGACCTCGCCAAGATGGTTGCTACCGTGCGCGCCAACGCCGACGAGTGGCATGTCGATCCCAAGCGCGTGTGCATCGTGGGCTTCTCGGCGGGCGGCATGATTTGCGCTTCGCTGGCAACGCAATGGAAGACTGGTCCCTTCGCGGGCCTGGCAGGGGCGCGCGCGGAAGATATTCGCCCCGATGCCGTGGTGCTGGGCTATCCGTTGCTCGACCTTGCCTATGTGCGCGATATGCAGACGCGCGACCCGCGCATCGACCTGCGCGTGCCCAAGACGGGTGGCAAGACGGGGCGCGATTTGCTCAACGACTATCTGTCGATGGTGACGGGCGGCGAGGCGACCGATGAGCACTTGACCGACATTTGCCCTACCACGCACGTTTCGCGCCAGATGCCCCCGACCTTTGTGTGGGGCGTTTCGGACGACAAGACGGCGCCGGTCGCGCAGGTCTACCCGTTTGCGCAGCGCATGGCCGAGGAGGGCGTTGCATGCGAGATGCACGTCTTTGACCAGGGTGGCCACGGCCTTTCGCTCGGCAACGCCAACACTGCGGTCGACAATGAGGACAAGCAAGTGGCGGTCCGTCCCTGGATTCGCCTAGCCTTCCGCTTCCTGGAGCGCCATATGTAAAAGTAGACTACTTACCCGTTTCAAAAAGTCTGCTTAGAGGAGGAGCCATGCTTGAGGGTACGTATGTGGTTTCGGCCCAGACGCCGGTGGGGAGTAGACGCGGCGAGGTGACGTTTTCACATGGGGTGAACGGCGCGCTCAGGGCAGTACTAAACGTCAGGGGTCTCAATATTGCTCTCTCGAGTGCCCGTGCTGAGGGCGATTTCTTTGAGCTCTTGGGTACTATCTCCCACGTCTTGATGGGCAAGGCGCCCTTTACATGCACGGGGTCGGTCGAGGGTGATCGACTCACTGCTACCGCGCGGTCGGGTTCCGTTTCGATCTCGCTGAGCGGTATGCGCAAAGAGCTTTCGGGGCGCATCGCATAAAGTTTGCGCAGGTAAACATCGGTATTTGACTTTATAAAATAGTTCAGAGCGCTATCATTTGTCGTTACGAGTTGGTTAGCCCCGGTAAACGGTTAACCGCGTCTAACGAAAGGATGAGCGCGTGAAGCTCGATACACTCGAGATTGGAAAGGACGCCGTTGTCGCATCGGTGACATCCGATGATCAGGCGCTCCGACAGCATATTTTGGACATGGGACTCACGCCGGGCACCGAAGTCACCATGATGAAATACGCCCCTATGGGAGATCCGCTCGAGATCCGTCTGCGTGGCTACGAGTTGACACTGCGCAAGGACGATGCCGCCCGCATTGAGCTCGTGGATGTGCACGACACCGATACCGGCCCGCGCGTTAACGCCGCAATCGGCACGACAGATCACCCGGCCCTGGGCGAGGGGACGTATTCGCCTCGTGCTGCCAAGACGGCCGTGCCCGAGGGCGCACCGCTGCACTTTGCCCTCGCCGGCAACCAAAACTGCGGTAAGACCACGCTGTTCAACCAGCTTACGGGCTCCAACCAGCACGTCGGTAACTTTCCCGGCGTGACGGTCGACCGCAAGGACGGCACTATCCGTAACCACCCCGAGGCGAGCGTTACCGACCTGCCCGGCATTTACTCCCTGTCGCCGTACACGGGCGAGGAGATTGTGAGCCGCCAGTTTATCCTTGACGAGCATCCCGATGCCATCATCGATATCATCGACGCCACCAATATCGAGCGCAACCTGTACCTGACGCTGCAGCTTATGGAGCTCGACTGCCCCATGGTCATCGCGCTCAACATGATGGACGAGGTGACGGCCAACGGCGGCGCCGTGGACGTCAACCTGCTCGAGAGCCTGTTGGGCGTGCCTGTTGTCCCCATTAGCGCTGCCCGCAACGAGGGTATCGGCGAGCTGGTGGATCATGCCTTGCACGTGGCGCGGTTCCGCGAGCGCCCCGGTCGCCTGGACTTCTGCGCGCCCGATGGCTCGGACGGTGGTGCACTGCATCGCTGCATCCACGGCATTGCCAACCTTATCGAGGACCATGCCGTGACGGCGCACATCCCGGTGCGCTTTGCAGCGACCAAGCTGGTTGAGGGCGACGAGCTGGTGACCGAGGCGCTTCACCTGGATCGCAACGAGCTCGACGCTATCGAGCACATCATTACCCAGATGGAGGGCGAGGCCGGCACCGACCGCCTGTCCGCGCTGGCCGATATGCGCTTTAGCTTTATCGGCGACGTGTGCGGGCGTTGCGTCGTCAAGCCGCACGAGAGCCGCGAGCACGTGCGCTCCGTCAAGATCGACCGCATCCTGACGGGTCGCTACACGGCCATTCCGGCGTTTCTGGTGATCATGGGCCTCGTCTTTTGGCTGACGTTTGGCGTGATCGGTGCGGCGCTGCAGGGACTCATGGAGGACGGCATCGCGGTCATCATCGCCTCGGCCGATGCGGGCCTCAAGGCGTTCGGAACCAACGATGTGGTGCGCTCTCTGGCTGTCGACGGCGTGCTTACGGGCGTGGGCAGCGTGCTGACCTTCCTGCCGATTATCGTCGTGCTCTTCTTGTTCCTCTCCATTCTGGAAGACTCCGGATACATGGCGCGCGTGGCCTTTGTCATGGATAAGGTGCTGCGTCGCTTTGGCCTGTCGGGCCGCAGCTTTGTGCCCATGCTCGTCGGTTTTGGCTGCACCGTGCCGGCAATCATGTCAACCCGTACGCTCCCATCCGAGCACGACCGCAAGATGACGGTCATGCTCACGCCGTTCATGAGCTGTTCGGCCAAGTTGCCGGTCTACGGTCTGCTGTGCGGGGCGTTTTTCCCGCAGGCGACAGTTCCCGCCATGGTCTCGCTCTATCTGATCGGCATTGCGGTTGGCTGTATCGCGGCTTTGGTGCTCAACCGCACGGCATTTAAGGGCGACCCGGTGCCGTTTATCATGGAGCTTCCCAACTATCGCCTGCCAAGCGTCAAGACGACGGTGATGCTGGCATGGGATAAGGCCAAGGACTTTATTACCAAGGCCTTTACCATTATCTTTGCCGCTACGGTGGTCATCTGGTTCCTGCAGACGTTCGACATCCGCTTTAATGTGGTCGCCGATCAGTCGCAGAGTCTGCTTGCCGGTCTGGGTAGCATCATCGCGCCGGTGTTGGCCCCGCTCGGCTTCGGCGACTGGCGCGCCTCGACGGCGCTCGTCACCGGACTTATCGCCAAGGAGAGCGTCATTTCGACCCTCACGGTGCTTTTGGGCGCAACGTCGCCCGCGGTGCTGTCAACCATGTTTTCGCCGTTTACCGCTTACGTGTTCCTGGTCTTTACGCTGCTGTACCCGCCCTGCGTGGCGTCCATCGGTGCCGTCAAGAGCGAGCTGGGCGCGCGCTATGCCGTTGCCGTGTTCGCGTTTCAGGTGACGGTCGCCTGGATCGTGGCGTTTGTCGTGCATTCGGCGGGCATATTGCTGGGGTTGGCTTAGCTATTTATTGACGGCGCAACCCCTGTGTATTGAGTTGATTGCGGCCCCGCATCTGTTGCTGACGGATGCGGGGCCGTTGCTATATAATCGCCTCCGCTCAAAATGATTGGAGACGTTATATATGAGTCAGGCAAGACAAGATGGCATCTCACTCAAGCAGTGGCTCCCTCTTATCGGGCTCGCCTGTTGTGCGTTCGTGTTCAACACGTCGGAGTTTATGCCCATCGGCCTTCTGACTGATATTGCCGCGTCGTTCTCGCTCACCGAGGCCCAGGCCGGCATCATGATCTCGGTCTACGCCTGGGGCGTCATGCTGCTGTCGCTGCCACTCATGGTGTTTGCCTCGCGCTTTGAGTTCAAGCGTATGCTGCTCGGCGTGCTCGCCGTGTTTTCTCTGGGTCAGTTCCTGTCCACCGTGGCGCCCACCTATCCTATTTTGGTCTGCGCGCGCCTGGTGGTCGCCTGCGCGCATGCCGTGTTCTGGTCAGTCGCCTCGATCATGGCCTCGCGCCTTGTCGACACCCGCCACGGGGCGCTCGCCATCAGCATGATCGCTACGGGCTCGTCCATCGCGCAAATCTTTGGCCTGCCGATCGGTCGCGCCATCGGCCTGGCCGTGGGCTGGCGCATGACGTTTGCCGTGGTCGGTGCCTTCTCTGCCGCCGCGGTGGTGTACCAGGCCGCGGTGTTCCCGGCCATGCCGGTGGGCGAGCGCTTTACCGTTAAGCAGCTGCCCGAGCTGCTCAAGAATCCGTTCCTCATCGCGCTTTATGCGGTCACGGTGTTCATGGCAACCGGCTATTATGCGGGTTACAGCTATATCGAGCCGTTCCTGGCGCAGGTCGCGCACGTCGACGCAAGCGCTATTACCATGACGCTGACGGCGTTTGGCTGCTCCGGTCTGCTCGGAAGCTGGCTGTTCGGCCGCCTGTTCGATGGGCATCGCTTCCCGTTCTTGGCTATCACGCTCTCCGGCGTGCCGGTGGCTCTGCTGCTCATGGGTCCGGTCGCATCGTCGCTCGTAGCAGTGCTTGCCGTCTGCGCGCTATGGGGCTGCTGCTCCACAGCCTTTAACGTGGCGTTCCAGGCCGAGCTCATCAAGTACACGCCGGCGGATTCGTCGGCCGTCGCCATGTCGATCTTCTCGGGCCTGTTTAACCTCGGTATCGGCACGGGCACCGCAATCGGCGGCGCCGTGGTTTCGGGTCCCGGTATCGCTTGGATTGGCTTTGCGGGCGGGGCGATTACCGTCGTGGGCGTCATCCTCGCCATTACGGTGCTGTTCCCGGCCATACGCCGCGCAAAGCCCGTCGCCTAATCACGTTCCCTCATCAGTTGCGGTGGAATAGAGACTGTTTGCCCGGTTTATTGGTCTCAACAGTCCCTATTTCACCGCAACTTATTTTGGGGGAGGGGATGCGCGGCGGGCATACAATGGATGGCGTTGCGTGAAAGATTGCCGGGAGGTTGCTATGTGGGCATACGAGACGACGTTCTACCAGATCTATCCGCTGGGCTTTTGTGGAGCTCCGCGCGAAAACGCCGCGCCCGTTGCCGAGGATGAGCTCGCCCAGGCTGCCAACGCTGCGCCCAACCCCGATGCGCCCATCATGAAGATCGCCCAATGGGCCGGCTACCTGCAGGAACTCGGCATCGGTGCTGTGCTCATTAACCCGCCACTCGAATCCGACAGTCACGGTTACGACACGCGCAGCCTGCGCCATATCGACCGTCGCCTGGGTGGGGATGCCGACTTTGCCGCCGTGTGCGAGACACTGCATGCCCATGGCATCCGTGTGGTGCTTGATGCCGTCTTCAACCATGTCGGTCGCGGTTTTTGGGCCTTCCGCGATGTTCAGGAGCGCAAGTGGGACTCGCCCTACAAGGACTGGTTCCGCATTAGCTTTGACGGCGACTCCTGCTATGGCGACGGCTTTTGGTACGAGGGCTGGGAAGGTCATTTTGAGCTTGTGAAGCTCAACTTGCAAAACCCCGCCGTGGTCGATTACCTGCTTGAGTCCGTGCGTCGCTGGGCCGAGGGCTTTGGCATCGACGGCCTGCGCTTGGACGTCGCCTATATGCTCGATCGCGATTTTATGCGCCGCCTGCATACTTTTACCCGTGAGCTCAAGCCCGACTTTGTGCTGATTGGTGAGACGCTCCACGGCGACTACAACCAGATCGTCAATGACGAGATGCTTGACTCCTGCACCAACTACGAGTGCTACAAGGGCCTGTACTCCAGCTTTAACTCGGTCAACATGTTCGAGATCGCCCACTCGCTGCATCGCCAGTTTGGCGGTGACCCGTGGTGCATTTATCGCGGCAAGCATCTGCTGTCGTTTGTCGACAACCACGATGTGCCGCGCCTGGCGAGCATCCTTACCGACAAGTCCTGTCTGCGCCCCGCTTATGGCATGCTCTTTGGCATGCCGGGCATTCCGTGCGTCTACTATGGCAGCGAGTGGGGGATTCCTGGCGAAAAGGGCGGCCCCGATGGTGACTGGGCGCTGCGACCTGCGCTCGATGAGCCTGCGCCCAACGAGCTGACGGCCTTCATCAAGCAGCTCGCGCACCTGCGCTCGGCAGACGATGCGGCGGCCCGTGCCCTCAACTATGGTGCCTATCGCAACGTGGTGATCCAGAACAAGCAGCTACTGTTCGAGCGCGCCTGCGACGACGCGACGGTGCTCGTGGCGGTCAATGCCGTGAACGAGCCCTATACCTTTGGAGCCGGCGAGCTCAACGGCTCCTTTGCCGACCTACTTGCCGACGGCGCGCCCACAGTCGAGCTAACGGGTGCCCTTGAGCTTGCACCCTACGAGGTGCGCTATCTGTTGAGGGCCTAGGCCATGGCTGCGTCCGATGAGGGCTATCAACATATTGAGCATGGGTTTGAGCCCGTGTTCGACCAGCACTCGCGCGTTTTGGTGCTCGGATCGTTTCCCTCGGTGCTTTCGCGCGCCAACGCCTTTTATTACGGCAACCCTCAGAATCGCTTTTGGCGTGTGATGGCCGCGTGCCTCGGTGTGCCCGTGCCGCCCAACGAGGGAGACTCTTTGGCGAGCGGCGAGCCCGCGACGCTCGACGCCTCGGTTGCTGCCAAGCGGGCTATGCTGCTCAACGGCGGCGTGGCCCTGTGGGACGTGATCGAGAGCTGTGACATCAAGGGCTCAAGCGACGCGAGCATCAAAAACGTCGTTCCGGCGCATGTCGAGCGCATTACCGATGTCACGCCGATTGAGGTCGTTATCTGCAACGGCGGCGCGGCCGGGCGGCTCTACAAACGCTATCTACAAGAGCGGACGGGGCTACCCGCCATCGTGCTGCCGTCGACGAGTCCTGCCAACGCGGCGTGGCGTTTGGAGCGGCTTGTCGAGCGTTGGAGTGAAGCCGTTGACTGGGCTGTTATTTAATTTAGATTTTTGTTTGAGCGTGGGCGCCCAGACGTTTCAGAACGCCTCGCCAGATCGGCGCGGGCACGGCTGGCTCGGTGCAAATCATGCCGTCGGCGTCGACGTCCTCGGCATTACCACCACCAAGTCGCTGCGCATGCTCAACCGAACAGCCCATACGAACGGCGCCTACGAGCTTGTCCATCGCTTCCGAAAACGGTCGCCGCAAGAGTCCCATGCGCGGTGAGTGACGAAGCGCCGCGAAGCCGCTGCCGGTACAGACGACAACGCCGCCGCACCATGACAGCCCACGAAGGTCGCACGTCGCTCGCAGACGCACGACGAGCCCGTGTGCTCGCTCGAGGCCGCCGACGTCGGCCTGGACAACAACATAGGCACGCGTCCCTGCGCCGCCAAAGCGGTCGAGCATCTGCTTAATGGGCGCCATCGCTTCATCATTGGGTGCATCTTCAATGGCGAACACAATGCCATCGGCGGCACCGGCAACGCTGCCGGAATCATCCGCCTCCAAAACGACCGGGTGGGGGAGCACAGTGCCGGAAAGCTGTGCATAGGCGGCGATGGCATCCTGCAGGTCCCAGAGCAAAAACTCAAGATCGGCGCTCTCGGAAATACTGACAAACGCGATGTTATGCAGTGTTTTTGGTACATCGCCGCGTGCGGTCGTCTCCATGCCGCCTCCTTTCCGGTCGGTTTCCGTTTAGGTTACACCGTATGACGGCGCTCCGCCGCGCTATCCTAGTGCAACCCTCACGAAAGGAATGCCATGCGTCTGCCCATGAATACCTCGCTTGCCACGCTCAAGCCCTCCGGCATCCGTCGGATTAACGCACTCGCCGCGCAGCATCCGGGATGCATTGCGCTTGCGCTCGGTGAGCCCGATTTTCCCACGCCCGATGTGGTTAGCGCCGAGGTGACTGCTTCGTTGGACCGCGGCGACACGCACTATCCGCCCAGCAACGGCCGCCCCGCCCTGCGCGAGGCACTGTCCGAATATATGGGTGACGCGGGTCTGGCGTTTTCCGCCGATGAGGTCATCCTGACCGACGGCGCGACCGAGGCCCTGTCGGCAACATTTATGGCTATGCTCAACCCCGGCGACGAGGTCATTATCCCCACGCCCGCCTTTGGCCTGTACGAGAGCATCGTCGTGGCCAACCACGCCAAGGCGGTCTTCTTGGATACGGAGCCTGCGCAATTCCAGATTGACGAGGATGCGCTTCGCGCCTGTGTGACCCCGGCGACCAAGGCCGTCGTTATCTGCTCGCCCAACAATCCCACGGGCTGCATTCTCAACGCGGCATCGCTCGACGTCGTGGCGCGCGTGGCAGAGCAGGCGGGCATCTACGTAGTCTGCGACGACGTATACAACCGTCTGGTCTATGTGGATGGCTACGAGCGCTTTGCCCAGCGCCATCCGGAGCTGCGCGACCAGACGGTGGTCATCGAGAGCTTCTCCAAGCCCTGGGCCATGACCGGCTGGCGCTTGGGCTGGCTCGCAGCGGCAGCCCCCGTCATCGCCGAGATCGCAAAGGCTCACCAATACTTAGTATCGAGTGCTGTCTCCTTCGAAATGGACGCCGCAGCCCGAGCCCTGACCGTCGACCCAACCCCCATGCTCAAAGTCTACCGAGCCCGCCGCGAACGCGTACTCGCAGCCTTAAACGCCATGGGCCTCGACGTAGTAGAGCCCGCAGGAGCCTTCTACACTTTCCCGAGCATCAAAAAGTTCGGCCTAACCAGCGAAGACTTCTGCATCAAAGCCATCGAAGAGGCAAACGTAGCCCTAGTCCCGGGCGACTGCTTCGGCACCGAAGGCCACGTCCGCCTCAGCTATTGCGTTTCCGATAAGGACCTGGACGAAGGCCTCCGCCGCCTGTCCACCTTCCTTTCAACCTTGTAGCCATCAGGGACGCAACATATCAGCTCACCGACTTAAGGCTTATGAGTGGGGGCGCCGGCCAACGGGAAACCGGGCTGCCCCAAAGTCACCGCAGGCCGCGCCGCCGAAGGCCAGGCGCAAGGTTTTCGTAGATTCCGCACGAGCCGAAGAGCACTTAATGTGCTCTTCGTGCGAGCCCAGGACCTGACCGAGCGAAAACCTTGCGCCTGGCCTTCGGCGGCGCGGCCGGATGGTGGAATTGTGTGCAGCCCGGTTTCCCGTTGACCGACGCCGGGGTCCCCGCCATAATACTTTCGGTTCACGCACGAATCCGCTGCCAGAGACAGCCGGTGCAAACGGGCATCGCCCGCGAGCTTAATGGGATATCCCGCCAGCCGAGGTGGTCGAGTAGATATGTCTTCTCGCCCCCGTCGCTCATGCAGCGCGGGGGCTTTCTTTTTGGACATGCCCCCGTCACGTCCTTGTGGCGGACCGTGCCCGGAAAGAATTTGAGGAGGTGTAATTCATGCCCCAGCAGTACAAAATCGACAAGGTTGCAGAGATCGAGTCCCGTATCGCCGAGAACGCCGGTCTGTTCGTCGTCAACTACAACGGTCTGACGGTTAAGCAGGCTCAGGAGCTGCGTCATCAGCTTCGCGAGTGCGGCGCCGAGATGAAGGTCTACAAGAACAACCTGGTCAAGATCGCTCTCAAGAACCAGGAGCAGCCCGAGATCGACGAGATCCTCGCCGGCCCCGTCGCTTATGTGTTCTACGAGACCGAGCCGGTCGAGGCCGCTAAGGCCCTTAAGGACTTCTCCGCTAAGTCCAAGGGCGTCCTTGAGATCAAGGGCGGTATCTCCGACGGCAAGGCCGTTTCCGCCGATGATGTTAAGGCTATCGCCGAGCTGCCCACCAAGGATCAGCTTCTCGGCCAGATCGCCGGTCTCATCTCCGGTTTCGCTCGCGACATCGCTGTCTGCGTCAACGGCGTTTCCTCTGGTCTCGCTCGTTCGATCCAGCAGGTCTCCGAGCAGAAGGCAGCCTAGTTGCTGTTTTCACCCGCGGCGGCAACGCCGCACCCCTGGCGCATTCGCGCCGTGTTTTAACTGATCTCCGTGCATCCGCACGGAAACCGAAAGGACTTAGAAATGGCTAAGCTTACCACCGATGAGATCATCGATGCTCTTAAGGAAATGACCCTTCTCGAGGCTTCCGAGCTCGTCAAGGCTATCGAGGACACCTTCGGCGTTTCCGCCGCTGCTCCTGCCGCTGTTGTCGCCGCTCCTGCTGCTGGCGCTGCCGAGGCCGAGGAGAAGACCGAGTTTGACGTCGTGCTCGAGGGCTTCGGTGACAACAAGATCCAGGTCATCAAGGCCGTCCGTGAGCTCACCAGCCTTGGCCTGAAGGAGGCCAAGGAGGTCGTCGAGGGCGCTCCCAAGGCTGTTCTCGAGGGTGCCAAGAAGGAGGACGCCGAGGCTGCCAAGGAGAAGCTCGAGGCTGCTGGCGCTGCTGTCACCCTCAAGTAATCAGGCTTTCTTGCCAGATTTCTTTGCAGACGGGGCTCGCTATGCGAGTCCCGTCTTTTTTGTTTTAGCCCCTCATTCCCATTGCTCGACACGCAGAACGCCGCTGTCTTCGCCGTGCCAATCCCGTTACCGCTGGGGCCAAAAATTGCACCATTCGACCAATAATTTGCGTTGACCTGCTGAAGAATTGCGTTTGCCTTACGGCGACGTATGTCTCCGGCGGTAAGATGCTCCGGTATCGCAAATTGGTCTGCGGCCGTTGTGCCGCACGCACAGGGCGTATTCTGCGCCTGCGAAAGGATCCTTGAATAACATGAAGGCAATCATCCCCGCCGCCGGCCTTGGCACGCGTTTTCTGCCTGGCACTAAATGCACGCCTAAAGAGATGCTGCCGGTGCTCGACAAGCCGGTCATTCAGTATGTCGTTGAGGAGGCACTCGACCCCGAGGAGGTCGACGACGCCATCAT
The DNA here is from genome assembly GCF_003475205.1 of Collinsella sp. AF36-3AT. NCBI lineage: Bacteria > Bacillati > Actinomycetota > Coriobacteriia > Coriobacteriales > Coriobacteriaceae > Collinsella > Collinsella sp. AF36-3AT. Next base: position 353,692 of record NZ_QROZ01000001.1, on the reverse strand, counting down.
CGTTACCTCTCCCGGTAAGCCCGAGCTGCTGAGCTACTTCCAGCCCGATCGCTCGCTCGAGAATCTGCTGCGCGAGCGCGGTAAGGATGCTTACGCCGACGCTGTTGCCCACGCGGGCGGCATGCCGGTCGACTTCCGTTATCAGTACGAGCCCAAGGGCCTCGGTCATGCCATTCGCTCTGCTGCCGATGCCGTGGCAGGGGAGAACTTCCTGGTTCTTCTAGGCGACTACGTTGTGCCTAACCGTGACATCTGCGACAAGATGCTTGCCGTTTCCAAGGAGCACGGTGGCGCTTCGGTTATCGCCGTTGCCGCTTGCTCGCCCGAGGAGGTCAGCCGCTATGGCGTTATCGCCGGCGAGCGCGTCGGTTCGCTCGAGGGCGCCGAGGGCGTTGCCGATGCCGAGCCGGGCGCTGTCTGGCGCATCGGCGGTCTGGTTGAGAAGCCCGCTCCCGAGGCGGCTCCGTCCAACCTGTACATCGTCGGTCGCTACCTGCTGAGCCCGCTGGTCATGGACCTGCTCGCCGATCAGCAGGCCGGCAAGGGCGGCGAGATCCAGCTGACCGACGCCATGGCCCGCTCGCTCGACCGCGAGGCTATGTACGCTGTCGTCATCGACCCGCTCTCGGGCTACGACACCGGCACGCCCTCTGGTTGGATGGCCACCAACGCCCTCATGGCCGCAAGCGATCCTCGCTTTGCCAGCGCCTTCTGGGACGCTATTGACGAGCGCGGCGGTTTGATGCGCAAATAAGCCTTCGGTCATCGACGTTTACGGGTACGGACTTCGGTCTGCACCCGTTTTTTATGCGCGCCGCGGCTTGCCTCCGGAAAGTGCATCCCGCAATTTGGTCGAATTCTGGGACGCGCTTTCCGGTTGAGGCCCCTAGCGGAAACTGCGACCCGGAATTTCGGCTCAGAACGGGATATGCTTTCCCAAACAGGGCTCAATCGGAAACTGCGTCCCAGTTTGAGGCTTCAAAACGGGACGCAGTTTCCGCTTGATCGACCCTCGCCGCCATTCCGTCACTCAGCGGTCCGCACCAGCAGTCTCGTTCACATAAAATATATGAACAGATGTTCGATACATACCTATCTACCTGCACCTTTTCTGTCGAAAAACTTTGCTACTCCAAAAACTCAATCGCGTCAAGGCTTTTCTTGCCCAACGGTCGGTACCTGATAAACTATTAGGTTGCGATAACTGGCGAAGCTATGCCTCGCCAACCCACCGAGCATTTCCGTGAAGGAGGAAAAACCTGGTGACCTACGCATACACTGCCACTGAGCGCAAACGCGTCAGCTTCGGGAAAATCCCGGAGGCCATGGAGCTCCCCAACCTTATCTCTGTTCAAAGGGAATCCTTTGAGCGTTTTAAGGACGAGGGCCTTCGTGAGGCGTTCAAGGAATCCAGCCCCATCCAGAGCCAGAACCATGTTCTCGAGGTTACCTTCGGCGAGCATCAGTTCGGCGACCCCGCGCACACCGTCGAGGAGTGCCGCGAGAAGGATATGACCTATCAGGCTCCGCTTCTGACCGACGTCCGTCTCACCAACAAGGAGACCGGCGAGATCAAGGAGCAGCTCGTCTTCATGGGCGACTTCCCCATGATGACTGATCAGGGCACCTTCATCATCAACGGTACCGAGCGTATCGTCGTCTCGCAGCTCGTCCGTTCCCCGGGTGTGTACTACAGCTCCGAGATGGATTCGGGCAAGCAGATCTACAAGGCCCAGATCATCCCGTCCCGCGGTGCCTGGCTTGAGTTTGAGGTCGATAAGCGCGACCAGCTCATGGTCTCCATCGACCGTAAGCGCAAGCAGAGCGCCACGATGTTCCTGCGCGCCCTTGGCATCGCCGTCACCAACGACGACATCATCGCGCTGCTCGGCAACTCCGATGTGATCAAGCGCACCCTGGAGCGCGACACCGCCCTCACTCGCGAGGACGCCCTCATCGAGATCTACCGTCGTCTGCGCCCGGGCGAGCCTCCCACCGTGGACGCTTCCCGCAGCCTGCTCGAGGGTCTGCTCTTTAACCCGCAGCGCTACGACCTGGCCCGCGTCGGTCGCTACAAGGTCAACAAAAAGCTCAACCTCACCACCGAGGAAGAGGTCACGGTGCTCACCGACGAGGATATCGTCGCTACGCTGCGCTACCTACTGTCCCTCGCTGCCGGCGAGCAGGGCTTCAAGGTCGACGACATCGATCACTTCGGCAACCGCCGCATCCGCACCGTCGGCGAGCTCGTCGCCAACCAGTTCCGTATCGGCATGAGCCGTATGGAGCGCGTCGTCCGTGAGCGCATGAGCTCCCAGGACATCGACGAGATCACCCCGCAGTCGCTCATCAACATCCGCCCGATCGTGGCCTCCATCAAGGAGTTCTTCGGTTCCTCGCAGCTCTCGCAGTTCATGGACCAGGCGAACCCCCTGACCGGTCTGACCCACAAGCGCCGTCTGTCCGCACTCGGCCCTGGTGGTCTTGCCGGCCACAAGTCCGGCTCCAGCCGCCGCACCAACGTGCCGACGGCCGTCCGTGACGTTCACAACTCGCACTACAGCCGCATGTGCCCGATCGAGACCCCCGAAGGCCCCAACATCGGCCTGATCGGTTCGCTCGCCCTCTACGCCCGCGTCAACGAGTATGGCTTCATCGAGGCCCCGTTCCGCCGCGTCGAGAACGGCGTTGCCACCGACCAGATCGACTGGATGACCGCTGACGAGGAAGAGAAGCACGTCATCGCGCCGGCCAACACGCCGCTCGATCCCAAGACCAACGAGTTCATCACGACCGATGCCGAGGGCAAGATCGTTCGTCCGCATAGTGTGATTGCTCGTACCCGCGACTTCGACGGCTCCTTCGGCGCCCCCGCCGACGTGCCCGTCGAGGACGTCGACTACATGGACGTCTCGCCGCGTCAGATGCTCTCCGTCGCAGCCACGCTGATCCCGTTCCTTGAGCACGACGACGCCAAGCGTACGCTCATGGGCGCCAACATGCAGCGTCAGGCCGTGCCGCTGGTTCACCCTGCCGCTCCCTATGTCGGTACCGGCATGGAGCGTCGCGCCGCCCTGGACTCCGGCGAGGTCACCCTGGCCAAGAATGCCGGCGAGGTCATCTTTGCCGACGCCGCCAAGATCATCGTCAAGCATGCCGGCGGCATGGACGAGTATCACCTGGCCAAGTACCAGCGCTCCAACCAGTCCACCTGCATCAACCACCGTCCGCTCGTGCGCGTCGGTGACACCGTTGAGCAGGGCGAGCCCCTGGCCGACGGTCCTTCGACCGATCACGGCGAGCTCGCACTGGGCCAGAACCTCACCGTGGCCTACATGCCGTGGGAAGGCTTTAACTACGAGGACGGTATCGTCGTGTCCGAGCGCCTGGTGGCCGAGGACCTGCTGACGACCATCAACATCACCCGTCACGAGATCGACGCCCGCGACACCAAGCTCGGCCCCGAGGAGATCACCCGCGAGATCCCGAACCTCTCCGAGGACATGCTTGCCAACCTCGACGAGGACGGCATCATCCGCATCGGCGCCGAGGTTGGCCCTGGCGACATCCTGGTCGGCAAGGTCACGCCTAAGGGCGAGAGCGCTCTGACCGCCGAGGAGCGCCTGCTGCGCGCCATCTTCGGTGCCAAGGCTCACGACGTTCGCGACACTTCCCTTAAGATGCCTCACGGCGCGTACGGCCGCGTCATCGACGTCGTCCGCTTTAGCCGCGAGAACGGCGACGACCTGGCCCCCGGCGTCAACGAGCAGGTGCGCGTCTACGTCGCCCAGCGTCGTAAGATCCAGCAGGGCGATAAGATCGCCGGCCGCCACGGCAACAAGGGTGTTATCTGTAACGTTCTGCCGGTCGAGGACATGCCCTACATGGCTGACGGTACCCCGATCGACGTTATCCTCAACCCGCTGGGCGTTCCTTCGCGTATGAACGTCGGCCAGCTGCTCGAGTGCCACCTTGGCTGGGCTGCTGCCTGCGGTTGGGATACCGAGCAGGCCGACTCCGACAAGTATGTCCCCGGTCCGTTCTTCACCGCGACGCCCGTCTTCGACGGCGCCAAGGAGGACGAGATCGCCGAGGTCATCCGTCGTGCCAACAAGAACATGCTCAACAAGGCCACCGCTGCCTTTGGCGATCACATGCGCCCCGAGTTCGTCACCCAGCTTGACGAGCGCGGCAAGACCCGTCTGTTCGACGGCCGCACCGGCGAGGAGTTCCGCGAGCCCATTACCGTGGGTACGTCCTACATCCTCAAGCTCGGCCACATGGTCGACGACAAGATCCACGCCCGTTCGACCGGCCCTTACAGCTTGGTTACCCAGCAGCCTCTGGGCGGCAAGGCCCAGTTCGGCGGCCAGCGCTTCGGCGAGATGGAAGTTTGGGCACTGTACGCTTACGGTGCTTCCAACGTCCTGCAGGAGATCCTGACCGTCAAGTCCGACGATACCGTGGGCCGCGTCAAGACCTACGAGTCCATCGTCAAGGGCGAGAACGTTCCTGTCCCGGGTATCCCCGAGTCCTTCAAGGTTCTCGTCAAGGAGATCCGCTCCCTCGCACTGGACATCGAGCCCATGCACGATGCTGACGAGGACGCCTCCGCCCCTGTGACCGCCGAGGAGACCTCTGCTCTCGACGACCTGGCTGCGCTCGCCGGCGTTGACGCCGACATCGAGGCCGAGGATGCCGAGACCGCCGAGGCGCCCGAGGCTGTCGCCGCCACGACCACTGATAAGGAGTAGTTGACTGTGGCAGATTTCGAAGCTACTGATTTTGACTCGGTAAAGATCTCCCTTGCCTCCGCCGACCAGATCCGTTCCTGGTCGCACGGCGAGGTCAAGAAGCCGGAGACCATCAATTACCGTACCCTCAAGCCCGAGAAGGACGGCCTGTTCTGCGAGAAGATTTTCGGTCCCGCCAAGGACTGGGAGTGCTCCTGCGGCAAGTACAAGGGCATCCGCTTCAAGGGCATCGTCTGCGAGCGCTGCGGCGTCGAGGTCACCTCGGCCAAGGTGCGTCGCGACCGCATGGGTCACATCGAGCTCGCCGCTCCCGTGTCCCACATCTGGTACTTCAAGAGCCCCACGAGCTTCCCGATGAGCCGTATGCTCGACATCAAGTCCAAGGACCTCGAGAAGGTTCTGTACTTTGCCAGCTACATCATCACCGAGGTCGACTATGAGGCCCGCGAGGCCGACGCCGACGACCTGCGCGAGGAGCTCGCCGCCGATCTGGAAGAGATCGATGCCGAGTGCGCCCGCCAGATCGAGTCCCTCAAGGAGCAGGGCAACCCCGAGAACTTTGACGAGTTCTCCGATGAGGAGCCGCTGACCCCCGAGGAGATCGCCTCCGGCATCGTCGACATCGAGGAAGAGTGCAAGGACGAGAAGCAGCTCCGTACGGACGCCTTCAACGCCTTCATGAAGCTCACCGAGCGCGACCTCATCTCCGATGAGCCGCTGTTCCGCGAGATGACCCGCTACTACTCCATGTACTTCAAGGGTGGCATGGGTGCCGAGGCCGTCCGCGACCTGCTCGCTGCCATCGACCTTCCTTCCGAGGCCGAGAAGCTCAAGGCCATCATTGCCGACGAGGACTCCCAGAAGCAGAAACGCGAGAAGGCCGTTAAGCGCCTCGAGGTCGTTGATGCCTTCCTGAAGGGTGGCAACAGCCCCGCGAACATGATCCTGGACGTCATCCCGGTCATTCCGCCCGATCTGCGCCCGATGGTCCAGCTCGACGGCGGCCGCTTTGCCGCGTCCGACCTCAACGACCTGTACCGTCGCGTGATCAACCGTAACAACCGACTCAAGCGCCTGCTCGACCTGGACGCTCCTGCGATCATCGTGAACAACGAGAAGCGCATGCTCCAGGAGTCCGTGGACGCCCTGTTCGACAACGGCCGTCGTGGTCGCCCGGTCTCTGGCCGTGGCGGTCGCCCGCTCAAGTCGCTCGCCGAGGCCCTCAAGGGCAAGCAGGGTCGTTTCCGTCAGAACCTGCTGGGCAAGCGTGTCGACTACTCCGGCCGTTCGGTTATCGTTACCGACCCCAAGCTGCTGCTGCACCAGTGCGGTCTGCCCAAGACCATGGCGCTGGAGCTCTTCAAGCCCTTCGTCATGAAACGTCTGGTCGAGCTCGGCAAGGTCGAGAACATCAAGGGCGCCAAGCGCGCTATCGACCGCGGTGCCACCTTTGTGTGGGACATCCTCGAAGAGGTCATCGACGGCCGCGTCGTGCTGCTCAACCGTGCACCGACCCTGCACCGTCTGTCCATCCAGGCCTTTGAGCCGGTGCTGGTCGAGGGCAAGGCTATCCACCTGCATCCGCTGGTCTGCTCGCCCTTCAACGCCGACTTCGACGGCGACCAGATGTCTGTCCACGTGCCGCTGTCCAGTCAGGCTCAGGCCGAGGCTCGCGTGCTCATGCTCTCTGCGAACAACCTGCGCTCGCCGGCATCCGGCAAGCCGGTCAACATCCCCTCGCAGGACATGATCATCGGTGTGTACTACCTGACCCAGGTCCGCGACGGTCTGCCGGGCGAGAACCACGTGTTCGCCAGCTTCGACGACGCGCTGCACGCCTATGACTGCCGCTCCGAGGTCGACATGCAGGCCAAGATCCAGGTTCGCGTGTCCGCCGAGAACGCCAACGTCATCAACGAGGACGGCACCCGTATCTTCCGCGTCAAGAACGGCAAGAACGAGTTCGTCGACTACGACGTCACCGGCAACAAGACCGCGCGCTTCGAGACCTCTATCGGCCGCATCATCTTCAACCGCCAGTGCCTGCCCGAAGACTACGAGTTCATGAACTACAAGATGGTCAAGGGCGATGTGGCCAAGCTGGTTGCCGACTGCTGCGATCGTTACCCCGAGGCCAAGGTCGGCCCGATTCTCGACGCCATCAAGTACTCCGGCTTCCACTACGCTACCCGCGCCGGCCTTACGATCTCGGTGTGGGACGCTCTCATCCCTGATGAGAAGCAGGAGCTGCTCGACCGCGCCCAGGCTAACGTCGACCAGATCAACGAGTACTTCGAGGAGGGCTTCATCAACGAGACGGAGCGCCACATCGAAGTCGTTAACGAGTGGACCGCTTGTACCGACAAGGTCGCAGCGCTCATGCTCGACTTGTTCGACGAGGAGAACCCGCTCTACATGATGGCCGACTCCGGCGCCCGTGGTTCTAAGACCCAGCTGCGTCAGCTCGGCGGCATGCGTGGCCTGATGGCAGACATGTCCGGCGAGACGATCGACCTTCCCATTAAGGCGAACTTCCGCGAGGGCCTGCTGCCGCTCGAGTACTTCATTTCGACCTACGGCGCCCGAAAGGGCCTGGTCGATACCGCATCCCACACCTCGGACTCTGGTTACCTGACCCGTCGTCTGGTCGACGTGGCCCAGGACGTCATCGTCCGCGAGGAGGACTGCGGTACGCACGAGGGCGTCACCTACAACCTCATCATCCCCGGCACCACCGACCTCAACACCGACCTCGTTGGCCGTTGCTTCATCCAGGACGTCGTGGCTCCCGATGGCACCGTGCTCTTTGAGCAGGACGGCTACATCGAGAAGGTCGCCGACATCCAGAAGATGGTCGATGCCGGCCTCAAGAAGGTCAAGCTTCGCGCGCTGCTCACCTGCCGCTCCAAGTACGGCGTGTGCCAGAAGTGCTACGGCTGGGATCTTTCCACCCGTCGTCCGGTCGCCATCGGTACCGCGGTCGGCATTATTGCCGCCCAGTCCATCGGCGAACCCGGTACGCAGCTTACGATGCGTACCATTCACTCCGGCGGCGTCGCTGGCGTCGACGATATTACGCAGGGTCTGCCTACGGTCAGCCGTATGTTCGATATCGTCGGCAACGTCAACGAGAAGATCCTGGGTCGCGAGGCCGAGCTGGCTCCATACTCCGGCCACCTCTCGATTAAGCCCGAGAAGTCCGAGTACGTGCTGACGCTCACTGACTCCGAGGATCACACCCGTGTACTCGACGAGCGTCGCGTCCCCGCTTCGGTGCGCTTTATGCCCGAGATCGAGGACGGCTGCGAGGTTCGCGCCGGCGACCAGATCACCAAGGGCTTCGTCAACTTCCGCAACCTGCGCAAGCTGACCGACATCGAGTCGACGATGCACACCTTCGTCGAGAGCGTCAAGGACGTCTACACCAGCCAGGGCGTCGACCTGAACGACAAGCACATCGAGGTGCTCGCACGTCAGATGCTGCGTCGCGTTCAGATTACCAACCCCGGCGACTCCAAGTACCTGCTTGGTCAGTACGTCGACCGCTACGAGTTCGCCGACGAGGTCGAGCGCGTCGCCCGTCTGGGCGGTCAGGCTCCCGTGGCCGAGCCCGTCATCCTGGGTACGCTCAAGGTCGCGTCCAACATCGACTCCTGGCTGTCGAGCGCCTCGTTCATCCGCACCGCCGGCGTCCTTACCGAGGCTGCCATCGAGGGTAAGGTCGACCACCTGCTCGACCTTAAGTCCAACGTCATCGTTGGTAAGAAGATCCCTGCCGGTACCGGCCTCAAGCCGTACGCCAACGCCAAGCTGACGTATCGCACGGCCGACGGCTACGTGGATATTGACGGCCCGGCTTCGCCCAACGCCAAGTCGCTGCCCGAGTGGGCCCCCGTGGAGCTCAAGGACCTGGACGAGCAGCTCCCGCAGCAGCTCGACTGGGCCGGCTACGACGAGTTCGGCGGTGCTGACGGTTCGTTCACCCGCAACGGCCACACCATCTCCGCCGAGAAGGCTCGCCTGTACCTGTTCGACGATCTGGGCGTGTCGCAGCGCTGGACCAACAAGTTCAGCGAGGTCGGCATTGAGACGGTCGGCGACCTGGTCGGCAAGTCCGAGGAGGATCTGCTGCGCATCGACGGCATCGGTGCCAAGGCGATCGAGGAGCTCCGTGACGGCCTGGAGGCCCACGACCTGCTCTACATCCTCGAGAACAACGACGACGTTGCCGACGAGGAAGACCTCTCGCAGCTATTGCAGATGGTCTTTAGCCCCGACGGCCCGGACGACATCTTGCTGGGCACCTCCGCCACGCCGACGCATCACGCCGACGCCGACGAGGAGCTCCTGGGCGCCCCGATCGACGACAAGAAGGCTCCCGCCAACGGTGCCATCAACGAGGACATGGCTTCCCTCGACGAGCTGCTCAACCAGCTCGTGGACACCGACGACGCCGAAGAGGCCAAGGACAACGACGAGGAGTAACTAGTTCCGCCGTTCTAGCGCGCGGCGGCGGTCTCCGTCGCCGCGCGGCCCCAGAGCTGCAATCTGCCACCCAAAAGGCAGGGCATGGCCAAACGGTCAATGCCCTGCCTTTTTCATGCCATCTTGTGCGCTCTGGGGCCGCTCGCTTGCGTATGCTCAACCTGTTGTGCTCCGTTGATCCCTTGCCAAAAAGGGACAGGTTTATTTTGGCAGGTTTTTCCTGCTTGAATTTGAAACATTCCGTTCGGTCAAAGCGTATCTATGGTGAGGGCCTCATCAAGAATCATTAACGTCACCGGGAGGTGATTATGGAAGAACAAGCATTTAGACAGGCGGTCGAAGACCACCGGGATGTCGTGTTTCGGATCGCGTTGACGTACCTGCGTGATTGCGCCGACGCCGACGATGTTGCCCAAGATGTCTTTCTTAAGTTGCTTAAAAGCGATGGAAACTTTGAAAGTTGGGAGCATCTTCGTCGATGGCTTATCCGGGTCACGATCAATGAATGCAAATCGCTCTTTCGAAAGCCGTGGAGGCGCGTGGAGGATATTGAGAACCTGGCCGATTCGCTTTCGACGGCGCAGGAGGAGACCAAGGCGGTCCTGTCAGACGTTATGCGGCTTCCGGAGCGATTCCGTGTTCCCATCGTGCTCTATTACTATCTGGGCTTTTCGACCTCAGAGATTGCCGAGTTACTGCATGTGCCAGCCGCGACCGTTCGAACGCGTTTAGCTCGCGGTCGATCGAAGCTCAAGTTCATCCTAGAGGAGGGCGACCGTGAAATCCAACCAAATCAAGCAGGCCTTCGAGTCCGTCCAAGCCGATAGCGATCTTGCTGACCGTGTTCTTTATGCCGCTGCTGGTGAGCCGCTTCGCCGAAAGGGTCACGCGAAGCCTCTGTATGTTGCCGTGATCGGATGCCTTGCCGGAGTGCTGGCGACCGGAGGGGTCGCCTACGCCGTCGTCAATTCCAGTTATTTTGCCTCTGCCTGGGGAAACCATGGCAACGGAGAGTCCGTTACCTGGACAAATGGCGGCTCGTCGGGGACGAAATATACCTACACCAGAGAGTTTGGTGATGGTATCGCGCCCCAAAGCCTGGAGGGTGCAGTCCAGAAGGTCAATCTGTCCGTCGAGGGCAACGGCTATACGCTCGACATTCATGAGATGGCAATCGACGAGAACGGTTGCGGTGCTGTGACGTTTACATTGTCCAATCCGAATGGCGTTAACTACTACAAGCCGGCGGCAGAGCTTGGCGAACTTGTTCTCTATGGTGAAGAAGAAGGGGGCGTCAGTACACCCAGCATGAACTTCGGCGAGGAATGGGCTGATACACGCTGCACCATTGATAAAGACACATCAAGCGACACGGTCATTAACGGCACGATGTACTTTGCATCTTGGAATCGCGATCGAGATTTACGACATGCGGTCACCTGGAATATCAGTTGGACGGAGGGCAAAGGTGAGGATGCGAAGGTGATCGAGGTATCGACGCCAGAGTTTAACGTCGGAGCGCACGTCGATACAAAGGAGCTCCGCTCCGACGACTCGCCTCTTGAGATTAGCCCGTTTTCCATCCAGACGCACATCGATGATCTGGGCTATGAAGCAGTTGATCATAAACTGACCGTCAGCTACAAGGATGGATCGGAGCAGATTATCGAAGATGACGACGCAGGGGCGTACAATTTCTATGTTTCGATGGCGCGCAATAGCGGAGAGAACATCTGGGTTCCGACAAGGCTCATCAATGTCGATCAGGTTGTATCGGTAACCCTTGAGGGAACGAGGTGCACATCAACAGGAGAGACCGAAACAAAAGTACCCTTTACCATCGTCTATTCGTAAGATTTGGGGCCGCTTCCTACTAGGGGAAGCGGCCTTCTTTGCGGTAAATGGGCGGTTAGACCGCACGATATTCGCCTGCATTTCTGAAGTATGCGGCAAAATCTTGATGGGTCGACCACACCGCATATGCTCAAGCGCTCTACCTGCGGGTTTATTATCGCAAAACCCCGGTGTGCTCGGCAGGTCCAGAATTTGCCGCATACTTCCGAAAACGCCGCCGATTTCCCTATGACAGATGAGGGCGGACCACCGCTGGAGCACGACGTTTCCCCAGATAAAACCGACCAAAATAAACCTGTCCCTTTTTGGCAGGTAGCGTTGCCCCGACGAGCACGTCGGATTCCCGGCCCGGGCGGCGCGGGGGCTAAGTTTGTCGCGAGTTCCGCACGAGCCGGAGGCCACTTAATGTGGCCTCCGTGCGAGCCAGGACTGTAGAGCAGCAAACTTAAAACCTGGGCCGCCCGGTCCGGGAATCCTCCCAAGCGCACAGGAGGGGATTCCTTTTGTGTAGGCTTTGCGGAAATATGGCGATTTAAGGATACGCCCGGCGGCGTGGTCTGTTGACGGCACAGCTAACGCCACGTATCCTATCGAACTGCGTGTTTCGTAGGGGGATGCTGACCCCTCGATTCAAGCCGTTGCACTTTACAGAAAGCTGGAATCATTCGAGAAGGAGTACGCTTTGCCTACTATTAACCAGCTGGTTCGCCAGGGCCGTCGTTCCGTGCCCAAGAAGTCCAAGAACGCTGCTCTGCAGCACAACTCCCAGAAGCGCGGCGTGTGCACCCGCGTCTTCACCACGAGCCCCAAGAAGCCGAACTCGGCTCTTCGTAAGGTTGCCCGTGTTCGCCTCGTCAACGGCATCGAAGTTACTGCTTACATCCCGGGTGAGGGCCACAACCTGCAGGAGCACTCCATCGTGCTCGTCCGCGGCGGTCGTGTCCGTGACCTCCCTGGTGTCCGTTATCACGTCATCCGTGGCGCCTACGACGCTGCTCCGGTCCAGAACCGTATGCAGGCCCGTTCCAAGTACGGTGCTAAGCGCCCCAAGGCTAAATAAGCCAGATAACGTTTTGATACTTTCGCCGTGTGCCGCCTAGCGCCGCACGGTAGACACTTAAGGAGATTTCACATGCCGCGTCGTGCAGCAGCTAATCGTCGTGAGGTTCAGCCTGACGCCGTTTACAACAACCGCCTGGTGACTCAGCTCATCAACAAGGTCCTTCTTGACGGCAAGAAGGCCACCGCTGAGCGCATCGTTTACACCGCTTTCGAGATCGTTGCCGAGAAGTCCGAGGGCGGCGACGCTCTCGCTACCTTCAAGAAGGCCATGGACAACGTCAAGCCCACGCTCGAGGTTAAGCCCAAGCGTGTCGGTGGCGCTACCTATCAGGTCCCGATGGAGGTCAACTCCCGTCGTTCCACCGCTCTGGGTATCCGCTGGATCGTCAACTTCTCCCGCGCTCGCAAGGAGAAGACCATGGCCGAGCGTCTCGCCAACGAGATCCTCGACGCTTCAAACGGCCTGGGCGCTTCCGTCAAGAAGCGTGAGGACGTCTTCAAGATGGCCGAGGCCAACCGCGCGTTCTCTCACTATCGTTGGTAAGTTAAGGTAAGGAACTAACATGGCTAAGCCTAAGTACAAGCTTTCCGATACCCGTAACATCGGCATCATGGCTCACATCGATGCCGGTAAGACCACCACGACCGAGCGTATTCTTTACTACACCGGTAAGACCCACAAGATCGGTGAGGTCCATGAGGGCGCTGCCACCATGGACTGGATGGTTCAGGAGCAGGAGCGCGGCGTAACCATTACCTCCGCTGCTACCACGTGCTTCTGGAACAAGGACGGTAAGGACTACCGCATCCAGATCATCGACACCCCGGGCCACGTTGACTTCACCGCCGAGGTCGAGCGCTGCCTGCGCGTCCTCGATGGCGCTGTCGCCGTCTTCGACGCCGTTGCCGGCGTTCAGCCCCAGTCTGAGACCGTTTGGCGTCAGGCTTCTACCTTCAACGTCCCCCGCATCGCCTTCATCAACAAGTATGACCGCGTGGGCGCTGACTTCTTCAACGCTATCGAGACCATGAAGGATCGTCTCGACGCCAACGCCGTGGCCGCTCAGGTCCCGATGGGCGCCGAGGACAACTTCTGGGGCGTCATCGACCTGGTCACCATGACCGCATGGGACTTCAAGGCCGACGACAAGGGCATGACCTACCCCGAGCCGATGGACGAGATCCCGGCTGAGTTCGCCGACATCGCTGCCACCAAGCGCGAGGAGCTCCTCGACGCTGCTGCCAGCTTTGACGACGAGCTCATGGAGAAGATCCTCATGGAGGAGGACTTCACCGTCGAGGAGCTCAAGGCTGCTCTGCGCAAGGGCGTTCTGGCCAACGAGCTCAACCTCGTCTTCGTGGGCTCCGCCTACAAGAACAAGGGCGTCCAGGAGCTGCTCGACGCTGTCGTCGACTACCTGCCCAGCCCGCTCGACGTCGAGGCCGTTACCGGTACCGATCCGGACACCGGCGAGGAGATCGAGCGTCATCCTTCCTTCGACGAGCCCTTCTCCGGCCTGGTCTTCAAGATCATGACCGACCCGTTCGTCGGTAAGCTCACCTACGTCCGCGTTTACTCCGGCCGCGCCGAGTCCGGCTCCTACGTTGTCAACGCTTCCAACGGTCAGCGCGAGCGCCTCGGCCGCATCCTCGAGATGAACGCCGCCGAGCGTATCGACCGTGACGACGCTGCCGCCGGCGACATCGTCGCTTGCGTCGGCTTCAAGAACTCCACCACCGGTGACACCCTGTGCGCCGAGGGCAAGGAGATCGTCCTCGAGAAGATCGAGTTCGCTAAGCCCGTTATTGACGTTGCCATCGAGCCCAAGACCAAGGCCGAGCAGGACAAGATGTCCCTGGCTCTGACCAAGCTCGCCGAGGAGGACCCGACCTTCCAGGTGTCCACCAACCACGAGACCGGCCAGACCATCATCGCCGGCATGGGTGAGCTGCACCTCGAGATTATCGTCGACCGTCTGCTCCGTGAGTTCAAGGTTGACGCTAACGTTGGTAAGCCCCAGGTTGCCTACCGCGAGACCGCTGGTCACGACGTCGAGAAGGCTGAGGGCAAGTTCGTCCGTCAGTCTGGTGGTCGCGGTCAGTACGGCCACGCCGTCATCAAGCTCGAGAAGATGGAGGAGGGCTTCGGCTACGAGTTCGTCAACGCTATCGTCGGCGGCGTCGTGCCCAAGGAGTACATCCCGTCCATCGACAAGGGCATCCAGGAGGCCCTGAACACCGGTGTTATCGCCGGCTTCCCGGTCCTCGACGTCAAGGTCACCCTGTTCGACGGTTCTTACCACGAGGTCGACTCCTCCGAGGCCGCCTTCAAGATCGCCGGTTCCATGGCTATCAAGGACGCCCTCAAGAAGTCCGATCCGCAGCTGCTCGAGCCGATCATGGCTGTCGAGGTCGAGACCCCCGAGCAGTACATGGGCGACGTTATGGGCAACCTCTCCGGTCGCCGCGGCAAGATCGAGGGCATGGAGGATCGCAAGAACAGCAAGCTCATCCGTGCCAAGGTGCCGCTGGGCGAGATGTTCGGTTACGCTACCGACCTTCGCTCCCAGACCCAGGGCCGTGCATCCTACACGATGCAGTTCGACTCTTATGAGCCCGCGCCCAAGTCCATCGTGGACGAGGTCATGAGCAAGAACGCCTAAGTTCGAGCTCCCTGTTACGTAATCCGCGAGAACATCTCTCGCACTCTTTGGAGGTTTAAGTTGGCTACCCAGAAGATCCGCATTCGCCTCAAGGGCTATGATCACGAGGTCGTCGATCAGTCCGCGAAGCTCATCGTCGAGACCGCTCAGAAGACCGGCGCTCGCGTTTCCGGTCCTGTCCCCCTGCCCACCGAGCGCAACCTGTACACGGTTATCCGCTCGCCGCACGTGAACAAGGACTCCCGTGAGCAGTTCGAGATGCGCACCCACAAGCGTCTCATCGACATCCTCGATCCCACCTCGGGCACCGTTGATTCGCTCATGCGTCTCGACCTCCCCGCTGGCGTCGACATCGACATCAAGCTCTAAGCGATATCGCTCATAGCTTAAAGAGCCCCGCTGCCGTTATGGTAGCGGGGCTCTTTTGTTTTGAATGATGGTTTGGACTGCGGGGTAATGCTGCCGAGTAGGTGGTTGCGGCGCCCTATTCGCTCAAGGGACGCAGCGATGCCTCCTCAAAATGGAAGGATCGAAAGCCGTCTTCCGTTTCGATGCACGCGCGACCAAAGCCATCGACCGTTTTAAAGATGCCACGCGCCAGCTCGTCACCGACAGGGGAACGGGCGATAACGTGCTTTCCAATCCAATTGAGGTGAGCGACATATTCGCCGTGGACGGGCGCGAGCGGTCCGGTGTTTTCTTCCATGGCGTTGAGGCGTTCTGCCCAGGCATCTATAGCGTCTATAACTGCGTGATAGACCTCATCGAGGAGCATGTCGACAGCTGGAACGTTCTCGTTAAGGTCCGAGAGACCGATTGCCGCCAGGCCGCCATCGGGCACCTCTTGGGGCGTGTAGTTTACGTTGACGCCAATGCCACAGACGGCGAAGGGCATGCCTTTGTTGTCGCGTGCCGCTTCGACCAGAATGCCGCCGAGCTTGCGTCCTCGCGCGACCAGGTCGTTGGGCCATTTGAGGCCAATCTCGTTTGCAAGAGCTTGCGCCTCGAACGCTTCGAGCACCGCTAGGCCGCTGACGGCGGCAAGACCAGTGTACTTAGCAGGATTAACGTATGGACGCAGAACAATCGAAAGCAATAGGTTGCCGGCGGTTGAATCCCACTTGTGGCCGCGCCGGCCGCGTCCTGCTGTCTGAGCCCGGGCGGCAAGTCCTGTGCCGTGCGGAGCTCCCTGTTTTCCTGCTTCGAGCAGGTCATCGTTGGTCGATCCGGTTACGTCGACTATCGTTAATTTGGCATCCATAGCGGCTGCTACCTCCTTAATGAATAAGTGAATAACGCAATGGTGTCGAGAGAGACACAATGTGAAGCCTTTGTCGCATTTGGACAATTTAATGTTAACACGTTAACAACGACTGAAATGCGCTATCCTCTCTTGGTCGATGTAAACACGTCAACAACTCAAAGGAGGTTAGTGATGGGTTTCACGATTCTTGGAACAGGCTCGGCGCTTCCTAAGCGCAGTGTTTCCAATGACGAGCTGTCCGAGTTCCTCGATACCTCGGATGAGTGGATTTTTACCCGCACAGGTATTAAGAGTCGCCACGTCTGCACCACCGAGTCACTTGACGACCTTGCCGTAGCGGCGAGCGAGCGGGCACTTCAGGTGTCCGGAATCGACGCGAGCCAGTTGGATCTGATCGTCTGCTCGACGACGACGGGTGACCACCTTGTTCCCGCCGAGGCGTGTGCCGTTGCTGAGCGACTGGGCGCGACGTGCCCTGCCTTCGATGTCTCGGCTGCCTGCGCCGGCTTCGTATTTGCGCTCGATGTTGCCGAGGGCTATATCGCCCGAGGACGAGCCAAGCATGTGCTTGTCGTTGCCGCCGAGCAGATGACGCGCGCGCTCGACTGGACCGACCGCGCCACCTGTGTGCTCTTTGGCGATGGGGCAGGCGCCGCGGTGATTGAGGCTGGGGGAGACAGCCCCCTTGCCGTTGAGCTTTCGACGGCGCCCGACGTCGAGACGTTGTGCGTTCCCGGTCTGGTCGGCACCTCGCCGTTTAAGGCCTCCGCAGATAGCGAGAGCGTGCTGTCCATGAATGGCCGCCGCGTGTTCAAGTTCGGCGTCAACGCGATTTGCGACACGGTCCATAAGCTTGCGAGCGATGCGGGCATTTCGGTCGAGGACATCGACCATTTTGTATTCCATCAGGCTAACGAACGAATCCTGAGTCAGGCGGTCAAGCGCCTCGGTGTGCCAGACAAGCGCGTGGTTCGAACGCTGCGCGAGACCGGCAACATTTCGAGCGCATGCATTCCGCTTGCCCTCGACCGGCTGGCAAACGCCGGTGCACTTCACACGGGCGACACCATCACCCTCGTTGGATTTGGCGCCGGTCTGGATATAGGTGGCTATCTACTTCGTTGGAAGTAGTCGCACATAGGAAATAAAAACGCCCCTAGGGCACAAACAAAGGAGAACTACCATGGCAGATCAGAAGACCTTCGAGCGCGTTTGCGATGTTATCCGCGAGACCGCCGGTCTTGACGATGTCGAGATGAAGCCCGAGTCCACGCTCGAGGAGATTGGTCTCGACAGTCTGGGCACCGTCGAGATCCTCGTCGCCGTTGAGGACGAGTTTGGCATCCAGCTCGATACCGAGGAGAACCCCAAGACGGTCGGCGAGTTCGCCGATACGGTCGAGGCGGCATTGGAGAAGTAGAGATGCTCAAGACTCCTCTCTGCGATCTGCTCGGCATCGAAAAGCCCGTGTTCCAGGGCGGTATGGCCTGGATCGCCGACGCCTCGCTGGCGTCCGCAGTGTCCGAGGCGGGCGGCTTAGGGATTATCGCGGCCATGAACGCCGACGCCAACTGGCTGCGCGACCAGATTCATGAGCTGCGCGCCAGGACGGATAAGCCCTTTGGCGTCAACGTCATGCTCATGAGCCCGTTTGCCGACGAGGTCGCGCGGGTCGTGATTGACGAGCGGGTACCGGTCGTCGTGACGGGTGCCGGCAATCCCACCAAGTACATGAAGGCGTGGAACGAGGCGGGCATCAAGGTCATCCCCGTTGTGGCTTCGGTGGCGCTCGCCCGTCTCGTGGCACGTCGTGGGGCAACCGCTGTGGTTGCCGAGGGCACCGAATCGGGTGGCCACATTGGCGAGACCTCGACGATGGCACTGGTGCCGCAGGTCGTCGATGCGGTCGACATTCCCGTCGTGGCTGCCGGCGGTATTGCCGACGGCCGCGGCGTGGCGGCCGCCTTTATGCTGGGCGCCGCCGGCGTGCAGGTGGGTACGCGCTTTCTGGTCGCAGACGAGTGCACCGTATCGGAGCAGTACAAGGAGATGGTCTTGAAGGCCAACGACACCTCGACGCGTGCGACCGGTCGTTCGACGGGACATCCGGTGCGTGCGCTTAAGAGCCCCTTCACCAACGCGTATGCCAAGAACGAGGCGGCGGGCGCAAGCTCCGAGGAGCTCGGTGCTATGGGAACCGGTGCGCTGCGTAAGGCCGCCAAGGACGGCAACTACGAAGAGGGTTCGTTTTTGTGTGGACAGATTGCCGGCATGGTTAGCGAGCGCCAGAGCGCGCGTGAAATCGTTGACGATCTGGTCGATGGCGCCGAGCGCGTCCTGAAGGGTGCGTCCGCATGGGTAGCGTAGCGTTTCTGTTTGCCGGCCAGGGTGCCCAACACCCCGCGATGGGCGTCGACCTGATCGGGGCATCGCCGGCGGCCGCCGAGTTGTTCGCCATTGCCGACGAGGTGCGCCCGGGGACCAGCGAGCAGTGCCGGAGCGCCTCCAAGGAGGAGCTGTCGCAGACCGAGAACACGCAGCCGTGCGTGTTCGTTCACGACCTGGCAGCGGCTATCGCCCTGCGTGAGCGCGGCGTGGTGTCTGCCGCCTGTGCGGGATTCTCGCTGGGCGAGGTCGCCGCGCTCACCTTTGCGGGGGCATTCGATACGCGAGCGGGCTTTGAGCTCGTGTGCGAGCGCGCGGCGCTGATGGCCGCGGCTGCCGAGCGCCATCCGGGCGGCATGCGCGCCGTCATCAAGCTCGATGCGGTGCAAGTCGAGGGCCTGGCAAAACAGGCCGGCGAGGACTGCTGGCCAGTCAACTACAACAGTCCGCAGCAGACGGTTGTTGCCGGAGCGCCCGAGGCGCTGCAGGAGCTCGACGTCCTAGTAAAAGAGGCTGGCGGCCGCGCTATGAAAGTCGCGGTGTCGGGCGCATTTCATAGCCCCTATATGGCCGAGGCGACTGAGGGGCTGGCGACGTATATCCAAGCCGGCCACGCGCCGTCACCGCTGCTGATTCCGGTCATGGCAAACATGACGGCGGCGCCCTATCCGGCGGACCCGCGAGCGGCATCGGATGTCTTGGCCAATCAGGTGAGTCATGCCGTTCGTTGGGTCGACACGCTGCATGCTCTGCAGAATCAGGGCATCGACACGTTTATTGAGGTCGGCCCTGGCAAAACGCTGTCGGGCCTGGCCAAGCGTACGCTGAGCGACGTTCGCGTGTATTCGTGCGAAACGGCCGAGCAGGTCGCAGCTATTGCCGACGAGCTCGCATAGTCCACAGGGCTGTAACCCGAAAGGAATGACATGGGCAACTTGAACAACGGCGCGCTCGAGCGCAACGACTCACGTCGCGTGGCACTGGTCACGGGCGGCTCGCGCGGTATCGGCCGCGCCTGCGCTGTCGGTCTGGCGGAGGACGGCTTTGATATCGCCGTCGTCTATGCCGGCAGCGTCGATGCGGCGCGCGAGACGTGCGAAGCCTGCGAGGCGGCTGGCGCCGCGGCACGCGCATATCAATGCGACGTGGCCGATCCTGCTGCCGTCAACGCGTGCGTGGAAGCGGTCCTCAACGACTTTGGCTCCATTTGGGCGCTCGTCAACAACGCTGGCATCACCCGCGATGGCCTGCTCATGCGTATGGGCGATGACGCCTTCGATCGCGTGCTCGATGTCAATCTTAAAGGAACGTTTAACATGACGCGCGCGCTCACCAAGAACTTTATGCGCCAGCGCGGCGGCTGCGTCGTCAACATGAGCTCGGTTGTGGGCCTGATGGGCAATGCCGGGCAGGCCAACTACGCTGCCTCTAAGGCGGGCGTCATCGGCCTGACCAAGGCGGTAGCGCGCGAGCTTGCGCCCCGCGGCGTACGAGTGAACGCGGCCGCACCCGGGTTTGTCGAGACAGATATGACGGCAAAGCTCTCAGAGAAGGTTCGCGCGGCAACCGAGGAGCAGATTCCCCTAAAGCGCATGGCGCGCCCCGAGGAAGTGGCCGGCGTGGTGCGCTTTTTGGCGAGCGATGCGGCTGCCTACATTACGGGCGAGGTCGTACGCGTTGACGGCGGAATGGCGATGTAGAAATCAGGGCCGAAGAACGGCTTGGATGAGGAGACCATGATGGAACAGAGAGTTGCAATCACCGGCATAGGTGCCGTATCGCCGCTCGGCAACACCGCGCTTGCCACCTGGGCGGCAATGTGCGCTGGCACGTGCGGCATCGGCCCGATCACGCACTTCGATACCGATGCGTTTGCCGTCAAGGTGGCGGCCGAGGTCAAGGGCTTTGACGGCAACGATTACTTTGGCAAGCATGACGCCAAGCATCTCGACCCCTGTGTTCAGTTTGCGATGGCGGCGTCGGACGAGGCCATGCACGATGCGGGCCTCGATGTTGAGGGCGCGGTTGATCGCGAGCGCCTGGGCGTCTACGTGGGTTCAGGCGTGGGCGGCATGCAGACACTCGTCGACAACGTCCATACGATCGCCGATCGGGGGCCCCGCCGCGCATCGCCCTATATGATCGCGATGATGATCCCCAACATGGCATCGGGCAATATCGCAATCCGCCACAAGGCAAAAGGCCCGACCCTGCCAGTCGTGACTGCGTGCGCGACCTCGGCCCATGCGGTGGGCGAGGCGTTCCGTGCTATCAAGCACGGCTATGCCGACGCGATCCTCGCGGGCGGTGCCGAGGCGGCCATTATCCCCGATGCTGTTGCAGGCTTTACGTCCTGCCGCGCATTGACCACCAACCCCGATCCTGCGACGGCCTGCCGCCCGTTCGACGCAGACCGCGATGGCTTTGTGATGGGTGAGGGCGCCTGCGTGCTGGTACTCGAGAGCATGGAGCATGCGCAGGCGCGCGGTGCGCACATTTATGCCGAGGTCGTGGGCTACGGCAACACCGATGATGCCTATCACATTACGAGCCCCGACCCCGATGCCGCCGGCATTGCCCGTGCGATATCGCTGGCGGTAGCCGAGGGCGACGTCAAGCCTTCCGAGGGCCTCTATATCAATGCCCACGGCACCTCGACCAAGCTTAATGATTCGTCCGAGACGGCGGGCATTAAGCGAGCGCTCGGCGAGGACGCGGCGCGCGCCGCACATGTCTCGTCGACCAAGTCGATGACGGGGCACATGATCGGTGCCACGGGGGCCATCGAGGTCATGGCCTGCGCCATGGCACTCGAGCAGGGCGTGGTGCCGCCGACCATTAACTACCACACGCCCGATTCCGCCTGCGATCTTGATTACACGCCCAATCGCGCGGTTCGCGCCGACCTTACCTGGGCGCTTTCGACCAACCTGGGCTTTGGCGGGCACAACGCCGCCATCGCGCTGCGTAGATATACGAGGGGCTAGAGCATGGATTCCAAAAGACTTGCCGAGATAGCCGATGTGATGGAGGACCGCGGCCTCACGCGCGTACGCGTTGAGGAGCCCGATGGCACCGCGGTCGAACTCGAGCGCGCGAGTGTGGCGCAGCCGGTTGCCGTGCCCATGCCTATGCCGAGCGCCATGGCCGCTCAAGTTGCAGCTCCCACAGTCGCGCCTGCCGCACCGGAACCCGCCACGCAGACACCTGCCGCCGCGCCGGAGCCCAAGGGCACCGAGGTGACTGCTCCCATGGTGGGCGTCTTCTATGCTGCCCCTGCGCCGGGCGACGAGCCGTTTGTGCGCGTGGGCTCCAAGGTCAAGGCCGGCGAGACCCTCTGCATCATCGAGGCCATGAAGGTTCTCAACGAGGTGACGGCCGAGGCAGACGGTGAGGTGCTCGAGATCTGCGTGGCCGACGGCGACCTCGTGGAGTTTGGCAGCTGCCTCATGAGGATCGGATAGGTGATATCCATGAACAAAGAAGAGCTCAAGAAGCTGTTACCGCATCGCGAGCCGATGCTTTTGCTCGACGAAGCCGAGCTGGTGGGCGACGAGGCCCACGGCAAGATCACGATTACAGGCGACGAGTACTTTTTGCAGGGACATTTTCCGGGAAACCCGGTCGTTCCCGGCGTGATTCAGTGCGAGATGCTCGCCCAGAACTGCTGCGTGCTGCTGATGGGCGATGAGGAGGCGCGCGGCGCGACGCCGTTCTACACGAGTCTGGACAAGGTGCGCTTTAAGCGTCCGGTGCGCCCGGGCGACACGGTGGATCTAGTGTGCTCCATCACGCGTGCGCGCGGGCCGTTCCGCTTTGCGACGGGTACTGCGAGCGTCAACGGTGAGGTTTGCTGCCGCGCCGATATGTCTTTTGCACTCATGCACGAAAGTTAAGGAAGGCTTCATGTTCGACAAAGTGCTCATCGCCAACCGCGGCGAAGTCGCGGTTCGTGTTATCCGCGCGTGCCGCGATATGGGCATCAAGACCGTCGCCGTTTATTCCACGGCCGATGCGGACGCGCTGCACGTGCAGCTTGCCGACGAGGCGTATTGCATCGGCGGCCCGCGTCTTGCCGAGAGCTACCTCAACGACGATGCCGTGCTCACCTGTGCCGTAAAGTCGGGGGCAAAGGCGATCCATCCCGGCTATGGCTTTTTCTCCGAGAAGGCGAGCTTCGTGCGCGACTGCGACAAGTACGGTCTGGCGTTTGTCGGTCCTTCGGCCGAGGTGATCGACAGCATGGGCGACAAGGACGCCGCACGCCGAACGGCTGCTGCCGCGGGCGTGCCCATCGTGCCGGGCTGCGATTTGCTCAAAAGCCCCGAGGAGGCGACGGCCGAGGCCGAGCGCATCGGCTGTCCCGTGCTCATCAAGGCGCGTGCCGGCGGTGGCGGCCGCGGTATTCGCAAGGTCGAGCGCGTGGAAGACGCGGCAAAGGCGTTCATCGAGGCGCGTGCCGAGGGTGAGGCCGTTTTTGGCGACGGCGAGTGCTACATGGAGAAGCTCGTTGCGCCGGCGCATCACGTTGAGGTACAGATTATGGCCGATAAGCAGGGCCATGTGTTTTCGCTCGGCGAGCGCGAGTGCTCGGTGCAGCGCCGCAACCAAAAGCTGATCGAGGAGAGCCCCGCGCCGTGCCTCGACGGACGCGATGATATTCGCGCGCGCATGCACAAGGCCGCGCGCGACCTGGCTCGTGCCGTTGGCTATGAGGGCGCTGGCACCATCGAGTTTTTGTACTCAGATGACGGCAATTTCTACTTTATGGAAATGAACACGCGCTTGCAGGTGGAGCATCCGGTTACGGAGTTTGTGACCGATACCGACCTGGTTAAGTGGCAGCTGCGCGTGGCTGCCGGCCAGCCTCTGCCCTTTGAGCAGGAGGACGTACCGGTCCGCAACCACGCCATGGAGTGCCGCATCAATGCCGAAACGCCGGACTTTCTACCGTCATGTGGAACGGTCACCGCGTTGCGTGTGCCGGGTGGTCCGCGCGTGCGCTGGGATTCCGCCATGTTTACCGGAGCGAAAGTTCCGCCGTACTACGACTCCATGCTCGGCAAGCTCATCGTGTGCGCGCCCACGCGTGACGGTGCCATTCGCAAGATGCGCTCGGCCCTGGGCGAGCTCGTGATTGAGGGCGTGAGCGAAAATAGCGAGCTTCAGCTCGACGTGCTGGCAAACGACGAGTTTTTGTCGGGCATGTATCACACCGATCTGATGGGGCATCTCTATGCTGATGAATAGAAAAGCGAAGACGGTCAATGTCCTTGAGGGGCCGATAACCGAGTCGTGCGCCGAGTTCCCCGCGCGCCACGTGTTTGTCAAGTGCCCGGAGTGCCGCCGTGTGATCGATGAGGCACGCCTGCACGACAACCTCGAGGTCTGCCCTCGTTGCGGCAAACACTTTCGCGTGAGCGGTCGCGCGCGCATGCGCATGACGGTCGACGAGGGCACGTTTGAGGAATGGGATGCCAATCTGGCGTCGGAGGACTTCCTCTCGTTTCCCGGCTATGCCGACAAGCTCAAGAGCGTGAGCGAGCGTTCGGGCGAGCGCGATGCCGTTGTGTGCGGCAGGGGCGAAATCTGCGGTTGCGATACGGCGCTCTTCTTTATGGACGCCAACTTTATGATGGGCTCGATGGGTTCCGTGGTGGGCGAGAAGATCTGTCGCACATTTGAGCGCGCGACCGAGCTGGGATTGCCAGTTGTCGGCTTTACCGTTTCGGGCGGTGCGCGCATGCAAGAGGGCGTGACATCGCTTATGCAGATGGCCAAGATTTCTGCGGCGGTTAGGCGCCACAGCGAGGCGGGCGGTCTGTATATCACGGTGCTCACCGACCCCACGACCGGAGGCGTAACCGCGAGCTTTGCCATGGAGGGCGACATTATCCTGGCCGAGCCCGATGCCCTGACGGCATTTGCCGGCCCGCGCGTGATCGAGCAGAACATGCACAAGCGCCTGCCCAAGGGATTCCAGCGCTCCGAGTTTTTGCTGGAGCACGGCTTTTGCGATGCCGTTGTTCCGCGTGGCGAGATTGCGCTCACGGTAGGCGAGCTGCTGGCGCTGCACGAAGGGCACGCGCCCGGCCTGGGGGCACCGCATGAGATCGTCCATGCGGGTCGCCGCGGCAAAAAGCTGGGACACTTGTTTAAGCGCTCGACGGCACCAAAAACCGCGCTCGAGATTGTCAAGCAGACCCGCTCGGCAGATCGCGCCACGGCGGGTGAGATGATCTCGCTGGGCCTGGATGGATTTGTGGAGCTGCACGGCGACCGTTACTTTGGCGACGACGCCGCTGTGGTGGGCGGCATCGGCTGGAAGGACGGGCGACCCGTGACGGTTATCGCCATCGAGCGCGGCACCACGACCAAAGAGCGTATCCGCCGCAACTTTGGCATGGCGCATCCCGAGGGCTACCGCAAAGCGCGTCGCCTTATGCGTCAGGCCGAAAAGTTTGGTCGACCGGTTCTGTGCCTGGTCGATACTTCGGGCGCGTTTTGCGGTATCGGTGCCGAGGAGCGCGGCCAGGGCGAGGCGATTGCCCAGAATCTCATGGAGATGAGCGGCCTTAAGACGCCGATTGTCTCGGTGGTGACAGGCGAGGGCGGCTCTGGTGGCGCGCTGGCGCTATCCGTGGCCGACCGCATCCTGATGCTCTCGAGCTCGGCCTATTCGGTCGTGAGTCCCGAGGCCTGCGCGTCGATCCTGTGGAAGGATACGGAGCGTGCGGATGAGGCCGCCGAGGCGCTTAAGCTTACGGCCCCCGATCTGCTGGCGCTCGGCATCATCGACGGCATTGTCGACGATAGGGGCCTGTCGCATGAGGAGATCGCCGGTGCCGTCATGTCTTCGGCATTTGATGCCTTCGATACGCTTGGGCAGCTCGACGACGCCACCCTCACAAACCTCCGCTACGAAAAGTACCGCGCAATCGGTCGGTACCGCACGATGTGACAAAGGGGCAGCCCGTATGTCACATTGGGAAAGACGTTCCATGTCACAAGTTACTAACACCTCGTTCACAACGACGGTCTCATCAAACGCCATGGCCGTGGTGGACTATCTGTCCAAAAGCATGATGTCGGTGCTGCCCTTTATTGTCTGCGCGGCGTTGTTCCGCACCGTCGCCGTCATTATGGGCGAAGGCATGCTGGGCCTGTGGTCTGCCGATTCCGAAATCTATCGCCTGTTCTACAGTTGGCTCTATAACGCCGGCTACTACTTTTTGCCCATTTATCTTGGTTGGGCGGCCGCCCGCCAGCTCGGTTGCTCTGAGCAGCTGGGCATGATGCTGGGCGGCGTATTGATTGCGCCCGATTTGCTTAAGCTCGTCGATGCCGCATCGACGACGGGGGCATCGATGACTTCCGTGTATGGCCTGCTTCCCGTGCCGGTCATCGATTACACGACGACTGTTATTCCGGTTCTCATCTCGGTGCCCGTGCTATGGCGAGTGGAGTGTTTCTTTCAGCGCGTTATCCCTAAGGCCGTGGCGTTTTCGTTCGTTCCGTTTGCAACCATGCTCGTCATGGTTCCGGTTTCGCTGTGTATTACAGCGCCGGCGGGCAGCTATCTGGGCATGCTGTTGGGACAGCTTATGTTTATGCTTGGCAATTCCGGTGGCATCGTGTCGCTGCTTACGCTCATGGGGCTTGCCGCGGGTTGGGAGTTCCTTAAGATTGCGGGCATCAGCAACGTTGTCCTATCGCTCGCCTATGCGCAGTTTATGAGTGTGGGAACGGATTCGTGCATTCTGATCGCCGCGACGATGGCAACGTTTGCCGTTTGGGGCATGCCCTTTGGTGCGTCGCTTCGCGTTGCGGATAAGGACGAGAAGGCGCTCATGCTGGGCTATTCAATCTCGGGTGTTCTTGGCGGCGTAAGCGAGCCGGCGCTGTACGGTTGCGGCTTTAAATATGGCAGGTGCCTGACGTGCATGGCCATTGGCGGCGCCGTCGGAGGCCTTGTTGCGGCCGTGGGCCACGTTACGGCCTATACCATCGGCATGACAAATGTCCTCATGGTCATTGGCTTTGCCACGGGCGGCATCTCGAACCTGCTGTGGTGCTGCGCTGCCGGCGGTGTGGCATTTGCGGTGTCTGCGGCGCTGAGCTACTGCTTTGGCGTGGTGCCGGCGAAGGGGCAGACGACGGGGGACGGAGCCGATTCACCCGAAACAGTGGCGAGCGCTGCTGAAGTGAGCGCATAAACCTGTGCGACACAAGGACGATTCCTTTGTCATGTTCCAAGGCCGTGGCCCGTGCGGGTTGCGGCCTTTTTGTATCTGGAGGACAAAGTGGCTACACTACAATCCGTTTGAGCAATAGATATATAGGTAGTACCGTGGGGGCGGATGCAGATGGTCGAGTGGATTGTTAAGCGCGCACAGGGTGACCGTGCGCGCGTGGGCACGTTGGCGGGCGTGGTGTGCATTATCGCCAATGTGGCACTTTGCGCTGCAAAGGGCGCAATTGGCGTGCTGTCGGGGTCGGTTTCGATTGTGGCAGACGCCATGAACAACCTGTCCGACGCCAGCTCAAACATCGTGAGCGTGCTTGGCTTTAAGCTGGCGAGTAAGCCCGCCGACCCCGAGCATCCTTACGGCCACGGTCGCTACGAGTACCTCTCGGGTCTAGTCGTGGCGGCGCTCGTGCTGCTGATTGGCGTTGAGCTGGTGAAGTCGTCGGTGGAGCGAATTGTCAACCCCGAGCCTGTCGAGTTCTCGCTTGCCCTGGTGGCGGTTCTAGTGCTTTCGATGGTCGTAAAACTCTGGATGGCGGCCCTCAACCAAAAGCTCGGCGATCGCATTGAGTCCGAGACGCTGCATGCGACCGCGCAGGATTCCAAGAACGATGTCCTTGCCACAGGCGCTGTGCTGGTGTGCGCAATTGTTTCACAGGTGACGCACATCAATCTTGACGCATGGGTCGGCCTTGCCGTTGGCGCCTATATTGGCTGGAGCGGTTTTGAACTCATCCAGGATACGGTGAGCCCGCTTTTGGGCCAGACGCCCGATCCTAAGCTGGTCAAGCACATTCGAGACAAGATCATGAGCTACCCCGGCGTTTTGGGCGTTCACGATCTGATGGTTCACGACTACGGCCCGGGCAGGAAGTTCGCAAGCGCTCACGCTGAGATGGCAGCCGAGGCAAGCCCGCTGGAAAGTCACGACACGCTCGATAACATCGAGCAGTCGTTTAGGAACGAAGACGGCATGATTGTCACACTTCACTACGACCCCATCGTGACCGACGATCCAAAGGTGGCGAGCATGCGCTTGCGCATCAACGCTATGGCTCAAGAGATCGATAGCCGCCTTTCGATTCATGATTTGCGCTGCGTGCCGGGCCCCACGCACACCAACGTGATTTTTGACTGCGTGCGTCCCTCGGATCTGCAGATGAGTGCCGAAGACGTAAAGCACGCGCTGGTACAACGGGTCGAATCGGAATATCCCAAGTCGATTGCCAAGATTACGATCGACGAAGACTACGTAGGGCATACCCACGAGTAGGGCCGAGCCGATAAAGCAAATGATGCAGAAGGGGAGAGCATGAAGAAGCTATATCTACTCCGCCACGGCCAGACAGAATTCAACGTCAAAAAGCTCGTCCAGGGTCGCTGTGATTCACCGCTCACCGATTTAGGCCGTCAGCAAGCCGGGATGGCAGCCGCATGGCTCAAAGCCCACGGCGTCGTCCCCGACAAAGTGGTCTCATCACCCTTAGGCCGAGCCATGGACACGGCGAGTCTCGTCGCATGCGAACTCCTCGGTCCGGACGCCGCTGCCGAGCCCTGCGAAGGCATCATCGAACGCTGCTACGGCTCCTTCGAAGAGGGCCCGCACGACGCGCTACCTACCGACGTCTGGGATCCCGGCGAGGATCTGATCCCCTTCGGAGGAGAAGGAAGCCAGGCACTGCAAGGGCGCATGGTAGACACCCTCACCAATATCATGGACGCCGATGGTATCGAAACCCTCCTAGCAGTAAGCCACGGCAGCGCCAGCCGCCAATTCATCAAGGCTGCAGCCCCAGAAGGCTTCGAACTCCCAGCAAAACTCCCCAACTGCGCCATCATGATCTTTGATTTCGAGGAGTCCAAGCCGCAAGCAGAAGGCGAACCGCCCCAATGCAAGTTCACCCTCCAGCAAATAGTTGATCCCCAACAAAGTAATTAGCCTGAGCGAGCAGAGTTAAGCAGACATCAACGTGTCGTCTCCCGAGTCTGGCAGGGTGGCGGCGAAATAAATTAAGGTTGTCGCGAGTTCCGCACGCAAAGAAGGCCACTTAATGTGGCCTTCGTCTTGCGCAGGACTGTAGAGCAGCAACCTTAATTTATTTCGCCGCCACCCTGCCAGACTCGGGAGCCATCCACGCACTTTACCTGCGTAAACAATGTGAGTGAAATATGAATCTCGATGGATACGCCCGCAGCCGTGTATACTAAACAACTGTGTGAAACCAGGGGAGTATTCTGGCTGGACAAAATGCCTGCTTAATAGGGTTGTCAGGTAGTCCGGGCGAAATACAAGGCTGGGGAGCACGTCGTGTAAGTAGTGGTCCTCTAGGGGCGTACGCTCGGTGGTGTACGCATTGTCCCAAGACCACGCGAGAGTTGGGATCATATCTTGATCAGCATGATTCTCGGCCGCAAGATTGGCATGACCCAGGTTTGGGACGAGGACGATAACATCGTTCCCGTCACGGTCATCCAGGCTGGCCCCTGCGCTGTCTCGCAGGTTAAAACTCAGGCAACCGACGGCTATGACGCCGTCCAGATCGGTTTCGGCGACATCAAGGCCAAGAACGTGAACAAGCCCATGGCTGGTCACTTCGCCAAGGCTGGCGTCGAGCCTGTCCGTTTCCTTCGTGAGGTCCGCGTCGAGAACGGCGAGGAGCACAAGGTCGGCGAGGTCGTCACCGTCGCTGATTTCGCTGATGTCGAGAAGGTCGACGTCATCGGTACCTCCAAGGGTAAGGGCTTCCAGGGTCGCATCAAGCGCTGGGGTCAGCGCCGCGGTCCTATGACGCATGGTTCTCACTTCCAGCGTCACCCCGGTTCTATCGGTCAGTGCGCCTATCCTGCGCGCGTCCTTAAGGGCGTCAAGATGGCCGGTCACATGGGTAACGAGCGCGTTACCGTCAAGAACCTTTCCGTTGTCCGCATCGATGTCGAGCAGAACCTCATCTTGGTCAAGGGCGCTGTCCCGGGTGCCAAGAATGGTCTCGTCGCCATCCGTATGGCCTAAGGGCCCAGCCCATTTAGCCCAGCGTCATACCAAGGAGAACACTTAAATGGCAAAGTTTGAAGTAAAGAACAGCGAGGGCAAGAAGGTCGCCGAGGCCGAGCTCGCCGCTGAGGTGTACGGCATCGAGCCGAACATCCACGTTATGCACCACATCGTCAAGTGCCAGATGGCCTCTTGGCGTCAGGGCACCCAGTCTGCTAAGGGCCGCTCTGAGGTTTCCGGTGGCGGCAAGAAGCCTTGGCGTCAGAAGGGCACCGGTCGTGCCCGCCAGGGTTCCATCCGTGCTGCCCAGTGGCGTCACGGTGGCGTTGTCTTCGCCCCCAAGCCCCGTTCCTACGCTAAGCGTATGAACAACAAGGAGGTCAAGCTGGCTATGCGCTCCGCGCTGTCCGCCAAGCTGGCCGATGGCGAGCTCGTGCTCGTCGACGACTACGGCTTCGAGAAGCCTTCCACCAAGGCTGCCGTCGCCATGCTCAAGGCTCTCGGCCTTGAGGGCAAGCGTCTGACCATCATCGTTCGCGATGAGGACGTCAACGCCTACCTGTCGTTCCGCAACATTCCCAAGACGTTCATCATCACTGCCGACGAGGCCAACACCTACGATCTCGTCAACAACAACGCTGTGCTGATGCCCGCCGACATCGCCGCTCACTTCGGGGAGGTGCTTGCATAAATGACCGCCCACGAGATCATCATCCGTCCGATCGTGTCCGAGCGTTCCTTCTCCGGCATGGAGCTGAACAAGTACACGTTCGAGGTCGCCAAGGATGCTAACAAGTATCAGATCAAGGACGCTGTCGAGGAGATCTTCGGCGTCAAGGTCGTTCGCGTGAACACCCTGACGGTCAAGCCCAAGACCAAGCGCGTGCGCTATGTCGCCGGCAAGACCCGTTCTTGGAAGAAGGCCATCGTCACGCTGGCCGAGGGCGACACCATCGAGGTCTTTGGCAACCAGGCCTAAGACTCGCTGCTGTTGAGTGAGCTCATGCCTCCCAAATAGGGGAGGCGGGAGCTCAAGGTTTTGGGCGTATAAAATGGACACGCCCGGAACCGTGTATACGTCCGGTGTCATCGCACCCGAGGCAGAACCTCGAATCCCTGTCTGCGATGGCTAACGGATTCCTATTGAAAGGGATTGTAATGGCTGTAAAGCACCTTAAGCCGACCTCCGCTGGTAGGCGTTGGCAGACGATCTCCGACTTCTCCGAGATCACCTGCACCAAGCCCGAGAAGTCTCTTCTCGAGCCCCTGCCCAAGAAGGCCGGTCGTAACAACAACGGCCGCATCACCACCCGCCACCAGGGCGGCGGCGTGAAGCGTCGTTACCGCGTGATCGACTTCAAGCGCAACAAGGACGGCGTGCCCGCCAAGGTTGCCACGATCGAGTACGATCCGAACCGTTCCGCTCGCATCGCTCTGCTGCACTACGCTGACGGTGAGAAGCGCTACATCCTGGCCCCCAAGGGCCTCGAGGTCGGTCAGACCATCATGTCCGGTTCTGACGCCGACATCAAGCCGGGCAACGCTCTGCCCCTCGCCGACATCCCCGTCGGTACGCTCATCCACGCCGTCGAGTTCCAGCCGGGCAAGGGCGCTGCTATCGCCCGTTCCGCCGGTAACTCCTGCCAGCTGATGGGTAAGGAGGGCAAGTACGCTATCGTCCGTATGCCTTCCTCCGAGATGCGCCGCATCCTCGTTACCTGCCGCGCCACCGTCGGTGAGGTCGGCAACGCCGATCACGCCAACATCGTCATCGGCAAGGCCGGCCGTAAGCGTCACATGAACGTGCGCCCGACCGTCCGCGGTACCGTCATGAACCCTGTCGACCACCCGCACGGCGGTGGCGAGGGCAAGAACCACACCTCTGGTCGTCCCTCTGTTACCCCTTGGGGTAAGCCGACGAAGGGCCTTCGTACGCGCAAGAAGAAGAAGGTCTCGAACCAGCACATCATTCGTCGCCGTAAGAAGTAATTTCGGATACCGAGTTTTAGGAGAAAGCACTTATGAGCAGAAGTCTCAAAAAGGGCCCGTTCGTGGAGACTCGCCTTCTCTCGCGTATCACCGCGATGAACGAGGCTGGCAAGAAGGACGTCGTGAAGACCTGGTCCCGCGCGTCCACCATCTTCCCCGAGATGGTTGGTCACACCATCGCCGTCCACGACGGCCGCAAGCATGTGCCCGTGTATGTTACCGAGTCCATGGTTGGTCACAAGCTCGGCGAGTTCGCGCCGACTCGTACGTTCCGTGGCCACAAGGCCAAATAGGGGGTTAACCGTAAATGGCAACTAAGTCTATTGAAACTGAGGCCACCGAGGTTCGCGCCGTCGCTAAGTACGTGCGTGTTTCCCCCAGCAAGGCCCGCCTGGTGGTCGATCTGATCCGCCGCAAGCCTGTCGCTCAGGCCTTCGACATCCTCCACTTCTGCGACCGCGCCGTCGCCGTGGATGTCGAGAAGGTTCTCCGTTCCGCCGTTGCGAACGCCGAGAACAACAACGGTCTGCGTGCCGACAACCTGGTTGTCGCCGCTGCCTATGTTGACGAGGGTCCGACGCTTAAGCGCATCCGTCCCCGCGCCAAGGGTTCCGCTTCTCGTATTCTGAAGCGTACTTCCCACATCACCGTCGTCGTTGCTCCTCGAAAGGAGGCGTAAAGCTGTATGGGTCAGAAAGTCTACCCCACCGGCTTCCGTCTTGGCATCACCGAGAACTGGCGCTCCCGCTGGTTCGCAGAGAAGGATTACGCTAAGACCCTCGGTAACGATCTCGAGATCCGCAAGTACCTCGAGAAGCGTCTTTCCCGCGCAGCTGTCTCCCGCGTCGAGATCGAGCGCGCTGGCGACAAGGTGAAGGTCATCATTCTCACCGCTCGCCCCGGCGTTGTCATCGGTAAGAAGGGTGCCGAGATCGATACCCTCCGCACCGAGCTCGAGAAGGTCGCTGGCGTCTCCAAGGGCCAGCTCTCCGTCGACGTTGTCGAGATCAAGCGCCCCGAGCTCGACGCCAACCTCGTTGCTCAGTCCATCGCTGAGCAGCTCGAGGGCCGCGTTGCCTTCCGTCGCGCTATGCGCAAGGCTGTCCAGTCTGCCCGCAAGGCCGGCGCCAAGGGCATCCGTATCCAGTGCTCCGGTCGTCTCGGCGGTGCCGAGATGGGCCGTCGTGAGTGGTACCGTGAGGGTCGCGTGCCTCTGCACACCCTCCGCGCCAAGATTGACTACGGCACGGCTGTCGCCAGCACCACCATGGGCGCTTGCGGCGTGAAGGTCTGGATCTACCTGGGCGAGAAGCTCCCGGGCCAGCCTGTTCCCAACCCTGCACTCGAGGGCTCTTCCCGTCCTCGTCGTCGTAACTCCGAGAGGAGGGGTCAGTAGTGCTTGCCCCTAAGCGTATTCTTCACCGCAAGGTGCAGCGTGGCTCCATGAAGGGCCAGGCCAAGGGTAATACCGAGCTGCATTTCGGCGAGTTTGGTATCCAGGCTCTCGAGGCCCATTGGATCACCAACCGTCAGATCGAGGCCGCTCGTATTGCCATGACCCGCTACATGAAGCGTGGCGGTCGTGTCTACATCACGATCTTCCCCGATAAGCCCATCACCAAGAAGCCTGCCGAGACTCGCATGGGTTCTGGTAAGGGTAACCCCGAGGAGTGGGTGGCCGTCGTGAAGCCCGGCCGCATCATGTTCGAGGTCAAGGGCGTGCCCGAGGAGGTCGCTCGCGAGGCTCTGCGTCTTGCACAGCACAAGCTTCCCATCAAGACCAAGATTGTTGCTGCCAAGAACGCCGAGCAGCGCATCGAGAAGGAGATGGCTGAGGAGGCCGCTCTCGAGGCCAAGTGGGCTGCTGAGGACGCCGCCGCCGCCAAGGAGGAGAACTAATGAAGCCCGCAGAGATTCGTGAGCTCTCGGACGCTCAGCTCGTTGAGAAGCTGAAGGAAATGCGCGCCGAGCTCTTTAACCTTCGTTTCCAGATGGCCACCAGCCAGCTGGACAACACCGCTCGCGTCAACACCGTGAAGAAGGACATCGCTCGCGTCCTCACGGAGCAGCGCGCCCGCGAGATCGCAGCGGAGAAGTCCGCTGTCGCCGAGTAGGACCTAAGGAGAGAACATGACTGATTCGCGTAACTCGCGTAAGGTCCGTACGGGTGTCGTTACCTCCGTCTCCGGTGCCAAGACCATTGTTGTCACCATCACCGAGCGCAAGCGTCACCCCAAGTACGGCAAGATGATGACCAGCTCCAAGAAGCTGCACGCTCACGACGAGGAGTGTACGGCTGGCGTGGGCGATACCGTCCGCGTTATGGAGACCCGTCCTATGTCCAAGATGAAGCGTTGGCGCCTCATCGAGGTCGTCGAGCGCGCTAAATAAGCAGTCGCTCTTACGACTTGTACGTTTCCGAAGATGTGCGTATGCCTGGCTTGCATACCACGGGCCGTATAAAGGCTGCGCACCTCTCTTCGGTTCTTAGTTCGGAGGAACATCTACCATGATTCAGATGCAAACCATGCTGAACGTCGCCGACAACTCCGGCGCTCGCAAGATTCGCTGCATCAAGGTGCTTGGCGGTTCCAAGCGTCGTTATGCAGGCATCGGCGATGTGTTCATCGGTGCTGTCCAGGAGGCTACCCCTGGCGCCAACGTCAAGAAGAAGGACGTTGTCCGTTGCGTCGTCGTTCGCACCGTTAAGGAGATCCGCCGCAAGGATGGCTCCTACATTCGCTTTGATGAGAACGCCTGCGTTGTCATCAACAACGATGGTTCGCCCGTCGGCACCCGTATCTTCGGGCCCGTCGCTCGCGAGCTTCGTGACAAGAAGTACATGAAGATCGTCTCGCTCGCTCCCGAGACCCTGTAGTTAGGGGAGATATATGTATATCAAGAAGGGCGATAAGGTCCAGGTTCTCTCTGGTAAGGATCGCGGCAAGCAGGGCGTTGTCCTGCGTGCTCTCCCCGCCGAGAACAAGGTCGTTGTCGAGGGCGTTTCGGTCGTCAAGAAGGCCGTCAAGCCCAACGCTGCCAACCAGCAGGGCGGCATCGTTTCGCAGGAGGCTCCCATCGACGCCTCCAACGTCAATCTCGTTTGCCCCGAGTGCGGTAAGGTTACCCGCGTCGGTCACGAGAAGGACGGCAAGAACAAGCTGCGCGTCTGCAAGAAGTGCGGCCACAAGTTCTAAGCTGCCCGCAACATCAAGTTGCTAGCAAAGGCCCGGATGCCATGGCACCCGGGCCTTTTTCTATCCCTACTCGATGGCTTCGGTTCTGCCGTCCTGTCATTCCGGTTGCATCCAGTTTTCGGTGCCGTCTCGAATCGAGTGCCGCCAGGTGACACCCTGTCGCGTTTCGTCGGCTTCGGGGACAAAAGTCGGGACAACTCCAAAAACTATTTTCGAACTCAGGGCTTTGAGTTTTTGTTTTTGTCCCAAAGGGCGCGGCGGGATGCCTTTGGAGGCTCGATAGCGCCGAAAACGCCCGTTTTGAAACTTAAATGCCTTTTCGCGTGCAAGCCGCCAGCTGCAATAGGAAGTGAATCAACGCAGGCGGCTTTCAAGCAGTTTGCAAAACTGCAGGTCGCAGGTCTTCATTGCCAGTAGGAGAAATGAGTAGTCTCAGGTGGCTTGCCCATGAGTTGACGAACGGGATTTGAGATTACGCTGACGTCCGGAAACGCTTCGAGCACGGCGTTACGTTTTTGGGGTTTGGGCGTAGCCCCTGCACCCGCGAGCGCGGGCCTTAAGCCCGCCGAGAGGGTGACGCGTCGAAAACGAAGGGGAAAGAGAGAAGGGGCCGTCCCTATCATTCAGGTTGCGACCGAAGAAGACAAGGAGACCCCCCTGAGCCTGAATGATGCCCCACAGACCGCGTCCGACCGAGCTCAAGCCGAGCTTTTCCTGACGTCCGCCTTCGCGAAGATGATGGCTGGATTGGCTATGGATTGGCAACACTTATTTGGACGATTCCGGGAGGGACGGCCCCGCCTCCCTGAACTCGACCGGCGACATGTAGCCCAGCGTCGAGTGGATCCTGAAGTTGTTGTACCAGTGCACGTAATCCAAGAGCTGGCTCGGAGCTCGCGCGTCCCTCCTCGGTCCTTCGGAGTGGCCGACGATCTCCCCGTTGCAGAGGTCGACGAGCAGGCAGACGTAGTTCCACGACGCCCCGACGTGCACGCAGGCCAAGTCGCTGCATATATGGGTGCACGGCGCCCTGCCGCCGAAGCCGCGCGCGACGACGTTCGACACGTCGGCCTCGTTGACCGCCCCGGGGTGCACCTTGAACCTCTTCCTGCCGTATGCGCCGGCCAGGCCGTTCTCCCTCATGATGCGGCAGACGCGGCGCCGGCTGACGGTAACGCCCGACCTCCCGGGCGACGCCTTGATCTTGCGCGATCCGTTCCGGCCCTTGCTGGCGGCGTGCGCCGCCGCGGCCGCCGTCGCCCCCGACATTAAGGTCCTCAAGGGCCGCGTCGTCTCCGGCGACCAGTTCGTCTCGCCCGCGGAACAGAAGGAGCGAATCCTCGCGGCCTTCGGCGACCTGTGCTGCGAGATGGAGGGCTGCACCATCGCGCAGGCCTCCTATCTCAACGGCGTGCCCCTCGTCGTCGTGCGCGCCATCAGCGACAAGCCCTGCGCCGAGGGCCGGGTCGTCGACTACAACACCTTCGAGAAGAAGGCCGCCTGCGACTGCGCCCGCATCGCCGCGCGCATGGTTAAGCTTTAGGCCCGGCGCGCCGGGGCCCTTTCCAAAGCGAAGTGTCGAGCCGAAGTGTTGAGCGTCGGCCCTGAATGTTCAATGGCCGTTGTTTTCTGCCCCTCAAGTGGTGGACTTTTCCTCGGAGCTGTTGATTCCCCCACGCGCCCCCTTCCGTTCTCTGTTCTCCCCTTATACTCCTTGTACGAGGAGGTAAGAAGTCATGGACAAGACCACACAGGACAGCTTGGCAAAGAAACCCGTCGACATGAGGGACAGGATTCTCGAGCATCTCGAGGCCCTCACCTCTGCCGTCTCGCTCGACGACCTTGCCCGTCTGTCCACCTCCGACATCGCCGAGGCGCTCATCATCTCCAGGAGCCTGGCGAGCCAGTACCTCAACGACCTTGTTCGCGCCGGTCTTGTGGTTAAGGTGGCGGGCAGGCCTGTCCGTTATTTTCATCGCCGCGCGTTCCAGAAGCGTTTTCAGGTAAAGCTCTCTGCAAGCGAGTATGCCTCGCTCGCCGACCTCATCCAGGCGACGGGAATCGCCGATCACCGCGACTTCGCGCGTGCCGTGGGCTTCGACATGAGCCTCAGCTCCGTTGTCGAGCAGTGCAAGGCTGCGGTTCAGTACCCTCCGTTTGGCCTGCCCATCCTCTTGAGCGGCGGCGTGGGTGTCGGTAAGTCTTTCCTTTCTCGCCTTGTGTACGAGTACGGCAAGAACCAGGGCTTGCTGTCCCGCGACTCCTCCTATGTGCGCATCGACTGCGCCGGGGTCCCGGACGCCGCCTCGTTCAACGGGCTTCTTGACGAGTCGATCGCGAAAGCGCGCGGGGGTGTGGTCTTTGTCAACGGCATCGAGGCACTCTCTCCCTCTGCGATGGAGCACTGCCTTGCGACGGCCCTCGGGCTCGATGCCTCCCAGGATGCGCCGCGCGCTCGCCTCGTTCTTTCGACGACGCTTTCCGCCGATGACCTGAAGGTTTCCTCGGCCTACAGCAAAATGCCCATCTGTGCCCGCGTCCCCTCACTCAAGGAGCGGACCCCCGAGGAGCGCGAGGATCTCATCTTGAGCTTCCTGCGCAGCGAGGGGTGCCGAATCGGTTCTGATGTGAAGATCAGCCGCGGCGCATACCGTTGCCTCGTGAACGCGGACTTTTCCGATAACATCGCCGGCTTGCGCGCCTGCGTGACGAACTGCTGTGCCAAAGCGTTCCTCAATCGCGAGGGCGACTACGTCGTCGTTCGCCCGTATCTTCTTCCCAGCGGGCTCCTCTCCTCCGCGCAGATTGATCAACAGCCCGACGATGGCGTTCTGATCGACGCGTCTCTGGATGCCGCCGAGAGCACAGGGCCGGTCGAGCAGGCGCTCGATGCCCTGTGCTCCCTCGATGAGCGATTCTGCGCCGGGGAGCTCTCTGTCTCCGAGCTTGTCTCGCAAGCTGTCTCCGCTGTGCGCGGCGTTGAGGATCACTTGATCTTCGACCACGGCGTCGCCTCCTCGAGGTCGCGCGCCTTCGAGCGCGTCGTGGGCGCGGTCCTTGCCGACGCAGGCTCTTCTTATGGCATCGAGCTTTCGAGGAAGGTCGCTTTTCTACTGGCCCAGGAGATTTGCCTGCAGTTGTGGCCGGGTATCGGCCTGGCTAAGCGAAAGTCTGCCTGTGCGGAGCAAATCTCCCATCTCCTCGGTGCCGTGACCTCCGAATTGCCGTTTGCCTCGAGTGTCTCCGATCAGGTCGCCGCAGACGTGGAAGGGGCGCTGGGAATCTCGCTCGATCACTTCACGAAGACGCTTCTGACGCTGTGCGTCGCATCGGAGTCTCGCGATGCGAAGGCCCTTCGGACGCTCTGCGTCATCTTGTCCCACGGCTACTCAACGGCGACGAGCATCGCCGACGCGGCGAACCGTATGCTCGGCATGCATGTGTACGAGGCTGTCGACATGCCCTACGACCAGCAGCTGAAGGACATCGTCGGTCCGCTCCAGCGCCTCGTCGACCGCCATTCCTACTGCACCGGGGTCGTGTTCCTCGTCGACATGGGCTCCTTGGAGGAGGCCTATAAGGCCCTCGAGAACGTTACCGACTCCACTATCGGCGTGGTGAACAACGTCTCTACCGGTCTTGCGCTCGAGATCGGGGTCGGGCTGCTCGGCGGCAAGTCCATCGCCGAGGTTCTTGGCGATGCGACCGCCGCGTGCGTGACGCACTGCAAGGTGATCGAGCGCGTCAACCGTGAGGACGCCATCGTCTTCTGCTCCGAGTCCGGGGTCGACGCCGCGGAGAGGATACGCCAGCTCGTCTCGCAGAGCCTCCCGCGCACCATAGGCGCGCGCCTGCTCACGAGGCCCTTCAAGCAGCTCGTCGCGAACGGGTCGAACGACGCCGTTTTCTCCGAGCACCGCGTCTGCGCCGTCATCGGCACGGGAGACCCCGGGGTCGCCTCCGTCCCCTTCGTCGCCCTCGAGGACATCATGTCGACGGCGTCCGCCTCTAAGGTTGATGCCGTGTTCGGCAGGTGGCTTGACGCTTCCGAGCTCTCTTCTTTCCACGAGAAGCTGCTCTCGAACATGACGCTGCAGAACGTCATCCGCTCCATCACCATCCTCGACCCGGAGCGGCTATTCCATGAGATCGAGAGCGCCGTGCACGAGCTTCAGCGCAGGACAGGCGAGAAGATCGGCAGCAACGCCATCATTGGGCTCTACGTTCACCTCTGCTGTCTCGTCGAGCGCCTTGTTACCAGAA
This sequence comes from Collinsella sp. AF36-3AT, assembly GCF_003475205.1. Classification (NCBI taxonomy): domain Bacteria; kingdom Bacillati; phylum Actinomycetota; class Coriobacteriia; order Coriobacteriales; family Coriobacteriaceae; genus Collinsella; species Collinsella sp. AF36-3AT. The sequence continues at coordinate 314,536 of NZ_QROZ01000001.1, read as the reverse complement.
ACCCCATTGAGACCTACGTTGGCCAGGACCGCTTCGAGGAGGAACGCGCCGATTTCATCGAGTCCTTCAGGCAGAGCTTCTCGAGCATCTCGACGCGCTATCGCGTAGAGGTTCCCGTAAGCGAGATCGCATATGTCTTCGACTACATAAGCGTGAGCGCCGCCCCGGCGCGAGAAGAGCGCCTCGGCTCCTCGGACCTCCTGCTCGACGAGTGACCTTCCCCGCGCCGCCGCAAGCTGACCGCGCGTCCTCAATAATCCGATAACCCCTTGCCCGGCGCGAATCCGGATAGCGCCGAGGCAGTACCGAACGCAAAACTTCATTTGATAGGAGCAAACATGAGTGTTGTTATGGCACGAATCGACAATCGCCTGCTTCACGGCATCATCGTGACGCAGTGGGCCCCGGTGTCGGGCGCGACCCGAGTCATGGTCATCGACGACAAGGTCGCCGGCGACGAGGTCCTGAAGTCCACCATGAGGATGGCGCGCCCCGCGGGCATGGCCGTTTCGATCATCTCCGAGCAGACCGCGCTCAAGAACTTCGCCGCGGGCAAGTACGACCGCGAGAAGGTCTTCGTCATCGCCAAGGAGCCCGAGACGATGCTTCGCCTGGTCGAGTCGGGCGTCGAGCTCCCGTCGCTGGTCGTCGGCGGCTCGCTCGTCAAGGAGGACGGCATCCAGCTCACCCAGCGCGCCTACGCCTCCGCCGAGAACGTCCAGAGCTACAAGGCGCTCATCGCCCGTGGCGTCAAGGTGACGGCCCAGTTCGTGCCCGCCGACAAGCCCGTCTCCGTCGCAGACCTCATCTAAGGGGGAAATATGGTCAACTTCACTATCCTGCAGGTCGTCCTTTTGACCCTGCTGGCCTTCATCAAGCACGTGGACTACTACGGCATCCCGATGATCTTCGTCAATTACGCCGTTTTCTGGGGCCTCATCACCGGAGTCGTCATGGGCGACTGGAAGACCGGCCTTGTCATCGGCGGCACCATTCAGCTCATGCAGCTCGGCGTCGCGGGCTTCGGCGGCTCCTCCATTCCCGACTACGGCACGATGGCCATCATCGCCACCGCCTACGGCGTGACCCTGGGCTCCGACACGGGCCTCGCCATCGGCCTGCCGGTCGGCATGCTCGGCATCCAGCTCGACGTCGTCGCCAAGATCCTCAACGGCTTTGTCGTCGAGAAGTCCCAGAAGTTCTGCAACGAGGGTAAGTTCAATCAGATGAACGCCATCCTGTGGGTCTGCCCCGCGCTCTTCGGCCTGTGCGCCGCCCTGCCCGTCTTTGTCTCCGTGACGCTCGGCCAGCCCGCCGTCAACTGGCTCCTCGAGGTCATGCCCCAGTGGTTCCTCTCCGGCCTCACCCTCGCCGGCAAGATGCTCCCGGCCGTCGGTATCGCCATGCTGCTCCGCTACATGCCAACCGCCAAGTACTTCCAGTACCTGCTCGCCGGCTTCTTCCTCTCGGCCTTCCTGAACGTGCCCATCATCGGCGCCGCCATCGTCGGCGTTGCCCTCGCGATTGCGTTCTACCAGCGTGCCGAGAGGGACACCGAGCTCGCCGCCCACGCTTCCGCAGACGCCTTCATCGGAGAGGATGAGTAACCATGGAAAACGAGAACATCACCGCCGTCGCCGAGGGCAAGCCCTCCGGCTACAAGGTCACCAAGAAGGACCTGCGCAACGCGAACTGGCGCTGGCTCATGAGCGTGTGCACCTTCAACTACCAGACCCAGCAGGGCGCCTCAGTCGCCTACGCCCTCTCGCCGGTCCTGAGGAAGATCTACACGAACGACGAGGACTATAAGCAAGCGCTCAACAACCACTTCCGCTACTACAACACCCAGCCTTGGCTCGCCGCCATCATCCTTGGCGCCTGCGTGGCCATGGAGGAGCGCGACGGCCTAGCGGCGGCGGACGCCGTCCAAGACCTGAAGATCGGCACCATGGGACCGCTCGCCGGCGTCGGCGACTCCCTGCTCATGACCATGATCCCGACCATCATGGGCTCCATCGCCGCCTACATGGCCATCGAGGGCAACCCCGTGGGAGCCGGCATCTGGTTCGCGCTCATCCTGGCCATCTTCTGGGTCCGCATGCACGCCCTCGAGTTCGGCTACAAGCAGGGCGTGAAGCTCGTCACCGACTTCAGCGAGAAGCTTCCCAACCTCACTGCCGCCGCCTCCGTGCTCGGCCTCACCGTGGTCGGCTGCCTCATCGCCTCGGTCATCGGCGTCACCTGCCCGATTAGCTTCAGCTTCGGCGACGTCGCGATGGAGATTCAGCCGCTGCTCGACAAGATCCTGCCTGCCATGATCCCCGCCGCCATCACGGGAAGCGCGTATTACCTTCTTACCAAGAAGAACGCGAGCATGACGGCCCTCATCCTCGTGGTGATCGTCCTCGCGATGGTCGCCTCCGCCGCCGGCATCCTCGCCTAGCTTCGACCCAAGAGATTGGTGAATCAATGAGAAAGATAGTTGTGGCGAGCCATTCCCTTCTCGCCCAGGGCTTCAAGGACACCCTCGAGTTCCTTACGGGTAAGGGCGACGCCGTCAACGCCGTGTGCGCCTACGTGAACGACAACGGCGAGGGGCTCGACGCGGCGGTCGAGGCGGCTCTTTCGGGCACTGACGAGGTCGTCGTCCTCACCGACGCGTACGGCGGCAGCGTGAACCAGCGCTTTTCCCGCTTCGCCTCCGACCGGATCCACGTGATCGCGGGTGTCAACCTCCCGCTCGCCATGACGGTCGCGCTCGCGCGCCCCGACGAGAAACTCGACTTCGACGCCCTCGTCAACGAGGCGCGCCAGCAGATCATCTACGTGAACGGTGCCAGTTCCGCCGAGTGCGACGACGACGAATAGAGGAGGTCGACGATGAGAGAGTTCCTTAAGGACGTGTGGATGCACGGCGGTGAGGAAAGCCGCGCCATCACCCCCGAGAACATCACGGGCGAGAAGGGCCGCGCCGCCATGTCGGCCAGCCACCTCGGCGTCGGCCGCAAGGGCTCGTGCTGCGTGCCCCTTGAGTCCGGCGAGACCATCACGCTCGCGGACATCGAGGGTCCCGGCATCATCCGCCACATCTGGATGACCGTCCCCGACAAGACCGCCGCTGGCAGCTTCGTCATGCGTGACCTCGTGCTGCGCTTCTACTGGGACGACGAGGAGACCCCCTCGGTCGAGTGCCCTGTCGGCGACTTCTTCTGCAACGGCTTCGGTGAGCGCGCCATCGTCAACTCGATGCCCATCTGCGTGAACCCGACGGGCGGCATGAACTGCTACTTCGAGATGCCCTTCAGGAAGCACGCCAAGGTCACGCTTACGAGCGAGCACCCCGGGTTCATTAAGTACATCTTCTACACGTTCAACTACGCGCTCACCGACGTGCCGGACGACGCCATGTACTTCCACGCCCGCTTTAACCGCGAGCGCAGCACCCGCAGGGGCGTCGACTACACCGTGCTCGACGGCGTGCGCGGCAAGGGCTACTACGTCGGCACCTACATGGCCCTGTGCGCCCTGGAGCGCTATTGGTGGGGCGAGGGCGAGATGAAGTTCTTCCTCGACGGCGACGAGGAGTTCCCCACGGTCACCTCGACGGGAGCCGAGGACTACTTCGGCGGTGCCTGGGCCTTCCTCGACAGGCCGCCCCACGCGCTGCCCGAGGCGCAGTGCTTCAACACGCTGTTCGCCGGCTACCCGTACCGCTCGACGCGCGACGCCACGCGCGACCGCTTCAGCGCGGGCAAGCCGAACCCGAATCCGATGCTCGCGACTAACGACGACGCGCTGCCCAGGCACGGCCTCTACAGGTGGCACCTTCCCGACCCGATCTCGTTCAAGGAGGACCTGCGCGTGACGTTCCAGGACCTCGGCAACGACGACATCAAGCTCTACGAGCGCGAGGACGACATCTCCACCGTCGCCTACTGGTACCAAAGCGAGCCGCACGCCGTGCTCGCCCCGTTTGCCGCGAGGCAGGACCGCGTGCCCAGGTAGGGTCGCCTCGAAACAAGCCAACGTTATGGGCGCCCGCGGTTGACCATGACTGCGGGCGTCCCTTTGTAAGGAGGATCACATGAGCGAAAAGCAAATGAGGCTCGGCGCCCTCGAAGCCGGCGGGACCAAGATGGTCTGTGCCGTGGTGTCCGGCGACGGCGAGGTCCTCGACCGTATGGAGACCCCGACGCTTACGCCCGCCGAGACCGTCCCGCAGATGATCGAGTGGTTCACCGCCCGCGATGTGGACGCGTTGGGCATCGGCGCCTTCGGCCCGACCTGCGTCGACCCCAACGACGAGCGCTACGGCTCCATCCTCCAGACGCCCAAGCTCGCGTGGCGAGGCCATGGTCTTCGCGCCGCGTTCGCCGACGACCTCGGGATTCCGGTGGCCTACGACACGGACGTTAACGTTGCCTGCCTCGGCGAAGTGGTCTTCGGCTGCTGCAAGGGGCTCGAGGACGCCGTCTACGTGACCATCGGCACCGGCGTGGGCGCGGGCGTCATGTGCGCGGGCAGACTCCTTCACGGTATGCTGCACCCCGAGGCCGGTCACATGCTGGTAAGGACCCGTCCCACCGAGGAGGGACGCTGCGTCTGCCCGAGCCACGCGAGCTGTCTCGAGGGGCTCGCCTCCGGCCCCGCCATCGCCGCGCGCTGGGGAAAGCCCGCGGCCGAGCTCGCGGACAACGATGAGGTGTGGGCGCTCGAGGGGGATTATCTGGGGCAGATGTGCGCGAACCTCGTGCTCATGTACTCGCCTCGCCGCATCGTCCTCGGCGGCGGCGTGATGCACCAGGAGCAGCTCTACGGCATCGTCCGCAAGAAGACCCTCGAATATCTGGGTGGCTACATCCAGACCGCCGAGCTTAAGGACATGGAGAGCTACATCTGCGCCCCGGGCTGCGGCGGCGACCAAGGAATCCTCGGCGCGGCCGAGCTGGCAAGAAGGGCGCTCGCGTAACTTGCGCTCTCTCCGCCATACAACGCGTTAAGAAAAGACGAGCGCTTCTTGCCAATTGAGCGGCAAGAAGTGCTCGTCTTTTGCATTTGTTTTTGGGGCAGGACGCCCCGCCTCCGCTAGAGTCCCTGGACCGCCACACCCACGAGGTTTGGACCGGTGTGGACAAGAAGCGCGGGGCTGATGTCGGAGCGGACGACCTCCACCGCGTTGGCCACGCGCTCGCACAGGGCCTGCTCCATACGGTCGTAGAGGTCGGCGTGGGCCGAGGTGCGGCTCGCGGCAAAGCGCACCTTGGGGTGCTTCTCGACGATGGCGGCGATGAGCTTGACCTCGGTGCGATGCGGTACTTGCACAGCCATTTCGTGTGCGCGAGGCTGTTGGCTTTCTGGGCCACAGCAATCACCTTCCCCCTAGTATGATGACCTGAACAATCCTCATGCTAGGGGGAAGGTTTTTGTCGCGTAGCGGAAATTGGCCTCCACCCGCTGAGCGGGTGGCTTTCTATGCCGCGCGTGCCGCGCGGCACGGACTAAAGTCCATGAATAAAAACGAGGAAGGCCACGTCCGGCCTCCCTCGCAAAGGGTCTCTGATTACTCCCACTCATTGGGGACAGACTTAAATGAGTGCTCTTGAAATGCCGGCGCCTGGGGACGTTCTTTTTCTGTCTGCAGTTTGGAACGTTCCTTTTCTGTCGGCAGTTTGGGACGGTCCTTAGAGCTGCAGCGCGCCATGAGCGACGAGGCGAAGCGGATCATCCTGTCTTTTGAGTTCTAAGCATAAGCCCCTGTCTCTGAGCAATGACCGGTTCGCATTTGTGCGTATTTGCGTGCGTGGGATTGCGTGAATATGCGTATAGATGCGCCGTTTACGGGACAAAAATGACCGTTTAGCGGTGAGATACGCACAAACACGCACAGACGCGCGTGTTTGTGCGAATATAGAGCTATCCGAAATGCAAGACGTTCTATGACACAGGAGGCACATATGGTAGATTCCAAGCAGGCTCCACTCGACTCCGCGGCAGCCGCAAAAGCAGCGTTCGCTTCGGTCCAGGACAAGCCGTTCCCCGACGATATTTTTACGGCTCCCGAGCTTCGTTGGGCTGTGATCGGGTGCGGCGTTATCGCCAACCAGATGGCCCAGTCTCTCGCTCTTGCCGGCCGCAAGCTTGCGGGCGTCGCCAACCGTACGCTGTCCAAGGCTCAGGCTTTTGCTGAGCAGTATGGCATCGAGAAGGTCTATGAATCGGTTGAGGACCTCTACGCCGATCCGGGCATCGACGCCGTCTATATCACCACGCCGCACAACACGCATATCACCTATCTGCGTGACGCGCTGGCCGCCGGCAAGCACGTGCTCTGCGAGAAAGCCATTACCCTCAATTCCGCTGAGCTCGACGAGGCGCGTGCCATCGCCGACGAGCACAGCGTCGTCCTCATGGACGCCACCACGGTGCTTCATATGCCCTTGTATCAAGAGCTGCGCCGTCGCATGGATGCCGGCGAGTTTGGTCGCATGAACCTCGCCCAGCTCAACTTTGGTAGCTACAAGGAGTACGGCGATCTGACCAATCGCTTCTACAACCGCAACCTTGCTGGCGGTGCCATGCTCGACATTGGCGTGTATGCCCTGTCCGTCATGCGTCTCTTTATGGCAAGCCAGCCCATTGAGGTCGTTTCGTTGGGCAACACCTGTGAGACCGGTGTTGACGTTGCGGGCGGCATCGTCTGCCGTAATGCCGAGCAGCAGCTGGGTGTTGTGAGCCTCACGCTCCACTCCAAGCAACCCAAGCGCTCGATTATTAGCTTCGATAAGTGCTATATCGAGGTCAACGAGTATCCGCGCGCCGATCACGCGACTATCGTGTGGACTGCGGACGGCCACCGCGAGGAGGTCCACGCCGGCACCGAGGCTTACGCCCTTTGCTATGAGATGGCCGATCTTGAGAAGGCCGTTGCCGGCGACGACTCTAAGCGTGAGCTTCTGGGCTATGCTTCTGATGTTATGGAGCTGATGACCAAGCTACGCGCCGACTGGGGAGTCGTGTACCCCGAGGAGGAGTAAGCGATGCTAGCGGAAGATAGGCTCAACGCAATCGTGTCGATGGTTCAGCAGGCCGGCTCGGTTACCGTGCCGGAGCTTGCCGAAGCCCTGGGCGTGACGGCGTCTACCATTCGGCGCGACCTGCAGACGCTCGACCGAGCACACCGTATCGCCAAGGTGCACGGAGGCGCGACAAGTCTGGAGCGCGCGCACGTGACGCGCGACCTAACGCTTAATGAGCGCAGCGATCTCCATAACGACGACAAGGAACGTATCTGCGCCCGTGCGGCGGCGCTGGTAGAGCCCGAGAGCTTTGTGTACATCGATTCGGGTTCGACGACGCTCAGGCTCATCGAGCATCTTCCGCATCTCGAAGGGGTCACCTATGTGACTGATTCCGTGCTCCATGCTCAGCATCTCGCTTTGCGCGGTATGCGTACCGTGGTGCTGGGCGGCGAGCTCAAACCCGAGACCGAGGCGCTCGTTGGCCCCGATGCCTTGGCAACTCTAGACCGCTACAACTTCAACTGCGGCTTTTGGGGCTCTAACGGCATTGCCGCCGAGCAGGGCTTCACGGCGCCCGATATCGAGGAGGCACAGGTCAAGCGCATCTCGATGCGCCATACGGCCAAACGCTTCGTAATCTCTGATGCCAGCAAATTTGGCATGGTGGCACCCGTCAAGTTCGCGGACTTCCGCGACGCGACGATCATCACCGCGGGCGAGGTGCCTGCCAAGTACCAGACGATGGACAACGTTATCACGGTCTAGCGGCGGGGCAAGGCCAAAACCACCACAAAGGGGACAGGCACCTTTGTGGTGGGTCAATGGAAAAGCGGCAACGACCATCCCGGGCGCTGCCACTTTTGTTGTCTACCGGTTTATCTAAATCTGTAACAACCAGACCGTTAAAAGCAGGCTAGATGTTACAGATCGAGATACTTACGAACCGCGCCGTCCCTTTGTCTCAATCTGTAACATCTGGGACTGATTTTGCCGAGTTACTGTTACAGATTGAGATTATTCCCTTGAGGGGATTCGAATGTCTCGATCTGTAACAGATAGACCGGAAAATGGGTTCTAACTGTTACAGATCGAGACGTTTTGGGACCGCGGCTGAGCCATCGCGGCAAAACCATCATAAAGGTGCCTGTTCCCATTGTGGTGGTTTAGGGCTCCCAGGGGCAAGGGGCTTCGATGTGGATGTGCTCGCCGGTTACGGGATGCGTAAAGGACACGCTGTGGGCATGGAGCATGAGGCCGCAGGGGCGCGGCGTTCCGTACAGGTCGTCGCCAACCAGGGGATGATGCTCGCTTGCCAGGTGCACGCGAATCTGATGCTTGCGGCCGGTGAGCAGCTCGACATCAATATACGAGCGCGTGGGCAGGCCGCGGCGGCTCTTAAGGCGCTTGAGTACCTTGACGCGCGTCTGAGATGGCTTGCCGCTGGCGCCAACGCGCATCTTGCGGCTATCGTGGCGGTCGCGGGCGATAGGCTTGTCGATGAGCTTCTCGTTCCAGTCGATTTTGCCCTCGGCGAGCGCCAGATAGTGCTTTTCGAATGCGTGGTCGATGACCATCTGGTCAAAGGCGGGCTGCGTCTGCTTGTCGAGCGAGAACAGCACCACGCCGGTGGTGTTGCGGTCCAGGCGATTGAGCGGCTGCATGTCGGTCGCGGCAAAGCCGTCGCCCATCGCCAGCAGCAGGTCGCTGGCGTAGTCGGTAAGTGTGCGCTCGCCGGTGCCGTCACCGTGGACGATCATGCCGGCGGGCTTGTCGATGGCCATGAGCCAGGCGTCGCAGTAGAGGACTTGAGGTTCTTCGTTCACGTGTAAGCCTTTCGGTTAGCTGATTCCCACAAACATGCAGCCCGAGGTGGCGCCGCGCAGGCGGGCGGCCGGCTTGCGGCCGGCTTGCGCGGCCTCGACGGCGCGACGGACGCGAGCGACGGCACGGCCAATCTCATCGGCCTCGAGCAAGGTTCCGTCGACCATAAGACGGCGCACGCCGGCGTCGAGCAGCTGTGGAACCTGCGGTGTGAGGTCGATGGGGTAGGCGTCGTACAGGCGAGAGCGGCCGTGGATGTCGGTGCGGACGGGCATGACCTTTCCGTCGATATTCTTGAGCGAGAGCTTGCGGGCACGCAGGCGGCAGTTGGCGCAATCGTGGATGCAGCCGTTGGCAACCTGCAGAATGCAATGCTCGCTTGTCATGACGCGCGGGCGGCCAAAGACGGTGATGCCCAGAGCCGCGGGCGCGGCGGCGCCGAGCGAGACAATCTCGTCGAGCGTGATCTCGGGCGAGAGCCAAAACGCGCCGGCTCCGCGTTCGGCGAGTGCCTCCATGCAGGGCGTGTTGTGCACCGGCAGGCAAGAGCGAATCTCGGCCGTGGCGCCAACCTGGGCGGCCAGGGCAAGCTCAGAGATGTTGCCAATAGCGACCGTGGCGCCAGCAACAACCCATGGGTCAACGCGGACGTGGTCAACGGCACGGCAGATCTCATCGAGCACGGGTACGATGCCCTGCTCAAACGTATCGGCGGGGGAGAGCTTGGCCGCATCGAGCGCGTCGGTGGTCATGTAGATGCGCGTTGCACCCTCCGCCCGCGCTGCCTCGGCGGCCTCGAGCGAGGTGACGGTGGCGCAGATCTGCGGCTCGTCGCGGTAGTGCTCGGGCGCGGGGCGGGAATCACTGGTGACAATCGCCGGCAGCTCGAGCGTTTTCGCGCGCTCCGCGTACGGCGCCAGAATGGCCTCTTCCAGCGCCTTGCAAGCGGCGGCGCGCACCTTATGTACGGCGGAGAAACCCATGCCACAGCCCTCATCGAGCGCCACCTCAAAGCTCGCAGCCTCAAAAGGAGAGGAACCCATGCGGCCCACATGCTCAACCATGTCCGCCGCCTCGACGGCGCGGGTCTTGGCGGCCTCGACGGTGAAGCCCGTGGCGGTGGCGGTGAGCGCGGGGTTGTCACAGCAGGTGAGCGTCACGGTAAACGGCTCGCCCAGGCGCGCCACGACGGACACATCAACAGCGCGGCGGCGCAGCACATCGCGCTTGAGCGCGGCGCCGGCGGCGTCGATGGCACGCTGACTGCGAATCACGCGGACGCGGCAGCCCTCGGGCATGCTGCGGGGTACGCGACATTCGATGACTTCACCGGCTGCGGCATCATCGGCGGCAATGGTGGTCAGGAACTGGTCAAACTCGTTATCGTGGCGAAGCTCCAGCAGGTCGCCCTTGCCCACGGGCTCAAACAGCTCAATACGGGCGATGGCGGCGCGGCGACGGCGGTCGTCGGGCTTGAGGCCGCGCACATCGCGGTTGGCCGGGCGGCTGCCCAGCACCGTGCCCACGATCTGGCCGCGGTTGTTGGAACGCTCATAGCTCATCATCTCGTCGCCCGAGGTGCCGTCCTGATAGGCGTGCGTAAAGTCGCGGTTAAAGCAGCGCTTGAGCTGGCGCTGGCGGGCGTCTTTCTCGTCCTTGGCAACGGTGGTTCCGGCCAGCATGTCATCAATCTGATGACGATACACGTCGACGATGGAATACACGTAATCGGGCGCCTTCATGCGGCCCTCGAGCTTGAGCGACGCGGCGCCGGCGTCATACAGGCGGCGAACAAGTTGTGAAGTGTTGGTGTCACGCGGGCACAGCGCGCGCTCGCGACCGGCAGGGGAGAGCGAGCGGCCGTTCTCGTCGATCAGCTCGTAGGGCAGGCGACAGGGTTGAGCGCACATGCCGCGGTTGGCCGAGCGGCCCGCCATGGCAAAGCTCGAAAGCAGACACAGGCCAGAGTAGCAAAAGCAGATGGCGCCATGGCTAAAGACCTCAAGGTCCACATCGGGCGCGGCATCGTGAATGGCGGCAATCTCGTCGATGGAAAGCTCGCGCGAGAGGGTCACGCGGTCGGCGCCTTGCTCGCGGCACCAAAGGGTTCCGCGGTCGTCGTGGATGTTCGCCTGGGTCGAGATATGCGTCTCGATGCCGGGCATGGTGCGCTTGACCTCAAAGAACAGGCCCCAGTCCTGGATGATGAAGGCGTCGGCGCCCAGCGTGGAGCAGCGATGGATGAGCTGCAGCACATCGCTCATCTCAGACTGCTTGATGATGATGTTGACCGTGACGTAGACGCGCGAGCCGGCCAGATGCGCGGCGCGGCAGGCCTGCTCAAAGGCCTCGTCGGTAAAGTTGGTGGCCTTGCGGCGTGCGTTGAAGCTGCCCATGCCGCAGTAGATGGCGTCTGCCCCGGCGGCGAGTGCGGCGGCAAAGGGCTCGGGCCCTCCGGCGGGCGCCAAAAGCTCGGGTCTGCGGTTGGTGGTTCGACTGGCGGTTGCGGTCATATCCTGCCTTTCAAAATGCTCAGATACTCAAAAGTATAGTGGTGCCGTCGCGGCAGGCGATGCCCGTGCTCTAAGCGGGATAAAGTCTTCAGCAGCTTGGACTGGCTGCTCCACATGAGAACCGTTCAGCGGTTCGGGGAAACCGTTGGGCGATAAAATATTCTCGCAAGCTGATAATATTCTTGCATCAAACGGAAACCTTGAGTACTATCCCAATCAAGCGCGGTGTTCAGACCGAATTGTGCCCCCCGGTGCGAACGCCGCGCTCACGCTCTCTATTTGATCGTAAGGAGAAAAACATGAGCAAAACCGTCGTGTCTTCCGATAACGCACCCGCAGCCATCGGCCCGTATTCCCCCGGTATCCAGGCCGGCAACATGGTGTTCCTGTCCGGCCAGCTGGGCATCGACCCCGCAACCGGCAAGATGCCTGAGGGCGTCGAGGCCCAGGCCAAGCAGTCCCTCGCCAACGTCGAGGCCCTGCTGACCGCTGCCGGCGCCACCTTTGCCGATGTCGTCAAGACTACGGTCTACCTGGCCGACATCGCCGACTTCGCCGCCGTGAACGAGATCTACGCCTCCAAGTTCGAGGCCCCGTTCCCCGCACGTAGCGCCTTCCAAGTTGCCGCCCTTCCGGCTGGCGGTCTGGTCGAGATCGAGGTCGTCGCCGCCCTCTAAGGCGTTGGCAACAACTAAACATGACATGCAAAAAGACCCTGCAGCGCGTGCGAGCTGCAGGGTCTTTTGTCAAGCGATGCGACAAAAATGATCCGTTTCCCTTCGTCCCCAAGGGATCACGTTTAGCCTTCCTTGCGGACTTTTTGCAGGTAGCGGTATACGCTGGGCTCCGAAATGCCCAGCGCGGTGGCGGCGCAGGCCACGGCGCCCTTGAGCATGAACACCCCGTTGCCGTTGAGGTGGCGAATGACGTCCATGCGGTCGCTCTGACCAAGCGACGCTACATCCAGCCCGCGCGCGCTCAGCAACTCGGCAATGCTGCGGTCGATGAGCTCCTGCGTGGACTCCGAAAGGCTTTCGACCTCGATAGGGGCGGGCTCCGTGCGCGTCGGCGCCGCGTCGAAGCATGCCATGAGCTGCTGCGCCATGGCGTTGATGGAGCGCACGGTCGAGAGGTCGGTGTTGACGCAGAGCATACCGACGATCTCGTTATCCTCGCGGATAAAGTACGTCGCCGACTCCAGCGTCTTGCCGCCGGCGCCGCGGCCCTCGTAGCCCGTAATAAACGGCAGGTCGCGATACTTGGGGTCGTGCATGATCTTGAGCGCCAGATCGGTGGCAGGACCGCCGATCTTACGGCCGCTCACGATGCCGTTGCGAATATCGACGATGGCATGGTCGGGATCCGAGAAATCGTGCAGCACGATTTCGCTGTTCTTACCGAGTATCTGCTCCAGGAAATCGACCATCGGCAAAAAGCGACGTACGGTCTCGTTCACAGGCAACTCCTTGGGGTGAAATCGGAAATGTTCATAACAATTTTTTCTCATGGTAACACGGTGTCTATTGCCTCGCATATTCGCAGGTACATTGCGTAATACGGACGAGCGGTAGGAATTTGGCGGTAAACGGTCGACCAAAAGAAAAGTTAGATGTTATTTTGACCAGGCACTTTCCTGACCTGCGGAAATGCATTATCTCAGCTGAAGAATAGTCTGATAACAAAAAATTATTATTGAGAATGAGAATCATCTTTAATACGATATGCAACGAAGGCACAACCTCAACCCCGCACTGCGTCACAATAGAGCGTTAGATGCGAAAACAACTATTTCGAGGATTGGTGGTCAAATGACCCAGGAGACGGTTAAGAACGGCACTGAAGCCCTGTTCACTCGTGAAGGCATGCCTCCCGTTAAGGAAATGATCCCGTGTGCCCTTCAGCACGTACTGGCATCGTTTGCCGGCATCATCACCCCGGCTGTCATCATGGCCGGCGTCTACGGCTTTAATAGCCAGCAGAGCACCGACATCATCCAGGTCGCGCTCATTCTTTCGGCGATCGACACGGCCCTTCAGGCCTTTGCCCCCTTCCGTCGCATCGGCGGCGGCCTGCCCATCGTCATGGGCGTTTCGTTCGCGTTCCTCCCGGCCCTGCAGGCCATGGGTGCCTCGGGCTTTAGCTTTGGTGCGCTGCTGGGCGGCGAGATCGTCGGCGGCGCCGTCGCGGTCCTCTTTGGTCTGGCCTACAGCAAGATCAAGTGGCTGTTCCCGCCCGTCGTGACCGGTACGGTCATCTTCTCCATCGGCGTTTCGCTGTATCCCACGGCCGTCAAGTATATGGCCGGCGGTATGGGTACGCCGCTATGGGGCACCCCGCAGGCCTGGTGCGTCGCTCTTATCACCTTCGCCGTGGTCTTTGCGCTCGCCAACTTTGGCAAGGGCACGCTCAAGCTGGGATCCGTGTTCTTTGGCATGATCGTTGGCATGATCGTTTCGATCCCCTTTGGCATGATCGACTTCTCCAGCGTCGCCACCGCTCAGGTCTTCGCCCTTCCCAAGCTCATGCCCTACGCGCTCGAGTTTGATCCCGAGGTCTGCATTACCCTCGCTGTCGTGTTCCCCATGGTTGCCATCCAGGTTATCGGCGACGTCTCCGCCGCCTGCCTGGGCTCCATCGACCGTATGCCCACCGAGCGCGAGCTCTCCGGCGCTATCGTGTCCCAGGGCCTCACCTCTATGGTCGGCGGCCTGCTGGGCGGTCTTCCCACCAGCGCCCTTGGCCAGAACGTGGGCATCATCTGCTCCAACAAGGTCGTCAACAAGTGGGTCTTTGTGATCATCGCGGCCGTCTTTGCCATCGCCGGTCTGTTCCCGCAGCTCTCTGCCGTCCTTTCCGCTATCCCGCAGCCCGTCATCGGCGGCGCGACCGTCGGCGTCTTTGGCACCATCACCATGAACGGCGTGCGCATGTTCACCCGCGAGGGCCTCACGCAGCGCACTACCACCATCGTCGGTACCTCCGTCGTCTTTGGCCTGGGTATCTGGATGGCCAGCGGTTGCCTTGCCGGCGAGGGTATGCCCGCCTGGGTATCCACCGTCATCGGCTCCAATGCCGTAACCCCCACCGCCATTATGGCCATTGTCCTTAACCTGATCCTTCCGCAGACGCCGGTCGTGGCTCAGCACATCGATGCTGCCAAGGACGCCGCCGTGGATCTGGTCTTGCCCGAGAGCAAGAAGTAACCAATTCGGTGCTATTCGTCGGCGGGCGCATCGCCTCGTCCGCCGACGTCATGCGGCGCCAAGCCGCACTTCAAAGGGTTTGTCCCTTTGGTGAAGCGTTGACGGGAGAGGGCCCGTTTCCGGTGTAGGCCGGCGCTTCGCACTCCGCCATGTCAGAGGTGTCAAACCCCGCCTCTGATGTTGAAGGGAGCATCCATGCTTCTGGTCGCTAACGGTTCCGTTTTTACCCGCAACGCTCAGACCCCGTTTATTCCAAACGGTGCGGTCGCCATTGACGGAGATACGATCGTCGAAGTGGGCCCCGAGTGCGAGCTCAAGGTCAAGTACCCGGATGCCGAGTACGTCGACGCCCAGGGCAACCTCATCATGCCCGGACTCATCAATTGCCACACCCACATCTACTCGGGTCTGGCTCGCGGCCTTGCCATTAAGGGCTGCAACCCCACCAACTTCCTGGAGAATCTTGAGCAGCAGTGGTGGAAGATCGATGACAACCTGACGCTCGACGGCACCAAGGCCAGCGCCTATGCCACGATTCTGGACTCCATCCGCGATGGCGTCACAACGATCTTCGATCACCACGCGAGCTTCTGCGAGATCCCAGGCAGCCTCTTTACCATTAAGGATGCAGCTCAGGAGCTGGGCATGCGTTCGTGCCTGTGCTACGAGGTCTCCGACCGCCGCGGCCAGGAAAAATGCGACCAGGCCATTGCCGAGAACGCCGAGTTTGCCCAGTGGGCCGCCAAGGAGCGTCGCGATAACGACAATCACATGATCGCCGCCATGTTTGGCGGTCACGCCACCTTTACGCTTTCGGACGAGACCATGGACAAGATGGCCGAGGCCAACAACGGCCTGACCGGCTTCCACATCCATGTGTGCGAGGGCATGAATGACGTGTGGGACTCCCGTCTCAACCGTGGTGGCATCAGCCCCGTCGAGCGCCTGCTGCAGCACAATCTGCTGGGTCCCGACACCATGCTCGGCCACTGCATCCACGTGACGCCCGCCGAGATGGACATCGTCAAGGAGTCCGGCACCTGGCTCGTTAACAACCCCGAATCCAATATGGGCAACGCCGTGGGCTGCGCCCCCGTGCTCGAGTTCTTCCGCCGCGGCATCCCCGTGTGCATGGGCACCGACGCCTACACCCACGACATGCTCGAGAGCCTCAAGGTCTTTCTGATCATTCAGCGCCACAACGCCGCCATGCCCAACGTGGGCTGGTGCGAGGCCATGACGATGCTGTTCGAGAACAACGCCAAGATGGCGAGCAAGTACTTCGATCGCAAGCTCGGCGTGCTCGAGGCCGGCGCTGCCGCCGACGTCATCGTCATGGACTACAAGCCCTTTACGCCGCTGAGCGAGGAGAACATCGACGGCCACATGCTCTTTGGCATGATGGGCAAAAACTGCCGCACTACCATCATCAACGGCCGCGTCCTGTATAAGGATCGTAAGTTCGTTGGGATTGATGAGGACAAGATCAACGCGTGGACCATGGCCGAGTCCAAGAAGCTCTGGAGCACGCTCAACGATCGCGTGTACTAATTCCAATTGGAGATTCGCGCGCGTCGGATGTTTCGCCGCATCCGACGCGCGCATAGGCGGCCTCCGCGGGGTCGCCGGCGCTGTGCTAGCGCTACACCGTATTTGCGCCCGCCGCGCGGTCTCGCCGGGCGTTACAGAGAGGAGCTCACTATGAGCGACATCATGAGGCCGATCCCGTTTTCGCAGCTGATGAACTGGATCATCGAGGAGCACAAGACCCAGGACGCCATCTTTGGCGTGCGCAAGATGGTCACGACCAACCAGGAGGGCGCGCTTCCCATTTTTGACGAGCGTATCGAGACTCCGTTTGGCCCGGCCGCCGGTCCCAATACGCAGCTGGCCCAGAACATCGTGGCCTCCTACGTTGCTGGTTCCCGCTTCTTTGAGCTCAAGACCGTCCAGGTTATGGACGGCGAGGAGCTCTCCAAGTGCGTCAACAAGCCCTGCATCGTGGCTCAGGACGAGTGCTACAACTGCGAGTGGTCGACCGAGCTCGAGGTTCCGCAGGCCTTTGCCGAGTACGTGAAGGCATGGTTCGCCTGCCACCTGATCGCTCGCGAGTACGGTCTGGGCAGCCCGGACGGCTTTGTCTTCAACATGTCGGTGGGCTATGACCTGGAGGGCATTAAGAGCCCCAAGGTCGACGCGTACATCGAGGGCATGAAGGATGCCAGCGGCTCCGACGTCTGGAACGAGTGCCGCGCATGGGCACTCGCCAACCTGGACAAGTTTGAGCATGTCGACGCTGCGTTTGTCGAGTCCATCCCGGCGCGCGTCTCCAACTCCATCACCGAGTCTACCCTGCACGGCTGCCCGCCCGCCGAGATCGAGCGCATTGCGACCTACCTCATCACCGAGAAGGGCCTCAACACCTACATCAAGTGCAACCCCACGCTGCTGGGCTATGAGTTTGCACGTCAGCGCCTCAACGAGCTGGGCTTTGACTATATCGTCTTTGATGACACGCACTTCCGCGAGGATCTGCAGTGGGCCGATGCCGTGCCCATGTTCGAGCGCCTGATTGTCCTGTGCGCCGAGCGCGGCCTGGAGTTTGGCGTCAAGCTGACCAACACGTTCCCCGTCGACGTGACGAGGAACGAGCTGCCTTCCACCGAGATGTACATGTCCGGCCGTTCGCTGTTCTCGCTGACCATCGAGGCCGCCCGCCGCATTACCGAGCAGTTCGATGGCAAGCTGCGCATCAGCTACTCCGGCGGTGCCACGGTCTACAACATCCGTGCCCTGTATGATGCCGGTATTTGGCCCGTTACCCTGGCGACCGACGTGCTCAAGCCCGGTGGCTACGAGCGCTTTAGCCAGATGGCCGGCGAGTTTGGCGATCTGGACGGCAAGCCGTTCGCGGGCGTCTCTCTCGAGGCCGTGACCGCGATCCAGACCGACTCACTCACCAACCCGCTCTACAAGAAGCCGCTGCGTCCGCTGCCCGACCGCAAGGTCGCTGGCAAGAGCCCGCTTTCCGACTGCTTTACCACGCCGTGCCGTACGAGCTGCCCCATCCAGCAGGATATCCCTGCCTATCTGGCGGCTGTTGACGAGGGCCGCTACGAGGACGCGCTCAACATCATCATCGAGCGCAACGCCCTGCCGTTCATTACCGGTACCATCTGCCCGCATCCCTGCGGCCGTGCCTGCGAGCGTGCATTCTACGAGCCCGAGGGCGCCCAGATTCGCGCCAGCAAGCTCAAGGCCGCCCGCGAGGCCATGACCGCCGTGCTGCCCAAGCTGCGCGCCCAGGCCATTGCCAACGACGCCGAGCGCAACGTTGCCGTTATCGGCGGCGGCCCGGCCGGTCTGGCGACGGCGTTCTTCCTGACGCGCGCCGGCGTGCCCGTCACTATCTTCGAGGCCCGCGACTCTCTCGGCGGCGTGGTCCGTCACGTGATCCCCGAGTTCCGTATCGCGAGCGACGATATCTCCCACGATGCCGAGCTCTGTCTGGCCTTTGGCGCCAAGGTGCAGCTCAACGCCCGCGTGGAGTCCATTGACGAGCTCAAAGCCCAGGGCTTTACCGACGTGGTCGTGGCCACCGGTGCCTGGATGCCCGGCTCTGCGGGCTTGGGCGAGGGTGCCGAGCTCGACGTGCTGGAGTTCCTCGAGGCCGCCAAGAAGGGCGAGAAGCTCGAGCTGGGCGAGGACGTCGTGGTCATTGGCGCCGGCAACACCGCCATGGACGCGGCTCGCGTGGCCAAGCGCCTGGCCGGCGTGAAGAACGTGCGCCTGGTGTATCGCCGCACCAAGAAGCAGATGCCCGCCGACGAGGAAGAGCTCGATCTTGCTCTTGCCGACGGCGTTGAGTTCTGCGAGCTGCTGGCGCCCAAGGCGCTCAACGGCGCCGTGCTGACCTGCGACGTCATGGAACTTGGCGAGCCTGATGCAAGCGGCCGTCGCAGCCCCGTCGCCACGGGCGAGACCGTCGAGCTTTCCGCCACCACGGTGATCTGCGCCGTGGGCGAGGGCATCGATGCCAGCCTGTACGATGACGCGGGCGTCGAGCACGACCGTCGCGGCCGCCTTGCCGCCACCTCCACCGGCATCGAGGGCGTCTGGGCTGCGGGCGACTGTCGCCGCGGTCCTGCCACCGTGGTCGAGGCTATCGCCGATGCCGCCGAGGTCGCCCGTGCCATCGCCGGCGTGGACTTTAACAAGTACGCCGACTGCAACGAGCAGGCCGGTCGCGAGGACACCTGCTACGAGCGCAAGGGGTCGCTGTGCCGTGACAAGCGCAACTGCACCAAGACCCGCTGCCTGGGCTGCGGCTCGGTGTGCGAGGTCTGCTGCGACGTGTGCCCCAACCGCGCCAACGTTGCCATTAAGGTGCCGGGCCTGGCCAAGCATCAGGTGGTACATGTCGATGGCATGTGCAACGAGTGTGGCAACTGCGCTGTGTTCTGCCCCTACCAGGAGGGCCGTCCCTACAAGGACAAACTCACCCTGTTCTGGAACGAGCAGGACATGGAGAACTCCGAGAACGAGGGTTTCCTGGCCGTGGACGAGGATCACTTTAAGGTCCGCGTCGCCGGCACGGTCCGCACCGTCTCGGTCGATGCCGTCAACACCGGTCTGCCCGAGGCCGTCCGCCTGACCATCAAGGCCGTGCGCGACAGCTATCCGTACCTTCTTAAGAAATAGGCGAGTCTTTTATGGCCAAATCCATTCAACATAACGTGGCCTACGTTGCCTGCGGAAGCGGTTGTGCCTCCGCAGGCGGCGACGCCCGCTGCAGCGAAGGCTGCATTGGCTGTGGCGCCTGCGTCACGGCCTGCCCCCACGGTGCCATTGCGCTGGTCGACGGCATCGCCCGCGTGGATCGCTCCAAGTGCACGGGCTGTGGCCTGTGCGGCATGGCATGCCCGCAGCGCGTGATTGCCTTTGTTCCCGGCTACCAGAACATCCTGGTGCGCTGCAACAACACCGATAAGGGTGCCATTGCGCGCAAGATCTGCGACACGAGCTGCATCGGTTGCGGCATGTGCGCCAAAAAGTGCCCTGCCGGCGCTATCCGCATCGAGGACAACTGCGCCCATATCGACGGTGCGGACTGCCTGTCGTGCGGCATGTGCGCCGTCGTCTGCCCGCATGGCGCCATCCACGACCGCACCGGCATCGCCGCCGGCGTGTAGAAGGGAATCACCATGGCACAGGAATTCACTTTTACCGTTAACGGCGTCGAGCGCACGACGACCCAAAACAAACCGCTGCTGCGCTACCTGCGCGACGACCTGCACATTCACTCCGCCAAGGACGGCTGCTCCGAGGGCGCTTGCGGCACCTGCACCATTCATGTGGACGGTGCGGCCGTCAAGGCGTGCGTGCTGACCACCGCCCTTGCCGCCGGCCGCAACATCGTGACCGTCGAGGGCCTGCCCGAGGACGTGCGCGAGGCCTTTGTGTACGCCTTTGGCGCCGTGGGCGCCGTGCAGTGCGGTTTTTGCATCCCCGGCATGGTCATGGCGGGCGCGGCGCTCATCGCCGAGGACCCCGAGCCCACCGAGGAGCAGATCAAGTACGCCATCCGCGGCAACGTCTGCCGCTGCACCGGCTACAAAAAGATTATCGAGGGCATTTCGCTGGCCGCTGCGGTGCTTCGCGGCGAAAAGCAGATTGACGAGGGCCTGGAGCGCGGCGACGACTACGGTGTGGGCAAGCGCGCCTTCCGTATCGACGTGCGCAAGAAGGTGCTCGGCGAGGGCAAGTACCCCGATGATATCGACGAGCTCGATCAGCCGGGCCTGACCTATGCCAGCGCCGTGCGCTCCAAGTATCCGCGCGCCCGCGTGCTCTCCATCGACACCTCCAAGGCCGAGGCCCTGCCCGGCGTGGTGGGGATCCTGCGCGCCGAGGACGTGCCGGTCAACCAGGTCGGCCACCTTATCCAGGACTGGGACGTCATGATTGCGGCGGGCGATATCACCCGTTGCGTGGGCGATGCCATTGTGCTGGTGGTTGCCGAGGACGAGGCGACGCTCGAGAAGGCCAAGAAGCTCGTAAAGATCGATTACGAGCCGCTGGAGCCCGTGCGCAACATTGTCGAGGCCAGGGCTGCCGACGCCCCGCGCCTGCACGACAGCTTCTTTGCCTTTGGCAAAACGGTGGAGCTCAAGGACAACGTGTGTCAGAGCCGCCATGTGACGCGCGGCGATGCCGCCAAGGCGCTGGCCGAGAGCGCGTTTACCGTGACGCAGCGCTTTACCACGCCCTTTACCGAGCATGCCTTCTTGGAGCCCGAGTGCGCCGTCGCCTTCCCGTACAAGAACGGCGTCAAGGTGCAGTCGACCGACCAGGGCGCTTACGATACGCGCAAAGAGTGCGCCCATATGTTTGGCTGGGACAACGAGCCCGAGCGCGTGGTCGTCGAGACCATGCTCGTGGGTGGCGGCTTTGGCGGCAAGGAGGACGTGTCCATCCAGCACCTGGCCGCGCTCGCCGCATATAAGTTCCAGCGTCCTGTGAAGTGCAAGCTCACGCGTGCCGAGTCGCTCGCGTTCCATCCCAAGCGTCATGCCATGGACGGTACCTTTACGCTGGGCTGCGACGCCGAGGGCAACTTTACCGGCCTGGAATGTGAGATCAACTTTGATACCGGCGCCTACGCGTCGCTGTGCGGCCCGGTGCTCGAGCGCGCCTGCACGCACGCCGTCGGTCCCTACAAGTACCAGAACACTGACATCCGCGGCTTTGGCTACTACACCAACAACCCGCCCGCCGGTGCGTACCGCGGCTTTGGCGTGTGCCAGTCCGAGTTTGCACTCGAGAGCCTGATCGACCTGCTGGCCGAGAAGGTCGGCCTGGATCCGTGGGAGATCCGCTACCGAAACGCCATCGAGCCGGGCGAGGTTTTGCCCAACGGCCAGATTGCCGATTGCTCCACGGCGCTGAAGGAGACACTGCTCGAGGTCAAGGATGCCTACTATGCGCATCCCGGACACGCCGGTATTGCCTGCGCCATGAAGAACGCCGGCGTGGGCGTGGGTCTACCCGATGCCGGTCGCTGCAAGATTCGCGTCGAGGATGGCCGCGCCGTGGTCTACGCCGCCACGTCCGACATCGGCCAGGGCTGTAACACCGTCTTTTTGCAGGACGTTGCCGAGGCGTGCGGTCTGCCGCTGAGCTGCATTGCCAACGGCGAGTGCTCCACCGAGAACGCTCCCGACTCCGGCACCACGTCTGGCTCGCGTCAGACGGTCGTGACCGGCGAGGCCGTGCGCGGTGCCGCCTTCCTGCTGCGCGATGCCATGGTTGGCATCGAGGCCGGCAAACCTGCGCCCGATGCTCCCGTGAGTGCGCATGGCGACGGCGTCAAGATCGAGTACGACGACGGTCGCGCCTATCAGCTACGCACACAGGAGCTCGTCGCCGGCCAGGGCATGCATCCTCAGGATCCCGCGGCCGCCATCAAGGCGCTCGAGGGATGCGAGTTTGGCTACGTGTATCTGGAGCCGACCGACAAACTGGGCGCCGACGTCCCCAATCCCAAGAGCCACATCTGCTACGGCTTTGCCACGCACGTGGTCATTCTGGACGATGACGGCCGCGTGAGCGAGGTCTATGCCGCGCACGATTCCGGCAAGGTGGTCAACCCCATCTCGATCCAAGGTCAGATTGAAGGCGGCGTGCTCATGGGTATGGGCTATGCGCTCACCGAGGACTGGCCGCTTAAGGACTGCGTACCCCAGGCAAGGTACGGCACGCTCGGGCTGTTCCGTGCGCCCGAGATTCCGGATATCCACGCCATCTACGTGGAGAAGGACGAACTGCTGCCCGTGGCATACGGCGGCAAGGGCATCGGCGAGATCGCAACGATCCCCACGGCGCCCGCCGTGCAGAATGCCTACCGCGCGTTTGACGGCAAGCTGCGTCCAAATCTGCCCATGGTGGATACGCCGTACAGCCGCGCTCGTCGCCGCGGGTAGAGTAGAGCGCGGACGGCCATTACTGACGGGCTGTTCGCGCTCAACATCAACTACATATGCTGCGCCTTTGGCCCCAGCTCCATCGCGAGCCGGGGCCGTTTGTTTGGAGCGGAGGGCGCATCCCGGAATTGGCGCTCAGAACGGGATGCGCTTTCCTTTTTGGGCCCTCGGCGGAAACTACGTCCCGGATTCAATGTTCAGAATGGGATGCATTTTCCCTTTGAGTCTCTAGCGGAAAGCGTGTCCCGGAATTCGGTTCCAGAGTGGGATGCGCTTTCCGGTTGGAGCTTCAAACGGAAAGTGCATCCCGGAATCCGCACCTGGAATGGGACGCACTTTCCGGAACAGCCCTCAACCGGAAACTGCGACCCGGAATTCGATGCCAGAACGGGATATGCTTTCCGAATCGCCTTCAGGCGGAAATTGCATCCCATTCTGAGTCTTCATTCTGGGACACGCTTTCCGCAAGGAGCTTCATCAGGAAAGCGCATCCCGTTCCGAGCTCCTATTCCGGGACGCACTTTCCGGTTGTCATTCACTTGGAAACTGCATCCCAGTTTGAGCGTCTATTCCGGGATGCAGTTTCCGCTGGGCGTTCAACCGGAAAGCGTGTCCCGTTCTAGGCCTTGATTCCGGGACACGGTTTCCGCTAGGCATGCCATCTGGAAAGCGCATCCCGTTTTGAGCACTCAGTCTGGGACATGGTTTCCGCGGGAGCTTCCGACCGGAAAGCGTGTCCCGGTTTGGTAGGCAGGCGGGCATAAGCTCAGCAGCTCCTACAGGTCTACCTCGTTGAGCCATGTCGGCAGCGCGGTCTGCCGGATGCCTGCCGTCTGCAGCTTTTTGGCGAGCATTCCTGCCGAGCGGACCTCGTTCATGGTAAAGCGCAGCAGAGGGTGACCGTAGAGCGATAGATGCGCCTCGCGCTGTCGTTCGGCAACGAGCGCCTCGGCGGTGGTGCGTCCGGCCAGCATGGTCTGGTCGGTATATTTGATGAGCCCGTCGAGTTCGTCCAGCGTGAGCTCCCGCGCCTGGCGCTCCCAGGCAAAGTCCGTTCGTATGGGCTTGGCCGAATCGAAGGGGTCCGTTAGCTCGTATTGAAGCCCATCGGGTGCAAAGCCCGTTTCGATCATGACGGCTCGGGCGACCGATTCCCCGCCGCTCTCGGCGCGAGCGTCGGCATATCGAAGCGTTGTGAGGGCGGTGCGAATCGCGAGACCATTGCGGACAGTCGCTCGTTGCTCAACGGCCTCCATCAGCTGTTCCGGCGCAAGGCCGAGCTTTGAGATCGCCGAATCGGCAATAGGCATGCCGTCGGCAAAACCAGTTTGCAGCAGGCAATCTGTGGCCGTTTGGATGGGCGGTGTTACCGATACGCCGGCTCTGCGTATTGCTCCGGCCGGCTCAATCTGGTGTCGCTGAATATGTGCGCCCGGACGAGCCGACGGCTTTGTCGAGCTGCAAACATGCACGACGTTCAGGTGTCGCCACGAGACCTCGAGCCCCAGCAGGCAAGCTGCCGAAAACGAGCAGAACGTCCAATCGGGACGGATGATCGCAAGGGCGCGAATAATCTCGCAATGGCGTTGCGCTCGGTTGAGTTCATCCCAGCGCGTTTTTCGCGCAAACAACCCCGGCATGGGCGAGACAACCGTGCCGCCGGTGCGCCGAAGGAGCGCTTTTCGGATCGCCGTGCTCGGGGGAATCAGACAGCGCCCCTCTTGTTCGGCTTGAGTGAGCAGTTGGTCGATGAGCTGGTCATTGCAATGGGTCATGAGCTACCGCCTCCTTTTGGGTAGCAAAAACGTATCAGCTGGAACTTGCCGCTCAGCTGACCAAAAGCTGACCAAAATCTAACCATGCAGGTAGATGGCCTGTTTTCGGCGACATTTTTACATCCGAATCGGTGGGCGGTGATTGGCTCCCGTGAACGGCAACAAGTTATGAAGACCTGGTAAGTTTAGGGACGTGTACTTTTTCGAAAAACGGTAGTCTCTCCGCGGAAAGTGCATCCCAGAATTAAGCCTCGGAACGGGATGCATTTTCCAGTAGATGCTTCAGTGGAAAGTTCATCCCAGAATTCAGGCTCAGAACGGGACACGCTTTCCGGATGGCATGCTTGGCGGAAACTACGACCCAGTATTTGGCTCCAGAACGGGACAACCTTTCCGAATCGGTCTTCAAGCGGAAACTACGCCCCGGATTTGACCTTCAGACCGGGATATCGTTTCCGGTTGAGGCCTCGAGCGGAAAGCGCATCCCATAATCCCCAATGGCACCGCAGCGCATTTCGTGTCCGCGTGGGCGTTTGCGCCGGTCGTCGAATGACGTTATAGCTGGCTATATTATGGGTAGCTATAATGTTCGACTTTTCGACAACCCTCGGCCTGTGGCAGAGCATGGGTCGCCAATCAAGGCGGCGGTTGCCGAGGCCTCGTTACCGAAAATCCATTTGTTAAACCTGGCACCCGTGGGTAGAATAAAGTCGACGGCAGCCCAAGTAGTGAAGAGCTGGGCAGCGCCGTTACTCAGTTTAAGGGGTCAATGCCTTAACGGCGTCGACCCCTCTTTTTATGCTTCGAATGCTGCTTGAGTGCCTCGGAAAGTTCGATAAGCGCCGTGAAGAGCGAGACCAAAGCAACCAAGAGCTCTACGAGCTCTGATGGGCCCGGGATGACCTCTGATTCAAGTCACCGGGCCTAAATCTTTTTCAGGCATTTGAATAGAGCGGGCGATTCTCTTGGGGCCGTCTGCATGGCGTATGCCTGGCGCGCGTGGCATTGCGTCCCGCTTTTGTGTCCGCACGGGCGCCTATCCTTACGGCAATGTAGCCGCCTATGTAACGAGCGGCAGTTGACGGAGAAAGGCCCAACCGTGTCAGCTGAAAAGACGCCGTGTATCTCGGCTATCGATACGACGAACTTTGCGCGCCAGATTGTGCTGGACTTTGAGTTTGCGCCGGTGCCAAAGCAGCGTCAGCGCCGTGGACTGTGCAATGAGATTATCGAGGCCGGCACCGTCAAGCTCGATTACCACGGCAACGTTATGGGCGAGTTCTCGCAGTTTGTACAGACGGAATTTACCGAAGGCGTTGCGTTCCCCGTCCGCGAGCTCACAGGGATATCGGCCGTGGGCACCGCGATGGCCGATCCGCTCTACATGGTGATCAAAAGGCTCAGCGATTGGATCGGGCGCTACTCCGCCCAGGTGGTCTGTTGGAGCGGGGCGGATCGTCGACAGCTTTTGATCGAGTGTCAAGCAAAGCACATCGATCTTTCCGCATTTCCTACGGACTGGGCCGACCTGCAGGCGTTTTACACCTCGATCATGGACATGAGCAGCCACGGGTGCGTCTCTTTGAGTGACGCAGCGACGTGGTTTGGCATCGAGTTCGACGAGTCGACGGGTCACGCCCACAGCGCCCTAGCCGATGCGCGCGTGACCGCCAAGCTGCTCAAGCAGATGATGGACGGGGACTACCGCGTGAGCCCGCGCGCCCAGGAGGTCCGTCAACGGTGGGGGATGGGCGAGCGAGCTCAGACGCGCCTTTCCAGCAAGTGCTCCGAGCTGGGCGACCTGCTGCTAAAGCTGAAGGCGGAGGGGGTAGGCCTTTTGAGAACGCCATTCGGTTTGGCATGGCGGGGCTGTAAGCGCGAGCCCGCCCTGCTGTTTGAATCGAAGCGTCAACCAGTATGACGAGCTGTCTGGTCTGTCTGCCTACGCCCCCGCGATCCCGCGCGCCACGCTCAGCAGCTCGTACTCCCTCTGACTCCACTGGCGTAGCTCGGCTGCGTCGACGGCATCGCGACACAGATCCAGGAACACCTCGGCGCTCTCGCAGAAATACTTGCGGGCAAAGTCGACCGAGCCGTCCGCGATGCACGCGCCGTCGGCAAAGAGCTTCCAGCTAGATGGCTCACGCGAGTCGTCTCCGAGTGGCTTGATCTGCAACACATGCGGATTGCCAGCAGCACAGAGCTTTTCCTCGAGCTTCTGTACCGTAAAGCGCATCTGGTGGGAGAGGCTGCTCTTGATCATGGCCGAGGCGTAGCCATTTGGCTTATCCAGAAGATGCATGTGATTCGGTTTGACGATCAGGTTGTGGAAGTTACGCTCGCTGCGCACAGAGAAATTGTCCATACGGACTCCTTTCATCGATGTTGGCAGGGCCACCGTGCCTCTTGGCCGGTTGGCGTCGGAATCGTGGAGCCAACTCTCTACCCCGACTCTGGATAAAACACGCCCGCTCCTTGCGGGCACGATGGAGTCTATCAACGTGTACGGACAGAAATCAGGCACCGCTTGCG
This sequence comes from Collinsella sp. AF36-3AT, assembly GCF_003475205.1. Taxonomy (NCBI): domain Bacteria; kingdom Bacillati; phylum Actinomycetota; class Coriobacteriia; order Coriobacteriales; family Coriobacteriaceae; genus Collinsella; species Collinsella sp. AF36-3AT. The sequence continues at coordinate 287,691 of NZ_QROZ01000001.1, read as the reverse complement.
AAATGACGCGCGGGCGGCGCTTGATTTCGCCGGCTGTCGCTAGGCTTAAATCAGAAAAAGTGTCGAAATCAGCCGTGTAAAAGTACGGAAAAGTGTCGAAATAGGCACTTTAAAACTTCGGAAAAGTGTAGCTGGATGACAAAACAGCACTTAGAAGCCGGTGCTGGATGCGGGATCCTGCGGCCGCCTTCAGCTCTCGCTACTCGTCGTCCCCGTCGTTGGGGTCGCCCCTAAGGGTGTTGATGTCCAGATACTCGTTATCGTCCTCTTTTTGCTGGGTCTCCGACTCCGCTTGGGTGGGGCCGCGGAACAGCTGGAATCCCTCAAACGCAATGACGCCGAGCAGGGCGATGATAATGGCGATAAAGGCAACCTTGACTGCCTGCGGAAATTCCGAGAAACGCAGCGCCTTTTCCTCGGCGTAATAATCGGCGAAGCGCTCTTCGCCCGTGCTTTTGGTATACGCCGGTGCGGACGCGGCCTCCGGGTCATATTCCGGTGCAGGTGTGGCAGTGTACGGATCGTTGAGATAATCGCTCGATGCGGTGCCATAATCCTCGGTCTCGATGCGACCGGTGCCAGCATAGTCATCGGAATAATCGGAATGTGCCGCACCGCCCTCATAGTCCGCGGCGCTCGTGTTGGCGGCAAAAAGCGGGTTAACTGGAACGTCGAGCGCCGGCATGCCGGTAGAGGTCTCATCCAGATCGGCTGCAGCCCAGGAATCGTAGGCAACCTGACGGGCAACGGGCTCATCGAGCCTTGCGACCGGAGGCTTGCGTGCCGCAGGAACAGGCAACTGCTGGGCGCTGTACATAACGGTGCTGTCGGCCGATTTGCCCTGCGTCGCCGCAGCGAGAAATGCCGCCGTCTCGGACGGGTCGCTTGCGGGGCGGGGAGCGGGCGTAGGCGCCGAAGTGGGTGCGGGCGTAGGCGCGGGCGTCGAAACAGCCAACTGCGCAGGAGTCGGCGCAGATGCGGTCTTAGGCGCAAGTGCGGGATTGGGGTTTGACGGACGAGCCCCGCCGCCCATAAGTTCGTCGGCGGTCCACGGGCGATCATCCATCACGTCGTCAAGGCTCAGCGAAAACAGGTCGTCTTCACCCTCATCGAACATGCGGTGCACATGTCCACCAATTGCCGGAATCAATCCACGACCGGTGCATGATGCCTTGCTCAACGCCATTCTGTTCCACCCTTTCGAAATACCAATGACATCGATTATATGGAACTTCCCAAGCGGCTCGGTCTTGGATTCGTGCTTTCCAGAACTCGCGCCCAAAAGGGGAGGGGTGATCCGGCCGAGTTGCCTACTTGTCGCCGGCGGCAGCCTTTGCCTCGTTGAGGTAGCTATAGAAGCTGTACTTAGAGATGCCAAAGAACTCGCAGGCGCGTTCGCTCGACTTGGAGATGAGGAAGGCGCCGCGACGGTCGAGGTAGCCAATGGCGCGAATACGCTCGTCTTTGGTCATGAGCGCCGCGGGCTTGCCCACAAACTGTTCGCACTCGCGCAGCAGGTCTTCGAGCAGGTCGCCGATGTTTTTGGTAATGGGCTCGGGCTCGGTGTAGCCCGAGCCGCCAGTGCCGGTAAAGGCATCGAGTGAGCGCTCAAAAGCCTTCATGAGCGTAATGTCAAAGTTAATGCCCAAAATGCCGACGGGCTTACCCTCGTCGTTGCGGATAAAGATGGTCGAGGATTTGAGCAGCTTGCCATCGGTGGTTTTGGTGAGGTACGGCTCGCGGTCGTGCACGTCGGTGGTGCCCTCGTGCATGGACTCAAACACAATATGGCTGGGGCCGTCACCCAGTGTGCGCCCGCTGACGTGGCCGTTTTCGATCACCACGATGGAGCGGTCCACGTCCTCGGTCTCCAGGTCGTGGACGACGACTTCGCAGTTGGGGCCAAATTGGAGCGCCAGGCCGTGTGCAAGGCGCTTGTAGAACTCAATCTGTGCGGGGGTCATGGGTGCCTTCCTAAAAATTAGTTTGGGCTCACTGTGCCATAAACCCCACTTGTTCGCAAATAACGAAAGCGTCGCTGTGTTATGTGACCGTTCGGCGGCGAAAAGGTACCGATTACGGCAACAAACAATTTGTTAGGTTTTCCAATCAAAAAGTGTGATAGAACAGTGCTAACAAACTTTTTGTTTGGCATCCACATAAAAGTTCAGCCGTGTGAATGGGATCGGGCTGAAACGCGTATGCGGGGGCCGGCAAGAGAGAACTTAAGGAGTTCACCGTATGGCCGATAAGATCCAGTGGGCGGGCAACACGATGCCCAAGAGCGATGATAAGCACTTGGGAATCATGAGCCTCGACCACGTGAAGAAGGCCCGCGCCTTCCACCAGTCGTTCCCTCAATATACCGTCACTCCGCTTGCCCGCCTGGACGGTCAGGCTGCGCGCCTGGGCCTGTCCAACCTGTGCGTTAAGGACGAGAGCTATCGCTTTGGCCTCAACGCCTTTAAGGTTCTGGGCGGCTCGTTTGCCATGGCCAACTACATTGCCGACGAGACCGGCAAGGACGTTGCCGACTGCACCTTCGATTACCTGACCTCCGATCAGCTGGCCAAGGACTTTGGCCAGGCCACCTTCTTTACCGCCACCGACGGCAACCATGGCCGCGGCGTGGCATGGGCTGCCAACAAGCTGGGCCAGAAGGCCGTCGTGCACATGCCCAAGGGTTCCACCAAGCCCCGCTTTGATAACATCGCCGCCGAGGGCGCCACGGTGACCATCGAAGAGGTCAACTACGACGAGTGCGTGCGCATGGCCGCCGCCGAGGCCGACGCTTGCGAGCGCGGCGTTATCGTTCAGGACACCGCTTGGGAGGGCTACGAGAAGATCCCGTCCTGGATCATGGAGGGCTACGGCACCATGGCTTCCGAGGCTGCCGAGCAGCTGCGCGAGATGGCCATCAACCGCCCGACGCACGTCTTTGTCCAGGCTGGCGTAGGCTCGCTCGCCGGCGCCGTGGTGGGCTACTTCACCAACCTGTATCCCGATAACCCGCCCACCTTCGTCGTGGTCGAGTGCGCGCCTGCCGCCTGCCTGTACAAGGGCGCTGCCGCCGGCGACGGCGATCCGCGCATTGTGGACGGCGACATGCCCTCCATCATGGCCGGCCTGTGCTGCGGCGAGCCCAACATCTTGGGCTGGGATATCCTGCGCAACCACACCACCGCGTTCGTGTCCTGCCCCGACTGGGTCACCGCTCGCGGTATGCGTACCCTGGGTGCTCCCGAGAAGGGCGACCCGCGCGTCATCTCCGGCGAGTCCGGCGCCGTGACCACCGGCCTGGTCGAGACCCTCATGCTCGATCCCGAGTACGCCGAGCTCAAGGAGCTCATCGGCCTGGACAAGACGAGCTCCGTGCTCTGCTTCTCCACCGAGGGCGACACCGATCCGGATCAGTACCGTCGCATCGTCTGGGAGGGCGAGTATCCGACCTGCTAGCAGACTGACCTGTCCGGAGGCAGCCGGAGGACTTTACTCCCTGCTCGGACAGTCCTGCTCGCACGGAGAGCACATTAAGTGCTCTCCGGCTCGTGCGGAACTCGCGACGGAGCAAAGTCCTCCGTCCGCCTCCTATGGTTACTTGCTTGTGGGGTGCTCAACCTCACGCCGCTTGGCACAAGTGATCTATCTGAAATATCTACCTGTAGGTAAACCCTTGTAGAAAGGTTGACTGTTATGACTAAAGAACTCGATTTTGATGCCATTAAGGCTGCGGCTGAGTCCCATCGTGCTGATATGACGCGTTTTCTTCGCGCAATGATTAGCCACCCCTCTGAGTCTTGCGAGGAGGGTGAGGTTGTCGCTTGCATCAAGGCCGAGATGGAGAGCCTTGGCTATGACGAGGTCAAGGTCGACGGCCTGGGCAACGTCATGGGCTTTATGGGCGAGGGCGACAAGATCATCGCCATCGACTCTCACATCGATACCGTCGGCATCGGCAACATCGAGAACTGGGATGCCGATCCCTATGAGGGCTACGAGACCGACGAGATCATTTACGGCCGCGGCGGCTCCGACCAGGAGGGTGGCATGGCTTCTGCTACCTACGCAGCCAAGATGATGAAGGACATGGGCCTCATCCCCGAGGGCTACAAGATCATGGTCGTCGGCACCGTCCAGGAAGAGGACTGCGACGGCATGTGCTGGCAGTACATCTACAACAAGGACGGCATTAAGCCCGAGTTCGTCATTTCCACTGAGCCCACCGACGGCGGCATCTATCGCGGTCACCGCGGCCGCATGGAGATCCGCGTCGACGTTCACGGCACCTCCTGCCACGGTTCCGCTCCCGACCGCGGCGACAACGCCATCTACAAGATGGCCGACATCATCGCCGATGTCCGCGCCCTCAACAACAACGGCTGCGACGAGTCGACCGACATCAAGGGTCTCGTCAAGATGCTCGACCCCAAGTACAACCCCGAGCACTTCGAGGACGCCCGCTTCCTGGGCCGCGGCACCTGCACCGTCAGCCAGATCTTCTACACCAGCCCCAGCCGCTGCGCTGTCGCTGACTCCTGCGCCATCTCCATCGACCGTCGCATGACCGCCGGCGAGACCTGGGAGTCCTGCCTGGACGAGATCCGCAACCTGCCGGCCGCCAAGAAGTACGGCGACGACGTGAAGGTCTCCATGTACATGTACGACCGTCCGTCCTGGACCGGCGAGGTCTACGAGACCGAGGCTTACTTCCCCACGTGGATCAACAAGGAGACCGCTCCGCACGTCAAGGCCCTCGTCGACGCCCACAAGGCCATGTTCGGTGACGAGCGCATCGGCTGCGAGCCCAGCATGGACAAGCGCACCGGTCGCCCGCTGTGCGACAAGTGGACCTTCTCCACGAACTGCGTTTCCATCCAGGGCCGCTATGGCATCCCCTGCGTCGGCTTCGGCCCGGGTGCCGAGTCTCAGGCTCACGCTCCCAACGAGGTCACCTACAAGGACGACCTGGTCACCGCTGCCGCCATGTATGTGGCTGCCCTGAACCTCTACGATCCGAGCCAGGCCGATGGCGACGCCACCGTGTTCCGCGCCGGTCTGACCAACAACAAGATCGATTAGTCCCATTCCTCGATCTTGTTGAGCCGGGGACAGCTCGTGTCCCCGGCACCCCCTGTTGACTTGGGGCCCGCGGTCGTTATCTCCCATGCTTCCTCAACGGTAGCGGGTCCTCGTCATAGTGCTCTGCATGTTCTAGCCACACGCGCATGCCGGAGCACATCTGCTCATTGCAATCGTTTCATCTTTGGAAAGGATATTTACATGGACGCCAAGTTTACCGAGCTCGTCGAGCAGCTGAACGGCCTCGATTTTAAGGGCATGTACGGCAGCGACTTCCTGCACACCTGGGATAAGACCACCGATGAGCTCAAGGCGCTCTACATCGTCGCCGACGCCCTGCGCGAGCTGCGCGAGAACAACGTTTCGTCCAAGATCTTCGATTCGGGTCTGGCCGTCTCCCTGTTCCGTGACAACTCCACCCGTACGCGCTTCTCCTTCTCTAAGGCAGCCAACCTGCTCGGTCTTGAGCTGCAGGACCTGGACGAGAAGAAGTCCCAGATCGCTCACGGCGAGACCGTCCGCGAGACCGCTACCATGATCTCCTTCATGGCCGACGTCATCGGCATCCGCGACGACATGTACATCGGCAAGGGCGACGCCTACATGGCCGAGGTCTCCGAGTCCGTGCAGCAGGCCTACGAGGACGGCGTTCTGGATCACCGTCCCACGCTCATCTCCCTGCAGTCCGACTCCGATCACCCCACGCAGTCCTCTGCCGACATGCTCTACCTCATCAACGAGTTTGGCGGCCTCGAGAACCTCAAGGGCAAGAAGGTTGCTGTCACCTGGGCCTACTCGCCCTCTTACGGCAAGCCGCTGTCCTGCCCGCAGTCGCTGATCAGCCTGCTGCCCCGCTTTGGCATGGACGTCACCCTGGCCCACCCCGAGGGCTACGACCTCATGCCCGAGGTCGTCGAGCGCGCTAAGGGCTACGCCGCCGAGTCCGGCACCACCTTTAAGCAGGTCAACACCATGGCCGAGGCCTTCGAGGGCGCCGACATCGTGATCCCCAAGAGCTGGGCTCCGTTTGCCGCCATGGAGAAGCGCACCAACCTGTACGCCGAGGGCGACGACGCCGGCATCGCAGCGCTCGAGAAGGAGCTGCTCGCTCAGAACGCTACGCATCAGGATTGGTGCTCCACGACCGAGCTCATGGAGAAGACCGCCAACGGCCAGGACACCATCTTTATGCATCCGCTGCCCGCCGACATCTCCGGTGTCTCCTGCGAGCACGGCGAGGTCAACGCCGACGTCTTTGACATGCACCGCGTGGGCATGTACAAGGAGGCCAGCTACAAGCCGTACGCTATCGCAGCCATGATGTTCCTGCAGAAGGTTGCCGATCCCGCTGCTACCCTCAAGGCCCTCGATGAGCGCAACACCGCCCGTTGGTTCCAGGCCTAAAGCTGGGTTGAGGTAAGCCATGTAAAGGGGGCGCTCTGCCAACCGGCGGGGTGCCCCTTTTTGCATCGTGGGCGTGCGGGATAAGCGCTTTCGATGTAGATGCCCCGCGACGCGAGTTATGGGTACGATGGTTTCAGGGGAGGTATCGCCATGAAACTTGGTTGCGTCATTATGGCTTCGGGCGAGGGCAAGCGATTTGGCTCTAACAAGATGCTCGCTGATATCTATGGCGAGCCGCTGATTGCTCGGACCATTGATTCGGTTCCCCGGGGCTTTGACGTTGTGGTTTCGACGCGTTGGCCCGAGGTCGCTCAGATTTGTGATGACAAGCATTGCCCGTGCGTGCTGCACGATGGCGAGCTGCGCAGCGAAAGCGTCCGTGCGGGCCTTTCGTGGGGAGTCGAACGCAACTGGAAAGGTTGCCTCTTTTTGCCGGGCGACCAGCCGCTCGTGAGTTCGGATTCTTTTGAGGCTATGGTTCGTGCATTTGACGAGCGTGGCCGCAAGCATCCGGTGCGCCTTGCGTGCAACGGTGAGCCTTCGAGCCCGGTGATCTTTCCGGCGGAACTGTTCGATGCACTTATGTGTCTTGAGGGTAAGGACGGCGGCGGTTCGATCCTCAAGGACCGTGCCGACGTGGTGCTGGTCGAGGCGCGTGCCTACGAGCTGTGGGACGTCGATACCGTCAAAGGACAGCGACGCATAACGGAGCATATCGCCGCCTGCTCGTATTTTGATCGCGTGGCCAACTGCATCAATCAATAAGGAGCAATTATGATCATCATCAAAAACGGCGCACTCGTGACGCCCCAGGGGCTTCGCCGCGCCGATCTTGCCATGGAGGGCGACAAGATTGTGCGGATTGCCGCGGCAATCGAGCCGGGCGAGGGCGATACCGTCGAGGACGCCACCGACTGTTGGGTGTTTCCCGGCTTTATCGACGGCCACACGCACATGCAGTGCTGGACCGGCATGGATTGGACAGCCGATAGCTTTGAGACCGGCACGCGCGCGGCTGCCTGCGGCGGCACGACGACCATTGTGGACTACGCGACGGCCGATCGCGGCGTGACCATGCCCGATGCCTTGGTCGAGTGGCATCATCGCGCCGACGGCACCTGCACCGCCAACTATGCCTTCCATATGGCGCTTGCCGAGTGGAATGAGCGCAACCGCGCCGATCTTTCGGCCATGCGCGAGGCGGGCGTGTCGTCGTTTAAGACCTACTTTGCCTACGACCATCTGCGCCTGGACGATGCCGAGACGCTCGAGGTGCTGGAGGAGCTCAAGCGCGTGGGCGGTATCCTGTGCGTGCATTGCGAGAACGGCACGTTGGTCAACGCGCTGCAGAAGCGCGTGTTTGAGCAGGGTATCCACGGGCCCGAGGGCCATGCGCTCAGCCGTCCAGACGTGTGTGAGGCCGAGGCCGTGAGCCGCCTGCTGTATCTGGCGCACTTGGCCGGGGACGCTCCGGTCAACGTGGTGCACCTTTCGACCAAGCTGGGGCTCGAGGCCATTCGCGCTGCCAAAGCGCGCGGGCAGAAGAACATCTATGTCGAGACATGCCCTCAGTATCTGATGCTCGACGACACGTGCTACTTGGAGCAGGGCGAGGACGGCTTTGCGGGCGCCAAGTACGTGATGAGTCCGCCGCTGCGCCATGCCGGCGACCGTGCGGCACTGCGCGAGGCGCTTGTGGCCGGCGAGATCGATACGATTGCGACCGACCACTGTAGCTTTAACCTGCACGGGCAAAAGGACCGCGGGCGCGACGACTTCCGCGCGATTCCCAACGGCGGACCCGGCGTGGAGCATCGTCCCGTCGCGATCGCTACGAGCTTTGAGGGACAGCTGGGTCCCGAGGATCTGTGCCGCCTGATGAGCGAGAACCCGGCGCGCGTCTTTGGCATGTATCCGCACAAGGGCTGTCTTGCCGAGGGCGCCGATGCCGACGTGTGCGTGTGGGATCCCAAGGCGCGCTGGACGATTAGCGCCGCGACGCAGCATCAGGCCGTGGACTACACGCCGCTCGAGGGCTTTGAGGCGCACGGCCGCGCCAAGGCCGTGTTTGTGAACGGCGTACTGGCTGCGCGCGACGGCGAGCCCACCGGAGCCCAACCCGGCCGCTACGTCCCCCGCTAGCGGGAAGGGCGTCCTCCGCAGTTGCGGTGAAATACGGACTGTTTGGCCGCCTGGCGGCCGTAAACAGTCCGTATTTCACCGCAACTGCGGAGGCTGGGGCCGGCTATCGGAGGCTGGTGGCGATGAGGGGGCGGTTGATGGCTGCCTCGAAGCGATCTGCCATCGTTGGGTCAGCAAGCGTGTCGACTTGGTTGAGCATGATGCGGGCATTGTTGAGGTTCAGCATCCGCAGCTCGGCATTGAGCACCTGGGCGACGCGCTCTGGGGTGGCAGCGTCGGTGGGCTCGCAGCCGCAACGCTCGCAAAAGAGCTCGGGGCGGTGGACGGCTTCGTTGATGGGCTTGCCGAGCCCCGAGGCGCCGATGAGCCAGATGACGTTGACCGTCCCGGCGGGAACGACCGGCTCCCACGGGGCGTGCGCCTTGAGCGGGAGCCGCTTGCTGCCGTCCGCCTCGGCCAGGACGTAGTCAAAGCGCTGCGCCAGCTCGTTGGGCGGCTCGGCGGGGGCGGAGAGCTTGCCTGTCTCCGGGTCCAAAATACCCGCCTGGCAGATGCTTCCGCGGCTCATGCCAGCGCATGCCTCGCAGGTGCAGCCGGGAACATGCGGGGCACCCGGTTTCCAGGGTGCGGCGTCCAGGCGACGATTCGACCCGTCCCACGGGACGCCGGCGACGGGAAACATGTGCGTGGTGGTGCAGAGGAGCACGCGGCCGCCCGCGCGCATAAGCTCAAGGCCGAGCGTCTTCAGCAACGTCGACTTGCCGCCGCTGCCGATAATCGCGGTAATGCCCGGCTCGATCCTGAGCGCCGAGACAAGATTGCCGCTAACCGTTTCCATCTGTTCACCGCCGTATAATACTGTGATAATAAATAATCATCAGAGTAGCGGTCGAACCGCTTTTGCTCTGCTCAAACCGTAGCACAGGGAGGTGTCCCGGGAATGCTCGTTTATGTTCGCGGCGCCGGCGATATCGCCACGGGTGTCGCTGCCCGTTTGGTGCGCGCCGGCGTGTCGGTCGTTATGGCAGATATCGCGGTTCCCACGTGCATCCGTCGCACAATCTGTTTTTGCGAGGCAATTCGCTTGGGCGAGGTCGAGGTCGAGGGCATTCGCGCCCGCTTGGCGCAGACGTCGGCCGAGGCGCTTGAGATTACCGAGGCGGGGGATGTCGCCGTGGTGGTGGACCCCCAGGCCAAGATGCTCGACGAACTGAAGCCCGCGGCTGTGGTCGACGCGATTCTGGCCAAGCGCAACCTGGGTACCACGCGCGACATGGCGCCTGCCGTTATTGCCGTGGGACCGGGCTTTACCGCGCCGGTTGACTGCGACGCCGTGGTCGAGACCATGCGCGGGCATTTTTTGGGCCGTGTCATTACCCAAGGTTCGCCCCAGCCCAACACGGGCGTGCCGGGCATTATCGCCGGCTATGGCAAAGAGCGCGTTATCCACAGCCCCGCCGCCGGCGTGTTCCGGTCCGACCGTGCAATCGGCGACATCGTGAGCGTCGGAGATGTGATTGGCTACGCGGGCGATACGCCCATGTGCACGCAGATCGATGGCTGTCTGCGCGGGCTTTTGGCGAACGGCGTGCAGGTGACTGAGGGCTTTAAATGCGCCGATGTCGATCCGCGCGGCGATGCCAGCTATATCAACTACATTTCGGACAAGGCGACGTCGGTCGGCGGCGGCGTGCTCGAGGCACTCGCTATGCTCACCGATATCTTTAGAGGATAGAAGGCGGCAATGGAAAAGCTCGATGTTGTGAATGCGGCGCTTGTCGCCCTGCGTGCTGGCGAGACGTGCGAGCTCGTGGTCGTGGCCGGCACGGTAGGGTCGTCACCGCGCGGCGTGGGCGCCTGGATGGCCGTCTTTGCCGACGGTAGCCAGGCGGGCACTATCGGCGGCGGCAAGATTGAGCTCTTTGCGCTGGACGAGGCACGCGAGCTGCTGGCCGGGGGTAAATCGCGTCTGGTCCGCTACACCATGGGCGGAGAGAACTCCGATACCGGCATGATCTGCGGCGGAGCCATCTGCCTGTGCTACCTGCATCTGGATGCGACCCAGGCACCGTTGCTCCAGTCGGTTGCCGACGTCTTGGCGTATCGACGCATCGGCGACTTCACCATCGATTTTGAGCCGTTTATCGCAAACGCGCTCGAAGGCGATGTTGCCGAATACCATGGCGAGGAATCGCGCCGCACCATTGCGGGCTGCCCCGGGCTTTCGCTGGTGGAGGAGGGGAGTAAGGTCACCTATACCAACGCTGCCTCCGAGATTCCCCCGGCGCACATCGAGACGCTCTGCCCCGAGGGTCTGACCTACATCTTTGGCTGCGGGCACGTGGGCGCCGCGACGGCACGCGTGCTCACGGCGGCGGGCTTTGCCGTCGTGGCGTGCGATGACCGCCCCGGCACGCTGACGCCCGAATGGGTGCCCGGTGTCTACGATCGTCGTCTGGTCGACTACAAGAACCTTGCTGAGCAGTGCCCCATCGGCCCGCGCGACTTGGTGGTCGTGGCAACAGCAGGCCACAAGTCCGATATCGATGTGGTGATTCAGGCCATGCGCGCCAAACCCGCCTATCTGGGTTGCTTGGGTTCGCGCCGCAAGACGGCCTTTGTGCGGGCCCGCTTGGAGCAGGAGGGCTTTGCGCAGGACCAGATCGACGAGCTGCACCTGCCGATCGGTGTCGCCATCGAAGCCGAGGACCCCGAGGAGATCGCCATCTCCATAGCCGCCGAAATGATCCACCTGCGCCGCACCAAGCTCGTCCCCCGCAAGCGCTAATCGCATCCCCACCAATAAGTTGCGGTGAAATACGGATTGTTTAAGCCTGTTAGGCCGCCCAACAGTCCCTATTTCACCGCAACTGCTTTTTGGGACCCATTTGTGCGGGGGAGTTGTGGAGTTGTGCAGGCAGACGAGGTTTTTCTGGAAATACGCTCCCGATGCGCGTATAGTACCGATTGTTTTGTCGGCTCCTGCTGCGTCGAGTCCAAACCGCGAAATGCCATGAGCGGCACGGATGCAGCCAGGAGGCACGAGGACAACCCATCGTGGCCACGCCCCGTGCTTAAAACCCCAAGAAGGAGTGAACAATGGCAGAAGAGAAGTATGTGCCGCGTCTGAAGACCAAGTACAACAACGAGGTCAAGCAGCAGCTTCAGGACAAGTTCCAGTACGAGAACGTCATGATGATCCCCAAGTTTGAGAAGATCGTCGTGAACATGGGTGTCGGCGAGGCCGCTACTGATTCCAAGGCCATCGACGGTGCCGTGCGCGACCTGCGCGCCATCACCGGCCAGCAGCCGATGATCACCCGCGCCCGCAAGTCCATCGCTACCTTCCGCCTGCGCGCTGGTATGCCGATCGGCTGCAAGGTTACCCTGCGTGGCGACCGTATGTGGGAGTTCTTCGATCGTCTGACCTCCGTCGCGATCCCCCGTATCCGCGACTTCCGCGGCATCTCCGCCAAGAGCTTCGACGGCCGTGGTAACTTCTCCATGGGCGTCACCGAGCAGCTCATCTTCCCCGAGATCGACTTCGACTCCGTCGATCACCAGCGTGGTATGGACATCACTTTCGTGACCACCGCCAACACCGATGAGGAGGCCAAGGCCCTTCTGGACGCCTTCGGTTTCCCGTTCAAGAAATAGGTTCACCTGCCCTATAAGCGCCGTTCCCACAAGGGGGCGGCGCTTGGGGCGAACAATACTCTATGTGAGGAGGATATAAGTGGCTAAGACATCGATGATCGTCAAGTGCAATCGCAAGCAGAAGTTCTCTACTCGTGAGTACACGCGCTGCCAGCGCTGCGGCCGTCCGCACTCTGTGTACCGCAAGTTCGGCCTGTGCCGTGTCTGCTTCCGCGAGCTTGCACTCAAGGGCGAGCTTCCCGGCGTTAAGAAGGCCAGCTGGTAAGTCACTACCAGCGTTTCAAGCATCCGTTTGGAACAGGGAAAACGCGCTAGTTAGGCTTTGCCGTTAAGGGCGGCGAAGAACCAAGAGCACGTGTTCATCAAGAACGAAGGAGAATCTGTATGAACCTTACAGACCCGATCGCAGATATGCTTACGCGCATCCGTAACGCTAACTCTGTGAACAAGGCCACGGTCTCCATGCCGAGCAGCAAGAAGCTCGTCGAGATCGCTCGTGTTCTGCACGAGGAGGGCTACATCGAGGGCTACGATGTCGAGGACACCGTTCCCCAGAAGACTCTGCACATCACGCTTAAGTATGGTCCCAAGAAGGCTAAGGTCATCAACGGCATCCGCCGCATTTCCAAGCCGGGCCTGCGTAAGTACACCGGCGTTGCCGACATGCCCCGCGTCCGCGGTGGCCTTGGTACCGCCATTATTTCCACCAGCCATGGCGTCATGACCGACCGCGATGCTCGCAAGCACAACGTCGGCGGCGAGATCATCGCTTACGTCTGGTAAATCGCTCGGTAGGTAGAAGGAAAGGAGATCACCGTGTCTCGTATCGGTAATAAGCCTGTCCAGATTCCCGCCGGAGTCGAAGTGGCAGTCAACGGCAACAACGTTGTCGTCAAGGGCCCCAAGGGCCAGCTCGAGCTCGATGTCTTTGAGAAGCTCGCTATCAACGTCGAGGACAACGTCCTCACCGTTTCCCGTCCCGACGACGAGCGTGAGACCCGTGCCCGCCACGGCCTCACCCGCGCCCTCATCCACAACATGGTTGTTGGCGTTTCCGAGGGCTTCGAGAAGAAGCTCGAGCTCGCCGGCGTCGGTTACCGCGTGCAGCAGAAGGGCAAGAACCTCGAGTTCTCCCTGGGCTTCTCGCACCCCGTGATCGTCGAGGCTCCCGAGGGCATCACCTTCGAGGTTCCCGACAACACCCACGTGAACGTCAAGGGTATCAATAAGCAGCAGGTCGGTCAGATCGCCGCTGAGATCCGCGGCCATCGTCCTCCCGAGCCTTACAAGGGCAAGGGTATCCACTACGTTGGCGAGCACATCCGCCGCAAGCTGGGTAAGGCCGCCAAGTAGTCGTAACCGACTCACTCGCATAAGACCAGCACCCCGTCAGGTGCTGGCAAGATCAACCTTTTTAGGAGTTTACGTATGAACAAGCATAAGGCGAAGCTGGAAGGCCTCAAGCGTCGTCAGCGTCGTGTTCGCGGCAAGGTCTCGGGTACCTCCGAGCGTCCGCGTCTTCGCGTGACCCGTACTAACGCCAACATCTATGCCCAGATCATCGACGACAGCAAGGGCTCCAGCCTGACGCTCGTCTCTGCCTCGACCCTCGAGGCCGAGTTCAAGGGCACCCACACCTCGAACAAGGAGGCTGCGGAGAAGGTCGGTCAGCTCGTTGGCAAGCGTGCCATCGAGGCCGGCATCACCAAGGTCGCCTTCGATCGCGGTGGCCGTATCTACCATGGCCGCGTCAAGGCCCTCGCCGACGGTGCTCGTGCCGCCGGTCTCGAGTTCTAGGAGGTATGTAGCACATGGCTCGTAATCAGAAGCAGCAGCGCGAGGCCTCCGAGTTCGAGGAGCGCGTCGTTTACATCAACCGCGTGTCGAAGACCGTCAAGGGTGGTCGTCGCATGAGCCTCGTCGCTCTCGTCGTCGTTGGCGACGGCAAGGGCAACGTCGGCGTTGGCATGGGCAAGTCCGCTGAGGTGCCCCTGGCCATCTCCAAGGCGTCTCTCGATGCCAAGAAGAACATGTTCCACGTGCCGGTGACCGAGCAGGGCACCATCCCGCACGAGGTTCTCGGCCACTTTGGTGCCGGCCGCATCATCATCAAGCCCGCTGTCGAGGGTACCGGCGTTATCGCCGGCGGCGCTGTGCGTCCCCTCTTCGAGCTTGCTGGCATCAAGAACGTCCTGTCCAAGTCCCTCGGTACCGACAACGGCCTCAACATCATCAAGGCTGCCGTCGAGGGCCTCAAGGAGCTCTCCAGCCCTGAGGACGTCGCGGCTCGCCGTGGCCTGACGGTCTCCGAGATGTTCGTCGGTAAGGAGAACTAAGCATGGCTGACACCATCAAGATCAAGCAGGTCCGCAGCACCAACGGTTGCAAGCAGGACCAGGTCCGTACTGTCCGTGCCCTCGGTCTCCACAGGATCCGCGAGGTTCGCGAGATTGCTGACAACGAGTCCGTCCGCGGCATGATCTTCAAGGTCAAGCACCTTGTCGAGATTGTAGAGGAGTAGCAAATGCAGCTTCACGATCTTACTCCCGCGCCCGGTTCCACCAAGAACCGTAAGCGCGTCGGCCGTGGCAATTCTTCGGGTCACGGCACCACTTCTGGCCGCGGCCAGAAGGGCCAGGGTTCCCGCTCTGGCGGCACCAAGGGTGCCGGCTTCGAGGGTGGCCAGACTCCGCTGGCTATGCGCCTGCCCAAGCTTCCGGGCTTCCGCAACCCCCGTCGTATCGAGTACACCGCTGTTAACGTTGAGCGTCTCGAGCGTAAGTTCGAGGATGGCGCTGTGATCGACGGTGCCGCTCTTAAGGCCGCTCGCATCACCAAGAGCGAGTTCGAGCCCGTCAAGGTGCTCGGCAATGGTGAGCTCACCAAGAAGTTCACGGTCAAGGTCGACAAGGTCAGCGCTTCTGCGCAGGCCAAGATCGAGGCCGCCGGCGGAAAGGTCGAGCTGCCGTGCTAAATGGTCTTAAGAATGCTTTCCGCATCAAAGAATTGCGCGAAAAGATTCTTTTTACCATAGCTATGCTCGTCGTGTACCGCATTGGTGCGCACGTTCCTGTGCCCGGCATTCCCTTCCAGGGGATGCTGGGCCTTTTCTCGACCGATAACAATTCGGTCGCCGCAGGTGCTATGGCCCTCCTGAATCTTTTCTCTGGCGGCGCGTTGAGCTATGTGTCGGTGTTTTCGCTGGGCATCATGCCTTACATCACCAGCTCGATCATCCTCCAGATGCTCCAGGCCGTCGTGCCTTCCCTGCATGAGCTTGCCCGCGAGGGCGAGGTCGGTCAGACCAAGATTACGCAGTATTCGCGTTACCTCACCTTGGCTCTGGCAATCCTCAACTCCGTGGGTTACCTCTTCCTCTTTAAGAGCTTCGGCATCAGCTTTAATGGCGCCGGCGCTCCCGAGATCATCTTCGACCTCATGGTCGTCGGCACGCTCACTGCGGGCGCCATGCTGATCATGTGGATTGGTGAGCTCATCACCCAGCGCGGTATCGGCAATGGCATGTCGCTGATCATCTTTGCGAACATCATGGCCGGCCTTCCGCAGGCTATCTTCTCCAGCACCGAGGGTAATGCCGGTGGCATCATCACCATGGTGATCATCTGCGCCATCATCCTGCTGGTTATCCCGCTGATTGTTTTCCTTGAGCGCGGCCAGCGCCGCATCCCGGTCTCCTATGCCAAGCGCGTCGTGGGCCGTCGCATGATGGGTGGCCAGACCACCTACCTGCCCATCAAGGTCAACACCGCGGGCGTCGTGCCGATCATCTTTGCCTCGGCGCTGCTGTACTTCCCGGCTCAGATTGCCGTGTTCTTCCCCGGCATCGGCTGGATTCAGGCAGTTGCCTCTGCGCTTTCGACCGGTTGGCTCAACTGGGTGCTTAACGTTGTCCTCATCGTGTTCTTCGCGTACTTCTACACCTCCATGGTGTTCAACCCCGATGACACGGCCGACAACCTTAAGAAGCAGGGTGGCTTTATTCCGGGCGTCCGTCCGGGTAGGGCTACCGCGGCCTACATCAAGAACGCGCTCAACAAGATCACGCTTCCCAGCGCTGTCTTTTTGGCGCTCATCGCCATCGTGCCTTCGATCATCTTCTCCTTCACGGGTAACCATCTGATCCAGGCATTTGGCGGCACGTCCATCCTCATCATGGTCGGCGTCGTGCTCGACACGGTCGATAAGCTCGAAGGCCAGATCAAGATGTATGATTACGATGGATTCTTTAAATAGGCTAGAGGAGGATTGCTCATGAACCTCGTATTGCTCGGAGCTCCGGGTGCCGGTAAGGGCACCGTCGCACAGGAGCTCGTCGCCGAGTTTGGCGTCGCTCACATTTCCACGGGCGACCTGCTGCGTGCTGCCGTCAAGGGTGGCACCGAGCTTGGTATTCAGGCTAAGAAGTACATGGACGCTGGCGAGCTCGTTCCCGACCAGCTCGTGATCGACCTTGTCAAGGAGCGCCTTGCTGCCGATGACGCCCAGCAGGGCTTCATCCTCGACGGCTTCCCGCGCAACACCGCCCAGGCTGTGACGCTCGATTCCGAGCTCTCCGCCATGGGTCGCGAGATCGACTGCGCCCTTCTGGTCGACGTGGCCCCCGAGGTCATCATCGCTCGTCTGTCTTCGCGTCGCACTTGCCGCGCCTGCGGTTACACCGGCACCGCTGCCGATGCTACCTGCCCCAAGTGCGCCGGCGAGATGTATCAGCGCGACGACGACAAGCCCGAGACCATCAAGAACCGTCTCGACGTCTACGAGAAGTCCACGAGCCCGCTCGTCGACTACTATCGTGGCCAGGGTCTGCTCAAGTCGGTCAACGGTGACCAGGCTCGCGAGACCGTGTACGGGGATGTCAAAGAGGCTCTCGGTCTATGATCAAGATTAAGTCTGCAACGCAAATCGAGCAGATGAAGAAGGCAGGAGCGCTATCTAAGATGGCGCTCCGCCACGTTGGAGCCATGGTGCGCCCTGGTGTTTCGACCTTTGAGCTCGATCAGCTCGCGGAGCAGATTATCCGTATGCATGGCGGCACCCCGGCCTTTAAGGGTTACGGCGGGTTCCCCGGTACCATTTGCGCATCGATTAACGATGCCGTGGTCCACGGTATTCCCAACCCCGACATGATCCTGCGCGATGGCGATATCATCTCCATCGATACGGGAGCCGTTGTCGACGGTTGGGTTGGCGATAACGCTTGGACGTTTTTTGTCGGCACACCCACGCCCGAGGCCAAGGCCCTGTGCGAGGTCACGCGCGATTGCCTTAAGGCTGCCATCGAGCAGGCTGTTCCCGGTAACCATATCGGGGATGTTGGTTACGCCGTTCAGTCCCTCGCCGAGTCTCACGGTTACGGCGTGCTTCGTGACTATGTGGGCCATGGCATTGGCCGCGTGATGCACGAGGACCCCAACGTTCCTAACTATGGAAAGAAGGGGAGGGGCGTTCGCCTCCAGGCCGGCATGGTCATTGCCATCGAGCCGATGGTTACGATGGGTTCCAACCATGTGAGCACGGGCTCCGACGGTTGGATTGTTACGACCAACGACCACCTGCCCGCCGCACACTACGAGAACACCGTCGCCATTACCAATGACGGTCCGGTGATTATCACCACGGATGCCCAAGGTGCTTGGTGTTCGCTCCAAGGCGGAGAAATGTAACAAGTTCCACTTAGTTGTGGAGCCATTACGAAGTTATTACGATGCGTGCATACGTGTTGTAGAATACTCAATCGCTGTCGTTTTCTAGAGAAAGATGATTGCTTGTGAAGAAGGAAGACGCAATTGAGCTCGAGGGTACGGTAAAGGAACCGCTGCCCAATGCCATGTTTAAGGTCGAGCTCGAGAACGGTCATTCGGTTCTGTGCAACATTTCTGGCAAGATCCGAATGAATTACATCCGTATTCTCCCCGGTGACAGGGTTGTCGTGGAGCTTTCCCCGTACGACCTGACCCGCGGCCGCATCACCTATCGCTACAAATAGCGGCACGCATACGCGCACTCCATTTCCGACTGCAGGCTTAGCTCAACCTACGGTCGGATTGTGTGTGAAGACCAGCCATAGTTTTAAACGCCTGCGGCTGGGCGAGTAGATAGTAGGGAAGTAGTTTGAGCGCTACCGAAAGGAAGAACGATGAAGGTACGTCCTTCGGTCAAGAAGATGTGCGATAAGTGCAAAATCATTAGGCGCCATGGCAAGGTCCTCGTCATTTGCGAGAACCCCCGTCATAAGCAGCGTCAGGGTTAAGAGAGGAGACTACGTTGGCCCGTATTAATGGTGTCGACCTCCCGCGTGAGAAGCGCGTTGAGATCGGTCTGACCTACATTTACGGCATCGGCCGCACCACTGCGACGAAGATCTGCGTCGAGTGCAACGTTAACGTGGATACGCGCGTTAAGGACCTCACCGAGGATGAGGTTAACGCCATCCGTGATTATATCGATAAGAACCAGATCATGGTTGAGGGCGACCTCCGCCGTGAGCGCAACCAGAACGTCAAGCGCCTTATGGACATCGGCTGCAACCGCGGCCTTCGTCACCGCAAGGGCCTCCCGGTCCGCGGCCAGCGCACCCACACTAACGCTCGTACCCGTAAGGGCCCGAAGCGTCAGATCGGTGCTAAGAAGAAGAAATAAGGAGCGCTAGATAGATGGCTACTGCTAAGAAGAACGTTCGCGCTGCCCGTCTGAAGCGCGCGGACCGTAAGAACATTTCCGTGGGCCAGGCTCACATTCGTTCTACGTTCAACAACACGATCGTTTCGATCACCGATCCCCAGGGCAACGTCATTTCCTGGAAGTCGGCTGGCCAGGTGGGCTTCAAGGGCTCCCGTAAGTCCACGCCGTTCGCTGCCCAGATGGCTGCCGAGGCTGCTGCCAAGCAGGCCATGGAGCACGGTATGAAGAAGGTTTCCGTCTTCGTCAAGGGCCCCGGCTCCGGTCGTGAGACCGCCATTCGCTCCCTCCAGGCTGCTGGCCTCGAGGTCTCGAGCATCCAGGACAAGACCCCCATTCCGCACAACGGCTGCCGCCCCAAGAAGCGTCGCCGCGTGTAACTGAAAGGATCGTATCAATATGGCAATCGACAGGACTCCTGTTCTTAAGCGCTGCCGTCAGCTCGGGATCG
Organism: Collinsella sp. AF36-3AT; assembly: GCF_003475205.1. Lineage (NCBI taxonomy): Bacteria > Bacillati > Actinomycetota > Coriobacteriia > Coriobacteriales > Coriobacteriaceae > Collinsella > Collinsella sp. AF36-3AT. Next base: position 268,259 of record NZ_QROZ01000001.1, on the reverse strand, counting down.
ATCCCGCTGAGCTCGGTTACAGCAGCAAGAAGGAATCTATCCGTCAGCCCAAGCGCCGTCGCAAGGAATCTGAGTACGGCATGCAGCTGCGCGAGAAGCAGAAGGTCAAGTTCATCTATGGCGTTCTGGAGAAGCAGTTCCACGGGTACTTCAACAAGGCCCGCAAGATGAACGGCGTCACCGGTGAGAACCTCATGATCATCCTTGAGTCTCGCCTCGACAACGTCGTCTTCCGTCTTGGCTTCGCCCGCACCCGCAAAGAGGCTCGTCAGTCCGTCCGTCACGGTCACTTCACCGTGAACGGCAAGCGCGTGGACATCCCGTCCTACCGCGTCAAGGCCGGCGACGTCGTCGCTGTCGGCGAGAAGTTCCGTGACCTCCTCCCCATCAAGGAGGCTCTGATTTCCTCCGAGCGCTTTGAGGTCCCTGGCTGGCTCGAGGTCGATATCGAGAAGCTGTCTGGTAACGTGCTCGCTCTGCCGACGCGTGAGCAGATCAGCGGTGATATCAACGAGCAGCTCATCGTCGAGCTCTACTCTAAGTAGTCCATCCGGGCTGCTGAGGCTGGAGGTAATACATGTCAGAATTCATTAGGCCTCAGGTTCAGGTCGAAGAGATCAACGAGACGTCTGCTCGTGTCTCCGTCGAGCCGCTCGAGCGTGGCTACGGCGATACGCTGGGTAACTCCCTTCGTCGCGTACTTCTGTCCTCGCTCGAGGGTGCCGCCGTCGAGGCTATTCAGATCGATGGTGCACAGCACGAGTTCATGACCATCCCTAACATGGTCGAGGATGTCACCGACATCGTCCTGAATGTCAAGGGTCTTGTCTTCAGGGCTCTCGGCACGACCGACGAGGCGACCGCCACCATTTCTGTTGACGGCCCCTGCGAGGTCACCGGTGCGGACTTCTTTATTCCGTCCGAGTTTGAGCTGGTCAACCCCGAGCAGCACATCGCTACGCTTACCGAGGGTGGCCATCTCACCATGAGCATGCGCATCGGCTATGGCCGCGGCTATGTCTCTGGCGAGGCTAACAAGCGCGACAACGATCCCATCGGTGTGATCCACGTCGACTCGCTGTACTCGCCGGTTTCCCGTTGCGCCAAGCTCGTTGAGGCTTGCCGTGTCGGTCAGCACACCGACTACGACCGCCTTGTCCTCGAGATCGAGACCAACGGCTCCATCGCCCCGCGCGACGCCGTGGTCCAGGCTGCCAATATCATCAACCAGCATATGGCCGCCTTTATGAACCTTGCCGAGACCCCCGAGGTCGAGGAGGAGGCTTCGATCTTCGCTCCCGAGGTCACCAACGACAACGCCGAGCTGGACAAGCAGATCGAGGATCTGGACCTTTCCGTCCGTTCCTACAACTGCCTTAAGCGCGCCAGCATTCACTCGGTCCGTCAACTCGTTGAGTTCTCGGAGAACGATCTGCTCAACATCCGTAACTTCGGTGTTAAGTCGATCGAGGAAGTGAAGGACAAGCTTGAGTCCATGGGCCTGAGCCTGAAGGCTTAATGCTTCGCATATTTGAGGAGAAACTAGACCATGCGTCACAACGTTAAGAAGGGCCTGAAGCTCGGCACCGATGCGAGCCACACCAAGGCCATGAAGAAGAGCCTTGCTAAGGCCCTCTTCGAGAACGACCGCATCAAGACCACCGAGACCCGCGCTAAGGCGCTGCGTTCGGTCGTCGATCCGATCATCACCTGGGCCAAGAAGGGCGACCTGCACTCTCGTCGTCTGGCTATCGCCAAGCTCGGCGATAAGCAGCTCGTTGCCGAGATCTTCGACAAGGCTGCTCAGGGCATGTGGCAGGACCGCAACGGCGGTTACACCCGCATCATGAAGCTCGGTAACCGTAAGGGCGACAACGCTCCCATCGTTATCATGGAGCTCGTCACCGAGCCTTGCACGCCTAAGGCCAAGAAGGCTGCTCCGGCCCCCAAGAAGGCCGCTGCTCCCAAGAAGGTCGAGGCCGTCGAGGAGGCTCCTGCTGAGGAGACCGCTGAGTAGACAATCCGTCTGCATAGGCTATATTCGAGGGGTACGTTCGCGTACCCCTCTTTTTTTGTCGCGATACCGTTGCTTGTTTGTTGGGAGCGCCCATGACCGCGCCGTCTGATTTCAATTCGATTCCTGAGCTCGATGCCACGCTTGTATTCTGTGTTGCCTATGATGGCTCGTCCTATAGCGGATTTGCCGAGCAGCCGGGCCAGACGACCGTTGCGGGCGAGTTGCGCCGCGCTATCGAGACGCTGCTGCGCCGCCCGATCGATCTGACGTGTGCGGGTCGTACCGATGCCGGCGTGCATGCGGTGGCCCAGTACATTAGCGTGCCCGTAACGGACGCTGAGCTTGCTCTGACGCGCCGTAGGTGGCTGAGGGCTATGGATGCCCTCCTGCCCAAAGATATCGCCATAAACGAGGTCTACAAGGCCCGTAGGGGCTTTTCTGCCCGCTTTGACGCGCGGTCCCGTACGTATACGTACCGTATTGCCGATCGCGATGCGCGCCCCGTGCTCTCGCGCGGTGCGGTGTGGTGGCATCGCTATCCCCTCGACGTCGATGCGATGGCGGCCGCCTGCCCTGCGCTTTTGGGCGAGCAGGACTTTAAGAGCTTTTGCAAGGTTGCCTCTGCTGTGGGCAAGCCCACGCACCGCTGCGTGATGCGTGCGGAGTTTGGCCACGAGGTCGCTTTTGGCGAGGATATCCTGACCTTCACTATCGAGGGCAATGCGTTTTTGCACTCGATGGTGCGTACCATTGTAGGAACGCTCGTGGAGATTGGCATGCATCGTCGCGATCCCCAGTGGATGCGCGAGGTTATTGACGCCCGTGACCGAACCGCTGCGGGTCCCACGGCGCCTGCCTGCGGCCTTACGTTTATGGGTGTGGATTACGGCCCCGACGAGCTTGTCGTTCTCGACTAGGGGAGTGCTCGGCGCGTCTGTGCCTTGCGCATACTATGTGTGAGCTGCGCGTGTGCAACATCTGTTCTTGGCGTGCAACATGTTAGGCGGCTCGTTGCTTTTATAGCTCGGGTGTACCATGAACGACAGTTTGATTTGGTGCTATCGAGAGGATGGAAAACTTGGTTCGACGTTGTTCGCATCCGCGACTTTCGGTGATCCTTGTGGTAGAAGGTTCGCCCAGCTATGCGATGCGTGCGCTCGAGAGTATCCAGAACCAAGACCTCTATGATTTGCAGATTGTCGTTGTCTGCCGCGATGCTGCGCCCGGTGTGCGCCATTCGCTTCAAGTTGCTGCCGACAGGGACATCCATATTGATTTGATTGACGTCGAGGACGCGAAGCGCGGCGCTTGTCTTCGTGCCGGTTTTGATGCCTCGCGCGGCTCTCAAATCATCGCCATGAACGCCGATGAGTGGTTTGCTCCGCAGTCCCTTTCCAAGATGGTCGATATCGCGTGCGATACTGCGGCAGACATAGTGTTCCCCACGGTGTCGCTCGACCGCTATGATGCACATCGAGAGCGCCATTCGCGTGTCTTGGATGCTGCCTCTATTGTCATTGAAGACAAGTCTTCGATGGTGGCCGGGCTGCCTCAGTTGATTTTAGGCGGCTTGGTTGCTCAAGTCTCTGGCGTGATGTACAGCCGTCCACTGTTTGAGGCATGTCTTTTGTGCGATAAGACGTTTCGCACGGTTGGGTTTATGGCGTGCGCGCTCTCGCAGGCACAGCGCGTCTCCGGATGCGGCGACGCTTGTTTCCACGCGGCGGCGCCTAAGCTTACAGATGCCTTTGATCCCACCATGTATGCCAAGGTATCCGATGACACCCGGGCGCTCGACGAGCTTGCGGACTCACTCTCGGAAGCAGATAGCGGTGGTCGGCTCAAGCTGGCAAGCCAAAAGTTCTACTTTGCCGGACTGGTCGCCTGCATCGAGAATTTGTGTCTGAGCCCGCATGGAGTGTCGTCAATCGAGCGTTCCGCCCGCATGCGTGATATGCTCGAGGCGCCTCGAACCCGTCAGATGGTCGCCGCGCTCAAGGACAACCATCGGGGACTGGGCCTGTTGTTTGGGCCGATCGCCAGCGCTAAGCCCGCGCGCTGCGTGATGTGTACGCATCTGGCAGCTTTTCTTAACCGGACGGGCGCAAAAACCGCCTAAACGGCTCATTACGAAACAAACTTGCATAGAATTGTTTCGAAATGCGTTCTTATTCACTAAAACCCTCAAATAGCGCTAAACTATTCAATCACTAAGTGATTGTCTCCGCCATCTTTTGGAGTGAGGTTTTGTATGGCCAAAAAACGCAATGGGCGCCAGGATGCCATCAGAGATATTGTTCGCAATAAGGACGTACGTACGCAGCGCGTTTTGGTAGACGAGCTTCGCGCCATGGGTTTCGATTGCACGCAGGCGACCGTTTCGCGCGATATCGCGGACATGGGACTGCGTAAGCTCCCCGAGGGCATCTATGTCCTTGCCGAGGACCTGCATCTGCAGCGCATGGTTTCCGAGTTGGTTACCGGCGTGCTGCGCACCGATAATCTGGTTATGATCAAGGCGCAGCCCGGTACGGCTTCTGGTATTGCCGCAGCTGTCGATGCTGCGGAGCTGCCCGACGTGCTCGGCTCGCTTGCCGGCAACGACACGATTTTGGTCATTGCGCAGACGGCCGAGGACGGCGAGCGTCTTGAGGCGCTCATCAACAAGCTGAGTAACTCTCATAAGTAGGGGATGCACGGCGCCGCTGCTGCGTCGATTGTTGCTATAGGTAATTGCCGAGGGCGTTGACGAAGGTCAGCGCCCTTTTTGCATGCCGTCGCCTGTTGCCCTATCGGTCTTGCAGCCGGGGCCGTCGTGGCATCTTATGGCATCTGCCGAAATAAAGAAACGCCCGAGCAGCGTACGTGCTGCTCGGGCGCCTTGGTGTCAGTCGTCCTGTGCGCTTACTGGCCCGTAGAGGGGTCAGGCGTGGGCGTAGGATCGGGGGTAGGCGTCGGCGTGCCACCGTCGCCGCCCGTGCCGCCGTCGCCACCTGTGCCACCGTCGCCACCTGTGCCACCGTCGCCACCTGTCGTACCGCTATCGCCGGTGGTGTTGCCGCCCGGGGTTTCAGTGGTCGTGGTTGTCGTCGTGGTGGTCTCTTCCTTTTCCTTTTCCTCTTCCTTTTCCTCGTCTTTTTCCTCTTCGTCTTCTTTTTTGTTGTTTGTGCCGTAGAACTTCCAGACGTTATTGTTCTTGTACGTGGGGGCCGTTCCGGTCGGGAACTCCTCGCGCTCGGTTCCGGCCAAAACCGTGTTCATGAACTTCTTAAAGACGGGCAGGTTGGTGCTGTCGCCCAGCAGGTCCGTACCGTACTTTTGGATGGGAATCTCGCCTGCGGAATAACCGGTCCACAGGGCGCATGCCAGTTGCGGCGTGTAGCCGCAGAACCACAGGTTGGTGGTGTTGTCAGTGGTGCCCGTCTTGCCGGCATAGGGCTGGTTGACGCTCAGCGCGCCGGCGGCACCCGTGCCGCTGCCCTGCATGACGCCGGATAGAACGTCGGTAACCGCGGCAGCCTCGCCTTCGGTGAGCACCTGCGTGGGATTGTCGGTGTGCTGGTACAGCACCGAGCCGGTGCGCGAGTCGATCTCGGTGATGGCGATCGGCTGGCGATAATGGCCGCCGTTGGCAAAAGTGGCGTAGGCCGATGCCATCTCGAGCGGCGAGATGGACCCGGTGCCGAGCGTCATGACGGGAACGTCCTCGATATTGTCCTTGGCGGGATCGATGCCGAGCTTTTTGACGAGCGACATGATCTTGTTGTTGCCGATGGCTTCTGCCACCTGAATGTAGCCGGTGTTGGATGAGTATGCCGTTGCCTGCTTAAGCGTGATGTTGCCATAGCTCTGGTTGGCATAGTTTTGCACCTTGGTCGTGGTGCCCTTGGCTGTAAGAGGCGAGTTGCAGTTGAGGGTAACGTTGGGGTTCATACCGTTTTGGATGGCGGTTGCCAGCGTAAAGGCCTTAAACGTGGAGCCCACGGGGCGCTTTGCCGTAGCGTGGTTCACGTGATTCTCGTCGGCGTTATAGTCGTAGCCGCCCACCATGCACTTGATGTAGCCAGTCTTGGGGTCAACGACGACCATGCCCATGTCCAGGCCGTCGAGAGAAAGCGTGTCGAGCTGCGAGCGCACAGCCTCCTCGGCAACCTGCTGCATGGTGGGGTCGATGGTGGTCTTGACGGTCAGACCGCCCTTAAAGAGCACGTCGGTGGAGAACTCCTGCTCAAGCAGCTGCTTTACGTAGGAGACAAAGTAGGGTTGAGAGTACACATCGACGCCACTGCCCGAAATCTCGGTCACGTTAAGCGTGATGGGCTCAGCCTGTGCGGCATCGTGCTCTTCCTGCGTGATGTGGCCCAGACGCAGCATGTTGTCCAGAACCTTGTTGCGGCGGGACAGCGCCAGGTCGGGATTAACCGTGGGGTCGTACTGCGAGGGCGAGTTGGGAAGGCCGATGAGCAGCGCGGCCTCGCTCAGGCTGAGGTCGGCGGCGGTCTTGGACAGATAGGTCTCGGCGGCGGCCTCGATGCCATATGCTCCATGGCCGTAGTAGATGGTGTTGAGGTACATCATGAGGATCTCGTCTTTGGAGTACATGTCCTCCATCTTGATGGCGATGTAGGCCTCGCGCACCTTACGCTCAATGGTCGAGTCGAACTGCTCCTCCTGCAGGATGGTGTTGCGCACAAGCTGCTGGGTGATAGTCGAGGCGCCTTCGTGCCCGCCACCGAGGGTTGCCACCGCAGCACGCGCGATACCCCACAGGTCGATACCGCCGTGCTCGTAGAAGCGCTCGTCCTCGACGTCAACGGTGCCCTGCAGCACGTAGGGGGAGACCTCGTCCTTGGTGATAGACTTGCGGTTTTGCGTGTAGAAGCTCGCGATCTTGTTGCCGTTGCAGTCGACGATCTCGGTGGGCTCGCTCACCAGATACGCGTTGGCGTCGGTGTAGTCGGGCAGATCGGACAGCCAGCGGTTGACGTTGCCGACCATGCCGATGCCAAATGCCACGCCCGCAATCAGCAGAAAGCCCAAAAACGAGAGCAGGATTATGGGCAGAGCATGCGTCTTTGAACGGCTGCGTCCCTGTCGTTGGCGAGGACCCATATATTGACCTCCAGGTATGTCGTGCCGGACGGTGGATGTGCCGTCGGGGCAGGATGGACATAAGTTATTACACGATAAACCAAACGGGGCGCGCGAGGCCTCGTGTATGCTGGAAGACGGCATTTTTCAGAGTGAATGCATACCTTGGTAAGGAGTTTGTCGATGGCGATTCGGACGATGGGGCCGAGCGGACAATACGAGACTGGATTGGATGCTGCCGGTGCGGCGCTGCCCGAGCTGCTGGCGCCGGCGGGCGGACTCGACCAGATGCTTGCGGCCATCGCCGCGGGTGCCGATGCCATCTATGCGGGGTTGGGCGGCTTTAACGCCCGTGTGAGCGCCCATGGCTTTACGGATAACGAGTTTGCGCGCGGCTGCGCCGTGGCGCATGCCCATGGCGTGCGTGTGTACGTAACGCTCAACGTGTTCGTGTTTGACGATGAGTTGTCCGACGCGGTGGCGTTGGGAGCTCATGCACTGGAGCTGGGCGCCGATGCTCTGATTGTCGCCGATGCCGGGTTGGTCTGCGCGCTGCGCGCGGCGATTCCCGGGGTCGAGATTCACCTGTCCACGCAAGCGGGCGCTCATAGCGAGGGTGCCGTGCGGCTTGCCGCCGATGAGCTGGGGGTCGAGCGCGTGACGACGGCACGCGAGCTGACGGTCGACGAGATTGCGGCGCTCTGTGCCACGGGCGTGCCCATCGAGGTATTCTGCCACGGTGCGATTTGCATCGGCTATTCGGGGGCGTGCGAGTTCTCGGCCTTGCGGCGTGGGCGCTCGGCGATGCGCGGCGACTGCACGCAGCCGTGCCGTCTGGCGTACGACCTAGTGGACGAGGCGGGGCAGAGTGTTGTTGCCGTCGAGGGAGACCGCCTGCTTTGTCCGCGTGACTATCTGGGTATCGCGCACCTGCCCGAGCTTGTTGCCGCCGGCGTGGCATCGCTCAAGATCGAGGGACGCATGAAGAATCCCGATTACGTATTCAACGTGGTGAGGGTATGGCGTCGGGCACTCGATATGCTGTGCGACGGCGCGTGGGACTCCGGTGCCGTGGAAGAGCTTGAACGCGAGCTGGGAAGGTCGTTTAACCGTGGGTTTACCGATGCTTACCTGCGGGGTCGTTCGGGTGCCGAGCTCATGAGCTTTGAGCGCGCGATCAACCAGGGCGTGCGCGTGGGCCACTTGGTGGCGGTGGGTCACGAAGAGGTGACGGTTGAGCTTGATGCCGCCGTGGCGGCGGGCGATACGCTCGAAATCCGATTTTACCCGGGTGCCGACGCGCGTCCCGATGTGCCCAAGCGCTGGCCACAGGTGCCTTGCCCCGTGGATGCCGCTGCGGGGGAGCGCATCGTCGTGCATTGCAAACGTAAGGTGGACGCGGGCTGCGAGGTCTATCTGATTCGCAGCGCCGGCGTGTTGGATCAGACGGCGGCGGTGTTGGAGCGCATGCGGGCCGAGGCGGATGCGATTGCGCCCGTTGCGCGTGCCGTTGAGGTGCTGCCCTTTGAGGGCGCTGCGGTGGATGGCGGTGCGTCGACGGAGTTGGCGGGGTCGGCGGGGCCGGCAAAGCGCGAGGATTTTGCTCGTATGGTCTTTGCCTGGGAGCTGATGGATGTGGGTCCGCGCGATGAGCGAGATCTGTCCGATACAACGGTGGTGCTCGACGAAGTGTGCCGCGCGGGCGACGCCGAGCGGACTCGGGCGCTTATGCAGCGTGCCGGGCGCGTCGTCTGCCGCAATCTGGGACAAGTGGCGATGGCCCGCGAGCTGGGCACAACGTTTGACGTGGCGGCGCCGGTGTTCTGTGCCAATCGGGCCACGCTTACCTGGCTGCGCGGACTCGGTGCGGGGCGGGTGTGCTTGTCGGCCGAGTTGCTCGGCAATGATGCGGAGCGTGTTGCCGAACTTGCCGCTTGCCCCGGTGTCTTGGGGCCTGTCGATGCCGACCGTCCCGAGCTCATGGTGTGCGAGCACTGCTTGCTGACTGCCGAGGGCGCCTGCGCCACGGATGCAACGGGGCAGGTCCGTTGCCGTGACTGCTCGCGCCGTCAGCAGGCGCGCTTTTTGGTCGAACGTGACGGCACGCGTTTGCCGGTCGTTATCGACGCGTGCGGCAGGACGAGGATTTTCCTGTCGTAGGTGCCGCGTCGCGCTGTTTTGGTTATTATTAGTGGGTTTATGAACTTCCAGCACCGCCGTATCCGGTGAGGGTGCTATAGCAAAAGGAGGATACCCAATGCTGTCTGTTGACGAGCAAATGCGTATCATCACCTCGGGTGCAGCGCAGATCGTCCCCGAGGCCGACCTTCGCAAGAAGCTTGAGAAGGGCGAGCCCCTCAACATCAAGCTCGGCGTCGATCCCACCAGCCCCGACCTGCACCTGGGCCATGCCGTGCCCCTGCGCAAGATGCGTCAGTTCCAGGACCTGGGCCACAACGTCACCCTTATCATCGGCAACGGCACTGCGCTGATCGGCGACCCCTCGGGCAAGAACTCCACCCGCCCGCAGCTTTCGCAGGAGCAGATCGAGGCCAACGCCGAGACCTACGTGAGCCAGGCCATGAAGATCCTGGACCCCGAGAAGACCACCATCGTGCACAACGGCGACTGGATCCTTTCGATGGACCTGGCCGGCCTGCTGCAGGTGTGCTCCAAGTTCACCGTCGCCCGCATCCTCGAGCGCGACGACTTTACCAAGCGCTACCAGTCCCAGACGCCGATTGCCCTGCACGAGTTCCTGTACCCTGTGATGCAGGCCTTCGACTCCGTGCAGATCAAGGCCGACGTCGAGATGGGCGGCACCGACCAGCTCTTTAACCTGCTCGCCGGCCGCGAGCTCATGGAGAAGATGGGCATGGAACCGCAGATCGCGCTCACCATGCCGCTGCTCGAGGGCACCGACGGCGTCCGTAAGATGTCCAAGTCCTACGGTAACTACATCGGCCTGACCGATGCTCCCAAGGATATGTTCGGCAAGACCATGTCCATCCCCGACGAGATGATCGGCAAGTACTATCGTCTGGCCAGTTCGCTCGCCCCGGCCGAGGTCGACAAGATCGACGCCGCCTTGGCCGATGGTTCTGCCGACCCCTACGAGCTCAAGCGCGCGCTGGGCCGCGACCTGTGCGACACCTACCACGGCGCCGGCGCCGGCGACGAGGCACAGGCCGAGTTCGACCGTGTGTTCAAGGAGGGCCAGCTTGCCGACTTCCCCGAGAAGCACGTTGAACTGACCGTCAACGACGAGGGCCAGATTTACCTCGCCGGCCTGCTCAAGGACCTGGGCCTTTCGGCCAGCGCCGGTCAGGCCCGCCGCGACATCGACGGCGGCGGCGTCAAGGTCAACGGCAAGGCTGTGGCTCCCAAGAGCTACAACATCGATCCGAGCGCCCTCAAACTGGGCGACACCCTCTCCGTGGGCAAGCGCAAGGGCTTCAAGCTGGTTTAGTTACGCGGTTTTACCAAACCGCGTAACCGGTTGACGCTGCAAACCCGCCAGAGCGGCAATCTGTCTTTCAACTTCGGCGGCATGACCAGAAGATCAATGCCGCCTCGTTTCAAGGCACCTTGCTCGCTCTGGCGGGTTTTCGCTGTCGTTGCCAGAACATCGGGGTACTCATTGGGGACAGACATAAATGAGTAGTCGTAGGGGGACACTCCTTCTCATTGCGCGGGGTGGCGTGTGCCGTTAAGCGGAGGGGGGTGTATTCCCGACCCATCGTTTGGGCATACAATGGCTATTGGCTTGCTGCGGTGAAGGCCCGTCCGCCCCGCAGTTATTTCTACGGTTAAAGGAGTATGTATGTCCGTTGAGGTCATGAGGTCTGTGATCGACGCTGCCGAGGGCCGCGTGCCCGTCGACACGCTGTTTGCCAATGCGCAGATTGTCGACGTGTACGGTCAGCGCGTGGCGCCCGGTAGCGTTGCCGTCAAGGACGGCGTAATCGTCGGCGTGCTCTACAACGGGCGCGACGATGCCGCCGGTACCTATGAGGCTGCCGAGGTTATCGACTGCCAGGGTCGCTATCTCGCCCCCGGTTTTATCGACGGACATCTGCACATTGAGTCCTCGAACATCCGCCCCGCCGAGTATGCGCGCATGGCGGCGACGCGCGGTACCACCACCGCCATTGCCGACAGCCACGAGATTGCCAACGTGGCGGGCCTGGACGGTCTGCGCTTTATGATCGAGGACGGCCGCCGTACACCCATCTCCATCAAGTACATGATGCCTTCGTGCGTGCCCGCGCTGCCCGATGAGCAAGCGGGCGCTGTGATTACCGCCGCTGACATGCAGGCGTTTTTTGCCGAGCATCCGGGCGACGTTTTTGGCCTGGGCGAGATGATGAACCTGCCGGGTGTCTTTATGGCCGATCCTGAGACCTGTGCTCGCATCGATGCTGCCAACCAGACGCCGTCCAAGCAGGTCGACGGCCATGCGCCGCTCGTTGCCGGCAAGGACCTCAATGCCTATGCCGCGGCGGGCATTATCGCCGACCATGAGTCGACGATTCCCGAGGAGGCGCTCGACAAGCTGTCTCGTGGCATGTACGTGATGCTGCGCGAGGGCACCTGCAGCCATGACCTGGCCAACCTGTCGCCGATGCTGCTGGAGAATCCCGCGCGCGCCCGCCGCTGTTGCTTTGCGACTGACGACCGCGCCCCTTCCGATGCGCTTGCGACCGGCATGATCGACAATGCCTGTCGCGTGGCTATCGAGGCCGGTATCGACCCCGTGGTTGCCATCTCTATGGCGTCCCTCTCCACGGCCGAGGCGTTTGGCCTGGACCACGGTTGCCGCGACCCGCACGAGCTGCGTGGCGCCATCGCCCCGGGCAAGCGTGCCGACCTGCTGGTACTCAACGACCTGACGTTTGCCACGGCTCCGCATCGCGTATATGCCGCCGGTGCTCTGGTGGCGCAGGACGGCACCTTTGTGGGCGAGATCGCACCCGAGATGGCCGAGGTTGCGGCCCTTGCCGATGAGCTGCGTGCTTCCGTTAAGCTGCCGAAGCTATCGCTTGACGTGTTCGACTATGCCTTTAAGCCGGGCGAGGCCGTGATCGACGTGGTGCCGGGCAAGGCCATCACGGGCATGGCTCGTCCCGAGAATGCCGAGGGCCTGCGCCGCATTATGCTGATCGAGCGCCACGGCCGCGGCTTGTCACTGCAGGCCGAGGGGGCCGACGGTGATGGCCCTGCGGGCCTGGGTCTTGTTGGCAAGCACATTGGTCGCGGCTGGGTGCGTGGCTTTACCATTACGGGCGGTGCCATCGCCTCGACGATCGGCCACGACTCGCACAACGTGTGCGTGGTGGGCGACAACGCGGCCGATATGATGGCTGCCGTTGAGGCCGTGGGCCAGGGCGGCCACGTGCTGGTGCGTAACGGCGAGGTCGTGGCGCGCATTCCGCTGGCGCTCGGTGGCCTTATGAGCGAAGGCACGGCCGAGGACGTTGCCGCGCAGCACGACGACTTTATGGTCAAGGCACGCGCCATGGGTATTGAGCCGCCGCTCGACCCCATCATGGGCATCATCTTCCTGCCCCTGCCGGTTATCCCGACGCTCCGCATCCGCCCCGAGGGCATGTTCGACGTTACAACCTTCACCTACGCCGACTAGTCATCGGGGTGGCGTGTCGCCTGCCGCCGCGGTCGTGGGCTCTCTGGCACGCGTGAGCTATTTGCCAGGTCTATGTAACGTTTACGCCCGCGGAGTCTTATTTGAGCTCCCTTTGGGTACGTTGGAATCGGATACACGTTCGATTCCAACAAGCCCGAAGGGAGCTTTTCTATGTTTAAACTGATTGCATCCGATATGGACGGCACACTGCTTGACGAAAACGGCCAGGTGCCTCCCGAGACCTACGAACTGATTCTGGCGCTACACGAGCATGGCGTGCATTTCGCCGCATCGTCAGGTCGTCGCTACGATCGCCTGTGCGAGTTCTTTGCGCCCGTTCGCGACAAGATGGACTTTGTCGCCGCTAACGGCGCCCAAGTCTACGCCGACGGTAAGATGGTAGACCGTGAGGTGTATTCCCACCTGGCGATTCGAAGGCTCGCCCAAGCCGTCAGGACGTTTCCCAATCTGCATCTTGCGCTCTTTGACCGAACCAAGTCCTTCCTGCTCGATGACGAGTGCAAGTTCGTGCGTGAGGTCGATAAGGACCTTCCCAATGCCGAGCGTATTTGGGAGCTGCCCGATCCCGGCGTAAATATCATCAAAGCGAGTATCTTTTGCGACGACAGTGCGGTTATGGACAGTGCGTACGTGCTACAGCGCGAACTTGGTCAGCTCTTTACTTTTGCGCCTTCGGGCAACGCGTGGATCGATGCCATGCAGCCCGGTGTGTCGAAGGCCTCGGGTATCGCGCAGCTCGCGGAGCATTACGGCATTGGTCGCGACGAGGTCATGGCGTTTGGCGACTCGATGAACGACTACGAGATCATTCGCTTTGTCGGCACGGGCTGCGCGATGGAAAACGCGCGCCCCGCGCTTAAGGCGGTGGCCGATCGCGTGGTGGGTTGTAACCGCGACCACGCCGTCCAGCAAGAACTCCGCCGTGTTCTGGAGAGCCTTGCTTAATCCAGCAGTTAGGGACGTTCCTTTTCTGCCGGGTTGCTGCTGCTAGGCGAGGGCGGCCATGATGGTGTGGGCGACGCCGTCGTGGTCGTTGTCGTATCCGGTGATGGCGTCGGCCACCTCGCGGTCCTCGGGCTCGGCGTTGATCATCGCCATGCCGTGGCCTGCTGCCTGCAGCATGGGAATGTCGTTGATGTTGTCGCCGAAGGCCCAGGCGTCGGCGAGAGACTCGCCCAGATGCCCACATAGCCACGCCAATGCCGTTCCCTTGGTGGCTCCCTCGCCCATGACCTCGATATTCATGGCGTACGAACGCGTAACCTCGATGCCTTCGAGCGTGTCGAGCGCTGCCGCGATGGCGTCGCGATCGGCCGGGTTGTGCCAGTACATGGCGATGCGTTCGAGCACCTCGACTTCGTCAATTTTGTTGTCGATATCCATGTCGATCGGCGTTCGCGTGCGCTTGAGCGAAGCCGCGATGTGAGGATCGCCGCCACAGAACTCGTCCAGGCGCGTGTAGAGCGAGCGGGGGAGGAAACACTGTCCGTCCGCGAAGATATCGAAGGTCACATCGTGGCCGGCGGCAATGCTATGGACGCGGTGGGCGATGGCGCGGTCGAGCGGTCGGCTCAAAATGCGCGTAGCACGTGAGACATCGGTAGGCGTACCGTCGTCGAGCTGCCAGACGCTGGCACCGTTGGCGCAGACTGCGTAGTGTACGGCGGGGTGGGCGAGGATGGGCTCAAAGACGCCCGACAGCGGGCGCCCCGTGCAGGGCACAAACTCAATACCGCGGCGCGCGAGCTCGTCGAGCATCGCCCAGGTGGCGTCGCTCATCTGCTTATCGCTCGTCAGCAGCGTTCCATCCATGTCGGAAAACACAATCATTCGATGCAGCCCTTTCTACTGGCATAAAAAGCGTGGCCGAGGGCTTGGGTCCCTGGCCACGCTCGGGTTCTATAACGGTCCGCGTCCTAGCGGTCGGCGAGCGGCTTGTACTCCAGCGGCTCGATCACCGGACGATAGGCGGGGCGGATGATACGGTGCGCGCAGAAGAGCTCTTCCATGCGGTGTGCCGACCAGCCGGCCATGCGGGCGACGGCGAATAGCGGCGTAAAGAGCGTTTCGGGCACGCCGAGCATCTTGTAGATAAAGCCTGTGTACAGGTCGATGTTGGCGCAGATGGGCTTGGTCATGCCGTGGTCGCGCATCACCTGCGGTGCCAGGCGCTCGATGCGCTCGATGAGTGCGAACTCTTCGCCCAAGTCCTTCTTGGCTGCCAGTGAGCGCGCGTAACGGCGGCACACCTCGGCACGCGGGTCGCTCAGCGTGTAGACGGCGTGGCCCATGCCGTAGATGAGGCCCGTGCCGTCGAAGGCCTGCTTGTCGAGAATCTTGCCCAGGTAGGCTGCAACCTCGTCCTCGTCCTCCCAGTTGGAGACATGCGCGCGGATGTCCTCGTGCATAGACACGACCTTGGCATTGGCACCGCCGTGGCGCGGGCCCTTGAGCGAGCCGATAGCCGCGGCGTAAGCGGAATACGGGTCGGTTGCCGAAGAGGACAGCACGCGGCAGGCGAAGGTGGAGTTGTTGCCGCCGCCGTGCTCGGCATGCAGCATGAGCATAACGTCGAGCAGCATCGCCTCATCGCGGGTGAATGCCATGCCGCCGCGCAGGACCTGTAGGATGGTCTCGGCGGTGGAGAGACCGGGCGTGGGGTGCGGCACGTGAACCTCGGAGCCGCGAAGCTTGGCGATCGAGGCCATGTGTGCGAAGGCGGCGATGCGCGGGAGACGTGCGAGCATGGAAATGGCGACGTCGATTTCGTGCTCGGGCGTGATCACGTCTGGTTCGGCATCGAAGGCGTAGAGCAGCAGCACGGCGCGCTGGAGCACGTTCATGATGCTCGACGACACCGTGGTCATAGGGAACTCTTTGACGTACTCGTCGCTCAGATGTCTAAAGGCGCCCAAGCGCTCGCAAAAGCCGTCGAGCTCTTCCTTGTTGGGTAGCGAACCCGTGATAAGCAGATAGGCGACTTCCTCGTAGCCGTAGCGATTCTCGGCCTGGGCATTGTTGACCAGATCCTCGATGCTGTAGCCGCGAAGCGTGAGCTTGCCCTGATCGGGCACGACCTTTCCGTCGACCTTGTTGTAGCCGTGCACATCCGAGATGCGAGTGAGGCCCGCGACCACGCCCGAGCCGTCGGCATTGCGCAGGCCGCGCTTGACATTGTGCTCAACAAACAGGCCCTCGTCATAAGGGTCGGTCGGCAGGCCGTGGTAGAGGTTTTCGCTCTCAGACGAAATCTGGCGGCTTGCTTCGTAATCCAAGACCAGACGGCTCAGGTGGTCGTCGAAGCGGTAGTAGATTTTCTTGGCGTCGTAGGCCATGTGCGCTCCTCTCCGGGCCATGTGGTGACGTTGCGCCTGGGCGCACGTTGGGCCGTCTCCACGCAGCCTGTTCGCTACAGGCGGTACATAAAGTTAAAGACGTCCTCGCGCTGGATGGACACGTTGACGCCCGAAAGCTCGCCGGCCTCGGCCAGCGCCTTCTGCAGCTCGGCGAAGTCGAGCTTGGACTCGGCGGTATCGGCCAGCATGGTCATGGTGAAGATGTCCTCGATAATGGACTGCGTGATGTCGCGGATGTCGACGTTGGCCTCGCCTAGGACACGGGTGACGCCGGCGACGATGCCGGGGCGGTTCTTGCCAAGGACGGTGATGACGATACGGGAGGACGAGATCTCGGCCATGGGAAACCCTTTCGCGTGATTGCGGCGCGCGCGGGGCGCTCCGCTACGGTACAGTGTTCATCATTGTACCTGTCTGGCGCAAAAAAGGCGCGCTCGCTGCGGCGTTACATGCCTGCAACATGAGCGTAAGGGGGAAGGCCGTACGGGGAAGAGCCGTCTGGCGCGTGTCCGGCTCGTGTTGGGTTGATTTCCGATCTCAGCCGAACACATTGAGCGGACAGGCCGTTCCCGCAGTCAGCCGAACGCCTCCGACGGCTGATTCCGAACTGGAAGCGGAGGGCATCCCCGCCCTTCGGTAGGGGATACCGCTCCGCGGCGCATGCCGCGGGCGGCGCCCCTATCGGACCACCGTGACCTCAGTTGGGATGGGCCCAGCACTGCCGCGTACTCGGTGAGCTAGAGCCAACTGTTCGTCTTCACGTCGCGTATGGCGATATTTCGGTCGTCCGGCTCGGTGATGCCGTAGCCGAACGCCTGGAGCGTCTCGATGGACTCCTGGATCCTCTGTTGGAACATGGGACCCGGATCGACCCTCGGCCCGAGGTGCCCGCGCCAAAGGCACGGCGTGGCGCGCAGCATGTTATCGATTTTGGAGATGGGCTCGATGTCGGCGTAGACGTTGAGCGTCGCCATGGCGTCCTTGTGGCCGAGGATCGATTGGAGCGCCTTGATATCGCCGCCTTGGCGGATCCACTGCGTTGCGAACGTGTGGCGAAGGCCGTGGAACGTGATCAGCTCGTCGTTGGTGCCCATGAGGCCGTTGGTCTCCGAGAACGTCTTGAACGCCCTGCGGATATAGCTTGTCGTCGCGAAGGTCGCGCCCGGCTCCGACAGGATGTAGCAGTCCCCGATCTCGACCGCCCCGGTAAGGCCGCGCAAGCGCAGCTTTCCGCAGTCGATCTCGTGGGTCTCCTTCAGGAAGGGGAGTAGGCCGACCGGGTCGATGGGGATACCCCTGGCGTCATGGGTCTTGGTGTCCTTGATGAACGAACCCATTCCCTTCGCGTACGCCACCGAGTGTCTGATCGAGATCAGGCCCGTCTCGAAATCCACATCGCACCACCGAAGGCCGCAGACCTCGCCGATTCGCATCCCCGTGTGCAGGGCGAGTACGACCGCCCTCTAATCCTCGGCGGACCAATCGAGTCCGAACTCCTTTCGGGCATCCTCTTCGCTCATGACTTCGAGAAGGTCTCCGGGTTGGCAACGAAGGGCGAGGCATAGCTGCTCGAGTGTGTTGAAGCGAATGCCGCGAATATGCCCTTTTTTAATACGGGACAGGTTCACGGGCGTGGTTCCAATCCTTTCGGCAAGTTCGTTCGAGGAAATCTTTCGCTCGGCCATGATCTTGTCGAGGCGAACAATTACGGGCATGGCGTTTCCTTACGCAATCTCGTCGGAGTCGAGGTACAGCTCTCGGGCGTACAAGAAGAGCTGGGAAAGCATGAACAGGACGATGCCGAGAACCAGAGAGGTCCAATCGAATGATGAAGCGATCTCTTGGGCGCCGACGGCCCCCTCGCCGCCAAACATCGAAACGGAGGTTTTGAGTGAGCCGGCGTAGAGGCTGGTGGCAGCTTGAACAACGAAGAGAATGCCGAGCACCTTCAAGCATGTCGCAGACCCTTTCTTGAAGGGGTCTCCGCTCTTGATCGTCCGCACGAGAACGGCGCTGAGGATGGTCGTAGCGATACCGATGACGGCAGGGACCAATGTCGAGATCGCAAGGGCTGGATACGCGGGGGAGTCTGCAATTACAGGGTTGTCGAGCACTTCGATTGCTGGCTTTAAGGAGAACGCCACTTGTGCGATGGCGGTGGCGCAAAGGGTCGCAGAGGCTATCGCACATGCGATGCGGAAGGAATGAAGCCGGGGAGTGCGATTGTCGGAACTCATAATAACCTCCGAAGAATTTAAAAAACTCAGGTTACTTTTTAACAGTTTATGTTAAATTGACTTTGCCGGCAAGTAATAAGGGCCGAGCATTTTGTTCGGCCCCTCTGTTCCGACTGGATGAGGTTAAGGTTGGCGATGAATATGCTCAAAATCTCGAAGGCGATCTTTAGGTCGCTTCTCTCCTCCAGGTCGCTCTGTGTTGTCGTTGTTGCGTTGATGGTTCTTTGTGCTCTGCCCGTCTTCAGGAGCGCGGCTGGCATCGACGGACGGGTCGAATACCTCGAGTCGGGAATAACCCGTGTTGAGCAGGAATTGTCAGCATCCTATGCGGATGCGCTTGTGAATGCGGGGGAGGACGGTGTCTATACCTCTTCATCAAGCATGCCCGCGCTTCTGTACCCTCTTGCCGCGGGACGTCTTATCTTGGCACCGCTCTCTCCCCTACTTCCGTTTCTGCAGATATCGGATGGAGAGTACACCTATTATGACGGATCGAAGGAGTACTTGCTATGGGTCGCAGCGGCCGTTGCCGTCTCGTTCCTTGCCGCGCGTCTTAACAAACGTGAAAAGCTCATCATCCAGGCACCGATGGGCGAGCTGGGTAGACTTGTTGCATCGAGCGTATGGGCGAGTGTTTTTGCAATGCTTGCCGTCCTCGCCATCAATCTTCCAGGGATAATCGCCGCGCTTGTGAAGAATGGCCCGGGCTCGCCGTTCTATCCGATAGGCTACATTCAATATGCGACTCCGGTTATCAAACCGGCTTGGCTGGTGTTCGCGCAGACGGCCATCTTGCAATTCTTGGTGGCAGCGTTCATCTCGCTTGTCGTTCACCTTGCCGTGAAGATTGCCAATAACCCTACGCTTGGAATCGTGTTCGTATGTGCCCTGATGGGGGTGACGATGGTTCCCGGGTATTACGGAAGATCCATCGCTTTACGTGAGTTCGCCCTGTTGAATCCCCTTACGTATGCGAACACTGAGTTGACCGTCGGCGCCTATAGCCCGTACCCGACAACGCAGATAGTGAATCTGCCTGGACTTTGCTTCGAGCGTGGCGCGATTGCCCTCGTATGCGCAATCGGGATCGAGGTGCTGGCAATTAGCCTGCTTTGCGTTGCTGGAAAGAGCGGCTGCGCGTGCCCGATATCCCCGATTTGTCTTGAGAGAGGTTCCTTCACTGCATCGAGAACGGCAACTCGTTCGAGCGCTTGTGCCTCCGCCGTTGCATACGTAAGAACGATGGGGAAACTGCTCCTGCGTTCTCCTACCCTCGCCGTATGCGCGATTGCAATGTCGACGACGATGCTGGCCCCGGCTCTGGTCGAGATGTTTCCTGACGCTGATAACGTTTCCGCTGTTCGGTATAGGGATGGGGAGCTCCGTTCAATAGATCGGTATCTAGAGCAGAACGCTGCGAATATGGACGTCGAGGGCAAAGCGGCCCTGGAAGACATGCGGGATGCTCTTTCGGGTTTCGTGTACGCGCCTATGCCTGCGGAGGGGTTTCGAAGCCTTGCGACGTACGAGCGCGCTCGAGGTGAGCTGGGCGCGGCAGATGCGACTCTCCTGCAATCGATCGGAATCGAGCCGGAGACTCCTTCTCGTGCGGAGGCGCGCGCCCTTCTGCTTGAGTCGATCGCGAGTTTGCCGGACCCCAAGGTTTACGAGTTAAGTACGAAGATGCCCCCATTAATCCTCCTTTCGTATCTCCAGGCAGCGCTTCCCTCCTTATTTTTGCTGTTGCCCGTGGTTGTCACATCGCTCGCGTGCGCCCACCTGCAGTGTCGTTCCCTTCTGGTTCTCCAGATCCCCGCAACAGCGCATGTGCGTTTTCTGACGGCTGTTGCGCTGGCTCTCCTGCTTGGCTTGGTGCTGCTTTTGGTGTCGATGGTTCCCGCTGTCGTTGTGTCCGTGATTAAGAACGGTGCGGGTGGATCGGAGTATCCCGTCGCTCTCATTCGGGCGGGAACTTCGACAACGTCCATGGTGGGGGAGGCGGTGTTGTGCAGTATTCCGTTGCTGGTCATGGCATACGGCGTGATTTCCGTCGTCGCTGCGTTGACAGCAGCGATTAGCCGCAACCCCGTTGTCACCGGAATGGTTTGCGCGGTTCTCTTGGTGTTGGGTTCGTTGAGCGCTCATGTTGAAAGCGTGGGCATGGGCGTCGCGCTGCTGGCTCCATTCGCCTCGTTTGATCCCGCTTCCCAGGTGGGGACGATTGGGTTCCTTGGGCGAGGGACGAACGCGATGCCTTTTGGAGAGGTCGTCGGCGCATCGGGCGCTCTGCTGGTGGTCTTGGGCGCCGTATCTCCGTTGATGGTGCGCCTGAGTGTTCCAAAGATCGAAAGGGGATGATCTCGATGATTGACCTTCAAACGCTGACGATCTCTTATGGAAAGAAGGTGCTCGTAGATTCGGTGAACGCTGAGTTTGCCCCGGGTACGGTCTACGGTCTCGTCGCTCCGAACGGGCATGGAAAGACGACGTTGCTGCGTGCGATGGCAGGTTTGCCGGGTCCTCGCGTGGACGGGAGCATCGTTCTGGATGAGGTGCAGGGTACGGGTGCGAGAGAGGTCCGTTCTATGATCTTCTATGCACCTGGTGAGGGGACGCTGCTGTATCCCGGATTGCGTGCGGAAGATCACCTCAAGATGGTTTGCGATATGTGGCCGCATGCTCGCGATATCGAAGAGATAGTGGAACAAACGCAGATAGGCGAGTTCGCGAAGATGAGGATCCGCACTCTGAGCCAGGGCATGAAGCAGCAGCTTACCCTGGCGATTGCGTATGCGACGGGCGCGCGGTACCTTCTATTAGATGAGCCCATGAACGCGCTCGACCCCAGCAGGGTGGACTTGCATTCCGAGATTCTCAGGAAGCTGGCCGATTCTGGTACGTGCATCATCATGTCATCCCACATCTTGGATTCGGTCGATAGGCTGTGCGATGAGATTCTGTTTTTGAAGGATGGGAGGCTCATTAGAAGCATTCCGCAAGATGATGCTGCGCCGAAGTCTCCTGGATCCCATTTCGCAAAGCCTGCCGGACGCGCCGAGGGTGCGCTAAGCACGTATCGGCGACTCTACGAAAAGGGCGGGTAGAAATGCAAGTTAAAAATCTATGTGGTCAATATAATACCGTTAAACCCGCATATCGATACCGCTCAGCCATTCGCCTCGCCCCCGTCGCACGTATCTTCATCCGGTCTGTTACTTTTAATCTAACGATTCTTTGAGGAACGTAGGTGCTTCCAAATGTACTGTCGACTTCTTCTCAAACTGATCCTAAGAGACAAGGCCGCATGGATTTGTACGCTCGTTCTCGCTGCAGCCTTCTCCATCCCCATTGCGTTCAATTCACCCATCTACGGGCCCTTCTTTATGAAGCAGGGCATGCAGAGCTTTGTCGACGCATTCAATACGCGCGCGCCCCAGGCCAGCGGCACAGACCTATCGCCAGAGCAGCAAGCTGACGCGGAGCTTGCAAGATACGCGAACGCCGCCCTTGCCGCTCAAACCGACGCCGCCTTTCTCGATTCTGCCGAGAGCTACTACGCGCTCATGGACGAAGGCTTCCAATCCGGGTCCATCGTGGGAGACCGAGAGACCAATGACGCAGACCTCGCGTATTGCCGTGCCCTGAGCAGCTCCGGCATCACGGATATCCCGGCCTCCGCAAACGACCTGCCATTCCTTTCCTTCCTGCCTTACGCCATTGCCACGGCGCCGTCTTTCCTTCCCTTCATCCCCTTCCTTCTCTCGTCGATACTCGTGCTCGGCGCCACAAGGCCCGGGACCCTGGCGGCAAAGGCGCCCGCGCCCAAATTCCGGCGCCTTATCCAGATCGTGTTTTCGATAATCGTCGCGGGGACCGCGATGCTCCTCGCCGGCCTCGCACCCGGGGGCATTTACGCCTTGGTCCTAAACGGCTTCGGGCAAATTGGGTACCCGATCGCCTTCTTCCATGACGGCGCGCTTGCCACCACGACCGCGGGAAACGTCTTCACGACCCTGCTTCTCGCGCTGCTTGCGGGCGGAACCTTGATATCCGTTTGCTCCGCCGTCCTATCGACCGCAACGAGGCGCGTCTTCGCAGGCCCCCTTACCTCAGCGCTGCTTGTCGCGGCCCCGGCATTCCCGTTGCTGTCCGATTCGGCGCTGGAGCATAATGCCGTGCTCGGGCTCCTGCCGCTGGCCGTGTTCTCGCCTATCGAGGCCACGGGCTACGTAGGATGCTTCCCGACAGAATTCATTGGCTCCGGTTCAGGCAGCGCATCGATGCTTGCCGTGGCCCTGATATACGTCGCGGTCCTTTTTGCGGTCGGCGCCGTTGCGGCACGTTCGCCCAAACAGGCTGGACCCGCTAAAAAGCACCATGGGCTCGAGCTTCTAGACGCGAGCGTGGGATACGGGAGCACGACGATACTTTCAATCGGGTCGCTTTTCCTGAGCCCGGGAACGGCGGCGGGCCTCGTTGCTCCCAACGGCTCGGGGAAAACCACCCTTCTTGAAGCGCTGTCGGGCCAATTTCCCACCCGCATCCGCTCGGGAAGCCTGGCGGCAGACGGAATCTGCCAACGTCGATCAGCCGAATTTGCAGAACTCGTCTACCTGAGCTCTTCGGGCAGCGCGGATCTCTATCCCACGCTATCGGCCATCGAGCACCTTGCTTTCGTTAGGGAGGCGTGGAAATCGGCCGCCGACATCGACTCGCTCTGCGACTCCCTCGGAATCTCCCCATATCTCGACAAGCCGACCCGTAAACTCTCGACAGGAATGAAGCAGCAGGTAAAGCTTGCCATGGCGATATCGACCGATTGCCCGTACCTCATCCTCGATGAACCGCTGAACGGCCTCGATCCGGGAAAACGGAAAACCTCCTGCGACGCGATGCGCAGCGAAGTGGCGCGGGGACGCAGCGTGCTCATTTCAAGCCATCTACTCGACGACCTGGCAGACCTCACCAACTCGTTCTACTTCATCGAAGCCGGCACGCTCGTGGAAAAGATCAAGTCGTCCTCGCAGACGCTCAAGCAGGAATACCTCGATACATACGAGCGAGGTGAATGACATGAAACTATTTGAACAGCTGAAGTCCAATGCGTCGCGCATGGCTGTCTACGCCATCCTCGTGGCAACGGCTTTATGCGGAATCGCGGCACCCGTCTATGCGCTCAACGGGGAGAAAGGCGATGTCGAACCCGCGTACATGGCTTCGACGGTTAAGGACCGGTACAAAGCCTTCTCTGGAGACACGTTTTACGTAGCAGAGTACGACACGACCTACCGTCAGCTTCGCTACAACAAGGGCTACGACTATCTAGGCGCAGAGGCAATCAGCTATACGTCGGGTTGGTACCGCTCCAACTATGGACACATAACCCAGTTCAAGTGTAACTACCGTGTGTACAACTAAAGCAACCGGCTGGGACGAGGGGCGACGCAAAAGCGTCGCCCCCGTTTTTAACCATGCCAGCTGAACCTGGTTCAGTTTGGTTGATTTCCGATCTCAGCCGAACACATTGAGCGGAAAGGCCGTTCCCGCAGTCAGTCGAACGTCCCCGGGGCCCTTCTCAAGCCCCGGGGACGGCATTTTCCCAGTTGAAGGAACGGTGGAGATGTGTTTCGATGGGTCAGATTCGTGTCGTTCCGAAAAGACCGTGAACCTTTTGTGGGACGCGCGGCGCCGTGGTACCATAACCGAGTTTGTTGTCTTGGTCGGAAACCAAGACGCCTTATGCGCTGATCGGTAACCAGCGCCTGACCAATAAGGAGTCCTACCATGAAGCAGGGTATCCATCCCCAGTATGTCGAGTGCACGGTGACGTGCTCCTGCGGCAACACCTTCAAGACGCACGCTACCGTGTCCGAGATGAAGGTCGAGCTTTGCAACGAGTGCCACCCGTTCTACACCGGCCAGCAGAAGTTCGTCGACACCGGTGGACGCGTCCAGCGCTTCGCCGACAAGTTCGGTGGCGCCGCTGCCGCCCAGCTCAAGAAGGCTGAGGAGGCCAAGGCTGCCAAGGCCGCCAAGGCTGCTGAGGCCGAGGCCGCTCGCAAGGCCGCCGCTGAGGCTAAGGCTGCCGAGAAGGCTAAGCGTGCCGCTAAGTTCGCCGAGGAGGCTGCCAAGCAGGCCGCCGAGGCTCCCGTCGAGGAGGCCGCTGCCGAGGCCGAGACCACCGAGGCTGCTGAGTAAATAGCTCGCCGAGAGAATCGCTCGCATTCATGGCATGAGGGCCGTGCATCCATTTGGGTGCGCGGCCCTTTTTCTTTTTAAATTAGTGCAAACTAACCTTTCCCCATGACACCACATGGCAGAGAGGCGGCGTTTGCCCAGATAGACCTGCCAAAATTAACCTGTCCCATTGTGGCAGGTTGGTCGTAGTTATTACGTGGCGGTCGAGCTCGACCGTATAGGCCGCGCCTTGTTTGGCTAAAGTACAATCATCTGTGTTTAACTCGTCCGCAGCTGCACGGCGTGGGCGATGGCCAAAAAGGAAAACCACATGGGATTCATGTCAAAGCTGCTGTCCTTTGGATCCGATAAGGACCTTAAGCGCTACTACAAGATCGTCGACCAGATCAACGGTCTTGAGCCCCAGTTTGAGAAGATGACCGAGGAGGAACTCCGCGCCCAGACCGATAAGTTCCGCGAGCGTTACGCCAACGGCGAGTCGCTCGACGACATGCTTCCCGAGGCCTTTGCCACCGTGCGCGAGGCTTCCAAGCGCATCACGGGCATGCGCCACTTTGACGTACAGCTCATCGGCGCCATGGCGCTTCATGAGGGTCATATTGCCGAGATGAAGACCGGCGAGGGCAAGACGCTCGTCTCCACCTTGGCCGGCTACCTCAACGCTATCGCCGGCAAGGGCGTGCATGTCGTTACCGTCAACGATTACCTGGCAAAGCGCGACTCCGAGTGGATGGGCCGCATCTACAAGTACCTGGGCATGACCGTCGGTCTGCTCCAGAACAACATGCCGCTCGAGCTCAAGCGTCCGGCCTACCAGGCAGACGTCACCTACGGCACTAACTCC
The DNA here is from genome assembly GCF_003475205.1 of Collinsella sp. AF36-3AT. NCBI lineage: Bacteria > Bacillati > Actinomycetota > Coriobacteriia > Coriobacteriales > Coriobacteriaceae > Collinsella > Collinsella sp. AF36-3AT. Next base: position 242,851 of record NZ_QROZ01000001.1, on the reverse strand, counting down.
GAGTTCGGTTTCGACTACCTGCGCGACAACATGGTCACCCGTCCCGAGCAGCGCGTGCAGCGCGGTCACAACTACGCCATCGTCGACGAGGTCGACTCCATCCTGATCGACGAGGCCAGGACGCCGCTCATTATCTCGGGCGCCGGCACTAAGTCCGCCAGCACCTACAAGGACTTCGCGCGCGCCGTGCGTGGCCTTGAGCGCGGCGAGGACGTGTCGCACGACATGCTTACCGCCACCGAGGACGTTGAGCCCACGGGCGACTACGTCATGGACGAGGCCAAGCACACCATCGCCGCCACCGAGCGCGGTCTTAAGAAGATCGAGCGCCGTCTGGGCATCGAGGACATCTACGCCGACTTTTCGGGCCAGCTGGTCAACCACCTACAGCAGGCGTTGAAGGCCCAGTACATGTTCCATCGCGACAAGCAGTACGTGGTCACGAACGGCGAGGTCAAGATCGTCGACGAGTTCACCGGTCGCATCATGGAGGGCCGCCGCTATTCCGAGGGCTTGCACCAGGCCATCGAGGCCAAAGAGGGCGTGCTCGTGCGCGAGGAGAACCAGACGCTGGCCACCATCACCTTGCAGAACTACTTCCGTCTGTATGACAAGCTCTCCGGCATGACCGGTACGGCACTCACCGAGGATGCCGAGTTCCGCGAGATCTACAAGCTGCCCGTCGAGGTCATCCCCTCCAACAAGCCCGTCCAGCGTGTTGACCACGAGGACCTGGTGTACCGCACCATCCAGGCCAAGTACAACGCCGTTGCCGACGACGTTGAGCGGCGCCACGCTAAGGGCCAGCCGGTCCTGGTGGGTACCGTCTCCATCGAGAGCTCCGAGAAGCTGTCCGCCGCCCTCACGAAGCGCGGTATCGCGCACGAGGTCCTCAACGCCAAGCACCACGAGCGCGAGGCCCATATCGTTGCCCAGGCTGGTCGCTATGGCGCCGTGACCATCGCTACCAACATGGCCGGCCGCGGTACCGACATCTTGCTGGGCGGTAACCCCGACGAGCTGGTGCGTGAGCGCCTGGAGTACGAGGGTCTGACCATGGAGGACGTAACGCCCGAGCAGCTCGAGCAGTTTAACGCCGAGGCCAAGGAGACTTGCAAGGCCGAGCGTGAGCGCGTTCTTGCCGCCGGCGGCCTGACCGTCATCGGCACCGAGCGTCATGAATCCCGCCGTATCGACAATCAGCTGCGCGGCCGTTCCGGCCGTCAGGGCGATCCGGGCGAAACCCAGTTCTACCTGTCGCTCGAGGACGATCTGATGCGTCTGTTTGGCGGCGACAAGATGGACCGCGTCTCCAAGATGATGGTCACGGCTGACATGGGCGACGATATGCCCATCCAGCACAAGATCATCTCCAAGGCTGTCGAGAGCGCCCAGCACAAGGTCGAGAGCATCAACTTCTCCATGCGTAAGAGCGTTCTTGAGTACGACGACGTCATGAACAAGCAGCGCCAGGTCATCTACGCCGAGCGCAATAAGATTCTGGACGGCAAGGATCTGACCGACCACATCACCGAGGTCATGCACGATACCGTGTACCGCTGCGTGCAGGAGTTCTGCACCAAGGACAGTCACGATGGCGAGCGCGACCTGGAGGGCCTGCGCAAGTGGGTTGTGGAGCTCACCGGCCACATCGATACGCCGAAGTTCCCCGACGAGGATTATGAGGCCCTAGCTGCCGATGTCCTGGCTTACGTAGAGAAGTGCTACAACATGAAAGCCGAGCGCTTGGGCGAGGACCTGATGCGCGAGCTCAACACCCAGGTCATGCTGCGCGTCATCGATACCCGCTGGATGAACTACCTGCAGGAGATGGACTACCTCAAGACCGGCATCGGCCTGCGCGGCTTTGGCCAGCGCGACCCGCTGGTCGAGTACAAGACCGAGGCCTACGGCGCGTTCCAGATACTCGTCGACACCATGTACGAGGATTACCTGCGCACGGTTCTGCGCATCGAGATCAAGGCTGCCCCGCGTGTCGTGGAGCACAAGGAGGAGCCCGCGCTCGAGGGTGCGCACTTCTCCGGTCCTGCCGAGGTCGATGGTGACAATGGCGACTCGGTGCTGCGCAAGCAGGCGCAGGTGCAGGCCCGCACGGCTGTCCAAGGCGGACCGGCTGCCGTCAACAACGGTGGCAAGGTGACGACCTACCGCAAGTCCGAGAGCGACGATCCGTACGTCAACGTGGGCCGCAACGACCCGTGCCCTTGCGGTAGCGGTAAGAAGTTCAAGTACTGCCACGGCAGGAATCGTTAATGGCTGAGGCTTTAGAGGTAACGCCCGCCGAGCTGGACGCGTTTGCGGACCGGCTCGGCGAGGTCGAGTCGTACCTCCATTTGGACGAGAAGCGCACCCGCGTAACGGAGCTCGAGGCCAAAAGCGTCGCCCCGGGTTTTTGGGATGACGCCGACGCCGCTCGCGCCACGATGGAGGAGATTGCACGCGCTAAAGAGGATATCGCTGCCGTGGACACCGCGCGCGGCGAGCTTTCCGATGCCCGCGCCGCGCTGGAGCTTGCCGAGGAGATGGGGGATGACCCCGACGCCGTCGCATTGCGCGAGGAGGCTGCCGCTACGGCAGAACGCCTGGCCCGCGCCATCGACGAGCTTGAGCTTGCGAGCTGGTTTACCGGGGAGTTCGACCATGGCGACGCGATTGTAACCATCAAGCCCGGGCAGGGTGGTTTGGAGGCCCAGGACTGGACCTTCATGCTCTTTAAGATGTACATGAAGTACTGCCAGCGCCGCGGTTGGAAGGTCACCATCAACGATTGCCCCGCGGCCGAGGTCATTGGCATTGATCGCGCGACCTTTACCGTCGAAGGCAAGGATGCTTTTGGCATGCTTCGCGCCGAGGCCGGTGTCCACCGCCTGGTGCGCATTAGCCCCACCGACGACAAGAAGCGCCGCCAGACCACGTTTGCCGGCGTCGAGGTCATTCCGGTGCTGCCCGACGATATCGATATCGAGATCAACCCCGACGACATCCGCGTCGACGTGTACCACGCAAGTGGCCCGGGTGGCCAGGGCGTAAACACCACCGACTCCGCCGTGCGCGTGACGCATTTCCCCAGCGGCATTGTGGTTACCTGCCAAAACGAGCGCAGCCAGATCCAGAACAAGGCCGCGTGCATGCAGATCCTCAAGGCTCGCCTGTACGAGATTGAGCTCGAGAAGCGTGCCGAGGCTCTGGACGAGATTCGCGGACCCAAGACCACGATTGGTTTTGGCAACCAGATCCGCAGCTACGTGCTCTACCCGTACCAGATGGTTAAGGACCTGCGCACGGGCGTGGAGACCAGCAACGTCGAGGCCGTTCTTGACGATGGCGATCTGGATCCGTTTGTGATTGGCTATCACCGTTGGGCTACCGGCAACGCCGATGCGGAGGTTCCATCTGCCTAAACCGCTCGGTTTAGGAGAGGATGAATTAAAACCCTCCCAGCAGGGTGGTTTTGTATCCAGAGCAAACCCTGCGCAGGGGTGGTTTTTGTCCGGCGAATCGGTAGAATCGAATACAAGAAGAAGTTCAAAGCGCATCCGATGGGGTGCGCTTTTTTGAGGGAGGCAGCATGGCATATCGTCTGGACATCAAGCGCATTCTATCGATGAACTTCTTTCACGACCTGCCCCAGATTATGTTGGGATGCGCTCTGGCCGCCATCGCGACCGACCTGTTTTTGATTCCCAACGGCCTTGCTGCCGGTGGCGTTACGGGCCTTGCCACCATTATCCAGGCGGTCGGCGCATCGCGCGGCCTATCACTTCCCGTTGGTATTCAGACGATCGTGATGAACGCCTTGCTGTTGCTGGTCGTTATGCGCGAGGGCGGCATGTTCTACGTGGTGCAGACCGCGACGGGCTTTGTGCTGCTGGGCTTCTTTACCGATCTGTTCGCCCCGTTTGTAGCACCTCTGGCGGATGCGGACCTGATGCTCCCTGCCATGTGGGGCGGCATTATTACGGGCATCGGTTACGGCATGGTGTTGCGCGCCGGCGCCAACACCGGCGGCTCGGACACGATTGGCCAAATCATCTCGCGTAATACCTCACTGCCCGTGGGCTCGACCGTCATGGCGATCGATGTTGCCGTATGCGCGCTGTCGGCTCCGGTCTTTTCAATCGAAAACGCACTTTATGCAGGTCTTTCGATGGTCATTAGCGGTTATGTGATCGATGCCGTGGTCGATGGTGGCAACAAACGCCGTATGGTACTCATCATCTCGGACAAGTTCCCTGATATCGCTGCCGATATCATGTATGGCCTGGGTCGTGGTTGTACCAAGTTTAAGGCGACTGGCATGTATTCGGGTGCCGAGAAGCCGGTGATTATGGTCATCGTGAGCCGTCGAGAGCTCAATACCCTCAAGACGATCGTGCGTGAGCGTGATCCTCACGCCATTGTGACGGTTGCCGATGTTACGGAAACCTTTGGCGAGGGATTCAAGGACATTAACGCGTAGGGCAGGCTGCGTCCCATCCAAAAGACGTTCACATTGATAAACCGTTTCATCAGCGGTTCTGCCTGCTCAATTGTTCAAATAATGATAAAAACTCTGGTAAAGCCATCAGTTTCCAGCATAATGAATAACGTACGTGCATTGCGGCTGTGTTGGGATGACCTTCTGTGCCGTGCGCATTTTGTCTAATGAGGATGAAAGGAAGGCACAATGAGCGACGAAGAGCTCAAAAAGGTTGCCAACGAGGTAAGGAAGGGCATCGTCACCGGTGTGCACGCTGCCAAGTCCGGCCATCCGGGCGGTTCGCTCGGCGCTGCCGACATCATGACCTATCTGTACTTTGAGGAAATGAACGTCGACCCGGCCGATCCCCGCAAGGCCGATCGCGACCGCTTCGTGCTTTCCAAGGGCCATTGCGCGCCTGGTCTGTACGCCGTGCTCGCCGAGCGTGGGTTCTTCCCCAAGGAGGATCTCGAGACGCTGCGCCACATCGGTAGCCACCTGCAGGGTCATCCCAACATGAACGACACCCCGGGTGTCGATATGTCCACCGGTTCGCTCGGCCAGGGCATCTCCGCCGCCGTGGGCATGGCCGTTGCCGCCAAGCACTGGGGCGATACTTACCGCACGTACGCCCTGCTGGGTGATGGCGAGAGCGAGGAAGGCCAGGTCTGGGAGGCCGCCATGTTTGCCGGCAACCAGCAGCTCGATAACCTTTGCGTGATCGTCGACCACAATGGCCTGCAGATCGATGGTCCCGTCGAGGAGGTCAACGACCCCATGCCGCTCGCCGACAAGTTCCGCGCCTTTAAGTTCCACGTGGTGGAGCTTGCCGACGGCAACGATTTCGATCAGATCCGCGCCGCCTTTGCCGAGGCTCGCGCTGCCAAGGGTCAGCCGACCGCCATTATTGCCGAGACCACGAAGGGCAAGGGCGTCTCCTTCATGGAGAACCAGGTGGGCTGGCATGGTAAGGCCCCCAACGATGAACAGTTTGAGCAGGCCATGGCAGAGCTCACGGCCGCCGGAGAGGAGCTCTAGGATGGCAGACGTCAAGAAAATCGCCACGCGCGTAAGCTACGGCGAGGCCCTCGTCGAGCTCGCCAACGAGCACGATGACTTTGTGGTCCTCGACGCCGACCTGGCCGCCGCCACGCAGACCGGCAAGTTTAAGGCCGCTTGCCCCGATCGCTTCTTCGATGTGGGCATTGCCGAGAGCAACCTGATGGGTGTTGCCGCCGGTATCGCAACCACCGGTCGCGTTGCCTTTGCGAGCACCTTTGCCATGTTCGCCGCTGGTCGCGCCTTTGAGCAGGTCCGCAACTCCATCGGCTACCCGCACCTTAACGTCAAGATCGGTGCCACGCACGCCGGTATCTCGGTGGGCGAGGATGGCGCCACGCACCAGTGCTGCGAGGATATCGCCCTGATGCGCGTTATCCCCGGCATGACCGTTATCGTTCCCGCCGACGACATCGAGGCCCGTGCCGTGACGCGCGCCGCCTACGAGTGCGACGGCCCCGTGTACATGCGCTTCGCCCGTCTGGCCTCGCCGGTTATCAACGACCCCGAGACCTACAAGTTCGAGTTGGGCAAGGGCATTGTCATGCGCGAGGGCGCCGATGTGACCATCATCGCCTGCGGCCTGATGGTCGGCGAGGCTCTCGAGGCTGCCGAGCAGCTCGCTGCCGAGGGCATCGACGCCGAGGTCATCAACATGCACACCATCAAGCCCATCGATGCCGACCTGATCGTCAAGAGCGCCACCAAGACCGCCCACATCGTGACCGTCGAGGAGCACTCTGTGATCGGTGGCCTGGGCAGCGCCGTTGCCGACGTCCTGTGCGAGCAGTGCCCGACGCCGCTCAAGAAGATCGGCGTCAACGACACCTTCGGTGAGTCTGGCCCGGGTGCCGAGCTCTTGCACAAGTATGGCCTGGACGCCGCCAACATCGTGGCGACCACCAAGGAGTTCTTGGCATAAGGCAAGACGAGGCAAAGTATCGCGTCGACAACCGCAAACAAGCCAGAACAGGGGCGTCCTCAAAGAGGGCGCCCCTGTTTATGCTGAATTTTAATTAGAGTCCTGCCAAGCAAAGTTCCCATGGGGAAACGGACCCATCCCAACAAAGTGCAATTCAGACCCTTCCAACTTTGTATGCGCAGCATCTCAAGTTGGTGCGTCGGCCCCATAGTAGCCGCAGGCCGGGCGCAGGGCTACCTCCCAAATCTTTCCGCAGCGCAGGCCGGCGTTTGTCCGCAGCTCCGCAGGAGCAGGACAAATGCCGGCCATGCGCGAGGACGATTTGGGAGGTAACCCTGCGCCCGGCCGGTGAGACCCAAACCCCGCCATGCTTCTTATGTGCAGTAAAGCTAATGCTGCTAAAATACAAAGCGCTCATGTAGTTTAAACGCACGACGATAAGGAGCACCAGTGGGTAACCACTTCCGTACCTCCGGTGCGGGCGATGATGCCCCCAAGACGCAGACAGGCGTCCAGGGCAGTCGTTTCGCCACTCCGGATTCAGAGGGCCAGCCTGTTGCTCAGGCCCCCGCTCAGCCGGCAGATCAGGCACAGCCGGCATCCGATCCCTTTGCCTACAATCCCACCAGCGATGCTGCGCTTTCCGGCACGGCGGGTTTTGAGCCCGTTCAGGCTGTGACCGCTCGCGTGGAGCAGCCTCAGGCTGGCGCCGCCGCGCCGCAGCCTAGCATGGCCGGCATTCCCGACCCCATGGCCCCTGCGATGCCGGTTCCTCAGCCTGCGCAGTCCGGTCTCTTTGCCGCTATTCCCGATCCCACGCAGCCTGCTGCCCCGGTGGTCGAGAGCGATCAGGCCGCCGAGGTCGCAAGCCTCGATAACGCGCTCAACAACCCCGATTTTACGTCGGTGTTTGCGCCCATCGATCCGCAAGCCAGCCGCAAGAAGATGGCCAAGCAGGCCGGTGTCGAGCCCGTCATCCTTATGGAGCATGTCACCAAGATCTATCCGGCACAGCCCAACAAGCCTGCACTCGACGACATCAACATCGAGATCTATCCGGGCGAGTTCGTCTTCCTGGTCGGTCATTCCGGCTCGGGTAAGACCACGCTGCTGTCGACGCTCAACCGCGACGTCAAGCCGACGAGCGGCCGCATCCTGGTTGCCGGTCAGGACCTCATGAAGATCAAGAATCGCAAGGTTCCGTTCCTGCGCCGTCAGATTGGCGCCGTGTTCCAGGACTTTAAGCTTCTGCCTCAAAAATCTGCCTACGAAAACGTGGCGTTTGCCCTGCAGTGCATCGGCAAGCCCAAGGGCGTTATTCGCAGCCAGGTTCCCGAGGTGCTGCGTCTGGTCGGCCTGGCTGATCAGATGGACTCGCTGCCCGATCAGCTTTCCGGTGGCGAGCAGCAGCGCGTTGCCGTTGCCCGCGCCATGGTCAACCGCCCGCCGCTTTTGATCTGTGACGAGCCCACGGGCAACCTCGACCCGGCGATTTCGCTGGGCATCATGAAGCTGCTCGAGCGTATTAACCGCACCGGCACCACCGTGATCGTCGCCACGCACGACCGCGAGATGGTCGACAGCATGCACCGTCGCGTGATCGCCCTCGAGGGCGGCCACGTTATCCGCGACCAGGAGAGGGGAGGTTACGGCAACTATGGCACCAACTAACGTGGGCTACTCCTTCAAAGAGGCAATCAGTCACTTCTTCCGTAACTGGACTACCTCGCTCGGCGCCGTCATCACGATCTTCCTTTCGCTGTTTATCATCGGCCTGTTCATCATGGGCTCCGCGATGCTGAACTCCGTGATCGGCACCGTCGAGGATCAGGTTGTCATCAACGCGTTCATTAGCGATGACGCCGATCAGGCCGATGTTCAGGCTTTTGAGGCCGAGCTTAAGACGTGGAATAACGTCAAGTCCGTGACCTATAAGGACAAGGACGACGCGCTGGCCGAGTATACGAGCAAGATGTCGGGCAACGCCGACGCCACCATGAGCGCGCTCGATGGCCAGAACCCGCTGCCGGCTTCGTTTGCAATTGAGATGGACGATCCGTCCAAGGTCGAGAGCACGGCCCAGAAGCTCAAGAAGAACGCCGACTTCCAGAAGATCGCGGATGACGGCGACGTCAACGCGAGCGTGCTGTACGGCCAAGAGGAAGTGAGCCGCCTGTTCCAGGTGACCAACTACATCCGCATCGCCGCCGTGGTGCTCGTTGGCCTTTTGACCTTTATCGCATTCATCTTCATCAACAACACGATTCGCCTGTCCATCACGGCGCGTCGTCGTGAGATTGCGATTATGCGTCTGGTCGGCGCCAGCAACGGCTTCATTCGCGGCCCGTTTATCACCGAGGGCGTACTGCAGGCCATTTTGGGCTCGCTGCTTTCCATCGGCGTTCTGGAGCTGCTGCGCAATCTGATGATTCCGCGTTTGCAGGAGAGCATCGGCTGGATGTCGTTTGCCCTGCCGATGCAGTACTACCTGGTGACCTATGCTGCGCTGATTCTGGTCGGTGTGATTATCGGTCTCTTTGGTTCTGCCATAGCCATGCGCCGCTACCTGCGCGTGTAGGCATGCCTGGAATTCATCCCTTCCAACGGGTCGTCTCTTATGGGGCGGCCCGTTTTTTGATCCCAAGGGAACGGCAGGAAAGCGAATCATTTGGGTAGACTCTTTGGAGTTCGTCATCGATAGCAAGGAGGCGCCATGGGGCGCAATAACAAGCATAAGCGTGGAGCTCGCAATAAGCGCGGGCCGGTGCGCAGCGAACGCCGTCCGAGCTTGACCGGGCGCGTGCAGCTCCATGAGCATGGCGCCTATGTCATAACCGAGAGCGGCGACTACAAGGTCATGGGCCGCGGTAAGCGCGAGATCATGGATGGCGATACCGTTGCCGTGAGCATTAAGAACAGCCCGCACGGTGAGCGGTGCGCCGTGATCGAAGGCGTGGTTGAGCGCGCAGCCATAAGCGTGGTGGGTACGTACCAGACCGCTGGTCCGCTCGGTGTGATCGAGCCGCTCGATTCGCGCCTGAAGGCTGACTTCTTCATTCTGCCCGAGGATACCTCGGCGGATCGTCTGGGCGTTCACCCGGGTGATGCCGTTGTCGCGCGCATTTTGACCTACCCGACGCGCCTGGAATCAGGCACCGTGACGATCGAACGCCGCATTGGCGGAGATGACGCGCCGGATTTGGGCGTTCAGTATGTGATGGCGCGTTACGGCTATACCGATAGCTATCCCGAGGCCGCGCTGGACGAGGCCGAGGGACTTTCGCTCGATGTGTCCGCGGCGCTTAAGGACCCGCTCCGCCGCGATCTGCGCGACCGCTTTGTCATCACGATCGACCCGGTCGACGCGCGCGACTTTGACGATGCCATTTCGCTTGAGCGCACGCCCGAGGGTGGCTACAAGCTGGGTGTGCATATCGCTGACGTTTCTCACTATGTGGCTTGGGACGGGCATATCGATCTTGAGGCTCGCCATCGTACGACATCGGTGTATCTGGCCGATCGCGTGCTTCCCATGCTGCCCGAACGCCTGTCCTGTGACCTGTGCTCGCTTCGCCCTGACGAGGACCGTCTTGCGTTTACCGTTGACATTGAGCTCGATGCGCAGGGTCGCGTGCGGCATTACGATCCGTACCCCAGCGTGATTCGCTCGCGTGTGCGTATGGACTATGACGGCGCCGAGGCGCTGCTGGTGCGCGCCGGCGCGGTGGAGTATGGGGTGCTGGAGGGTGCGGCCGAGGATGTTGCGGCTGCTGAGGCCTCGCGCGAGGAGGCGCTTGAGCGCGGTCTTGCGTGCGAGAAGGCCGCCCGCGGCTGCAACGTCGACCTCGGCAATTTCCTTGTCGCCGCCAACGAACTCGCCGAACTTCGCCGTCGTATTCGTCGCGTCCGCGGCTCAGTCGATTTTGACACGGCCGAGATTCGCGCTCTATTGGACGAGGACGGAGTGCCCGTGCAGATTGTGGCGCGTGAGCGTTCGTGTGCCACGTCGCTTATCGAGGAAGCCATGCTGCTCGCCAACGAGTGCGTTGCAGAGTGGCTGGCAGACCGTGATATCGAGGCTTGCTATCGCGTGCATGAGGATCCGAGCCCCGATAGCCTGCACGGTGCCGCCGTTGCGCTGGCGCAGCTGGGCATCATCGACGATCGCCGTGCTGCCGGTATTGCCCTGGGGAGTCCCGATGAGCTGCAGGCTGCAGTTGATGCTGCCGCCGGTACGGCCAACGCACCGCTCGTCAACACGCTGCTTCTGCGCAGCATGCAGCGCGCGCTGTACAAGCCGCGCAACGAGGGCCACTTTGCGCTCGCCGCGCCGTGCTACTGCCACTTTACGAGTCCCATCCGTCGCTACCCCGATCTGGTGGTGCACCGCGTGCTCAAACTGCAGTTGGCCTATGAGCAGCTCGGCGGCAAGGACGCCTTGGTCCGTACGCCGCGGCTGATCGGCAAGGGGCGCGAGTCGCTGCCGCGCATTCTGCCGCAGATTTGCCGTGCGTGCAGCGATGCGGAGCGTGCGGCCGATGCCGCCAGCCATGCGACGCAAAAGATCAAGATTGCCCAGTACTATGAGGATCGCCTGGGCGAGCGCTATGCCGGAACGGTCTCATGGGTCAGCAGCATGGGCCTCTTTGTGCGCTTGGACCTGACGCAGGTCGAAGGCTTGGTTTCGATCAAGAGTCTGGGCAACGAGTGGTTCGAGTTCGACGAGGATGCGCTTACGCTGACGGGCGCCGACACGGGGACTCGCTATGAACTGGGCCAGCGCGTGATTATCGAGGTCTCGCGCGTCAATACCACGCGTGGGCACTTGGACTTTAAGCTTATCCATTAGCCAAATCTCGACTCATGGCGGGAGAGCGGAGGGCGGTCTTTCGGGGCCGCCCTCCGCATTTGGATCATGGCTACCTTGCCGTCTGCTCGGCCGCCCGCTTACCTGCTATTCGAGAGGTAAAACCTACCAAAATAAACCTGTCCCTTTTTGGCAGGTTTACAAGAAAGCGGGGATGAGATGGCGACGGTGTATGGTTATGCGCGGGTGAGTTCGCGCGATCAGAATCTAAATCGGCAGCTGGATGCGCTGGGCGCCTATGGCGTGGGCTCGGCGAATATTTATGCCGACCATGCGAGCGGCAAGGACTTCGATCGCCCGCGGTATCGCGAGCTGCTGCACATCCTGGGAGACGGGGACGTGCTGGTGGTGCTTTCTATCGACCGACTTGGCCGTAATTACTCCGAGATTCTTGAGGAATGGCGACGCATTACCAAGGAGCTCGGGGTTGCCATTGTGGTGTTGGACATGCCATTGCTTGACACGCGCGCCAGGGCCAGCGGCGCGCCGGATGTGACCAATACCCTGATTGCCGATATTGTGCTACAACTGCTGAGCTACGTGGCGCAGGTGGAGCGCGAGAATATTCATCGGCGCCAAGCGGAGGGGATTGCAGCGGCGCGGGCGCGAGGGGTCCGTTTCGGTCGACCTCGCAAGCCGTGCCCTCCTCAGTTTGAGCTGGTACGCGATAGCTATGAGGCAGGCGATATTACCCGCAGCCAGGCAGCAAAGTGCCTGGGCGTGTGCGTGGGGACGTTCGATCGCTGGATGCGCGAGGCGGGGTAGGGGTTTGCGCCGCTTTGGCGCTTCCTGTTGCGATTCAAATTTTGATACGCTGACGATGTCATTTGGGGCTACACTCGCTGATATTCAAAAAAGGAGGTAGGCCCTTGGCGCGCGTAAAACAAATAATCGGATGGACCGCGATCATTCTGTTCGCTGCAACGCTGGCGGGCATCTGGGTGCTGACGGAGCAAAATGCGGTGGAGACGTCGTTGCTGAGCGAGTCCACCGCGCGCGTGGTGGAGGGTCAGGCTACGGGCGTTCAGGCTGCCGATGCCACGGGTGAAGCTCAGACCGAGAACGGGATGACCGGGGGCATCGATTCGGCTGCCTCGAATGTCCGGTCTGGCCGACTTGCTTCCATTCGCATGTGGGTGGGCACGAACGTCCGTCGCGTTGCCCATACCGTAGAGTTTTTCTTCGTCGGATTGTTCGCCTCGGTGGCCGTGGTTTGCTTTTCCAGGCGTCCGTGGAGCGTTTGCTCCCGTTGCGTGCCCGTGTTGCTCTTTTGCGCCGTCTGCTCCGTTGGCGATCAGGTACATAAGATCTTTGTTCCCGGCAGGCATTTCGACGTTATCGATTTAGGATTCGATGCTGCGGGCTATGTCACCGCGATGCTGTTGGTATTGCTGGTCTCCGCATGGGTGCACCACGAGACGCGCCCCATCGGCGCCCATGCGAGGCGCTAGCCGGTAACAAACCCGTTTCTGATCATGCGACCTTGTTGAATTATTTTGTGTCGCGCGTATTTCCGAGCGGTCGGATTTGAGGGGCGAGCGGTAGAACGCTCGTCCTTTGTGCGCCACGATGCGGCACAATGTACCGTAAAAGCTGTTTGTATCCGGTACGAATCGTTCGTTGGTCTTTAATTCTTCTCAACGGAGGTGTTTGAGATGGCAAACGGATTGCTTTTGCGGCTTCGCGAGCGTGAGCTCAGCGCGAGCCCGGCGGAACGCAATGTCATCGCATATGTGAGCGCTCATCCGCACGAGGTGGTCGGGCTGTCCGTCCGCGGTCTTGCCGATGCCACGTTCTCCTCGCCCTCGAGCATTTTGCGCTTTTGCAAGCGTTTGGGTTTTGCGGGCTACAAGGAGTTCCAGCGCGAACTGATTGCCGAGCTGGCGCTCTTAGGTGACAAGAAAGACGTAGCCCTCGAGGACATCTCCATGGATGACAGCGTCGAACGTATCGTGGGGAAGGTGATGAAAAGCAACGTGCGCACGATCGAAGCGACGGCGCGAACGCTCGATTACACCGTCTTGGAGCGATGCGCGGCCTATCTTAAGCGGGCGCGCGCAGTCAATCTGTTCGGTATCGGTGCTCTCGTTTGGTCGCGCACGATCTGGCGCAAAAGCTCATGCGTGTCGACAAAGAGTGCCATCTGTACGACGACTGGCATGATCAGCTCTTGTGTGCCAAGAACATGCATGAGGGCGATATGGCAATCGCCTTTAGCTACTCGGGCTTGACGCAAGAGGTGCTGGACTGCACCGCCGAGGCCCAACGTCACAACTGTCCCGTTGTGGCCGTGACCAAAGTAGATGGATCATCCAAGCTTGCCACCATGGCCGATGCCGTGCTCGGCGTCGCTGCGAGTGAGCCCTTGGTCCGCAGCGGTGCCATGGCTTCGCGTATGGCCCAGCTTATGGTTGTCGATGCCCTGTACGCTGCTTACGTTGCCAGCGACTACGAACGGGCGACGCATGTCATTAAGCAAAACTACATCGAGAAACAGGAAAGATGAGGTGAATGAAATGCTCGATTTAACAAAATTCACGACCGAACAGCGTAATCAAAGGTCTATGGACCTCGATACGATGACATCGCTGCAAATCGTTACGACGATGAACGATGAGGATCTTCGTGCCGTCCAGTCGGTCACAAAAGTGCTGCCCCAGGTTGCCACAGCAATCGACTGGGCTGCTGAGGCACTCGAGCGCGGCGGGCGCGTCTTTTACATGGGCGCAGGCACCAGCGGTCGTCTGGGCGTACTCGACGCTTCGGAGTGTCCGCCCACGTTTGGCGTGTCACCCGATTTGATTGTCGGGCTCATTGCCGGAGGCGAGACGGCGTTTATCAAGGCTGTCGAAGGTGCCGAAGACAGCGAGGAGCTTGGCGCGAGCGACCTGCGGGAGCGTGGACTCTCGGACAAGGATCTTGTCGTTGGCCTGGCGGCAAGCGGTCGTACTCCCTATGTGGTGGGCGGTCTTGTGTACGCCAAAGCAACTGGGTGCAAGACCATCGCAATTGCCTGTAACCAAGGGTCGAAGATCGGGGAGAGCGCAGATCTTGCCATTGAGCCCGTGCCCGGTCCCGAGGTACTGACCGGCTCAACGAGGCTCAAAGCGGGAACGGTCCAAAAGCTCATTCTCAATATGATTTCGACCGGTGCCATGGTCAAGATTGGCAAGGTGTACCAAAACCTGATGGTCGATGTGCAGCAGACGAACGAGAAGTTGGTGGTGCGCGGCCAGAACATCGTGATGGAGGCGACCGGCTGTACGCGCGAGCACGCTATTCAGGCGCTTGCAGATGCCGGCGGCCACGTAAAAACCGCTATTGTCTCGGTGCTGCTGGACTGCGATGCCGAGCAGGCTGCGGTAGCTCTTGAGCGGGCGCGAGGCCATGTCCGTACTGCTGTGAGCGGCCATGAGAAGAGCGATGCCGATGCCCAATAGGTGCACGGCGTGAGCTGATATGACATCCAGACGAGATACCCAATACAAGGAGGAGTTATGACGAACAAAGAGCTGGCTCAAAAGCTGCTGGACCTTTTGGGCGGTAAAGACAACGTGCTCGCAAACACGGCGTGCATGACGCGCCTGCGCGTGACCGTCAAAGACACGGGCAACGTCGACACGGAGGGTATTAAGGCACTCGACGGCGTGATGGGCCTTGTTGAGGACGACACGATGCAGATCGTGCTGGGTCCGGGCAAGGTGAATAAGGTGCTCGAGGAGTTCTCCAAGCTCACCGGCCTTGCGAAAGGCGTTGCTGACGAGAGCGTGGTTGACGCTGCGGCCACAAACAAGGCCGCGCAGAAGGCCAAGTACGAGTCCAAGCCGGTTCAGGCCTTCCTCAAGAAGATTTCCAATGTCTTCGTCGCCCTGCTTCCCGGCATCATTGCGGCTGGCCTCATCAACGGCATCTGCAACGTCATTAACGTCTCGACGGCAGGCGCGCTTGCAGGCGAGTGGTGGTACCAGGGCATTCGTTCCATGGGCTGGGCCCTGTTTGCCTATCTGCCCATCTTGGTGGGCTATAACGCGGCACGTGAGTTTGGTGGCTCCGCTGCGCTGGGCGGCATCGCCGGCATGATGTGTATTGCCAACAGTGCCATGCCCCTGCTTGCGCCTGGCGCGGCCGATCCTGCCACTGCCATTCTGCTGCCGCTCACCAATGCACAGTACAACCCCGCAGCGGGCGGCATGATCGCGGCTCTTATCGCCGGCGCATTTTTTGCCTGGATGGAGCGTCAGATTCGCAAGGTTATGCCCAACGCACTCGACACGTTTTTGTCCCCGCTGCTGGTGCTCATCATCGGCGCCTTTGCTCTGATGCTCGTCATCCAGCCGGTTGGCGCATGGCTGACGACTGCCATCTTTAGCGTTTTGACCTTTATCTTCGAGAAGCTGGGCGTCCTGGGCGGTTATATCCTGTCGGCAGGCTTCTTGCCGCTGGTTTCCGTCGGCCTGCATCAGGCGCTCACGCCGATCCACGCTATGCTCAACGATCCCGACGGCGCTACCAAGGGCATCAATTACCTGCTTCCCATCCTTATGATGGCTGGCGGCGGTCAGGTCGGTGCCGGTCTGGCGCTGTACTTTAAGACCAAGAACGCCAAGCTCAAGAAGTACGTCGCAGAGTCCATTCCCGTTGGAATCCTGGGTGTGGGCGAGCCTCTGATGTATGCTGTTACGCTGCCGCTCGTTCGTCCGTTTGTGACGGCCTGCCTGGGTGCCGGATTTGGCGGCGCGCTCGCGGCGCTGCTTCACATCGGCACGGTTTCTCAGGGCGTTTCCGGTCTGTTTGGCCTGCTGATCGTCGTTCCTGGCCAGCAGCTCGGTTACGTTGCCGCTATGCTGCTTGCCTATGCCGCCGGCTTTGTCCTGACGTGGTTCTTTGGCGTCGACGAGCAGAAGATCAACGAGTTCTTTGGCGAGTAGTTTGATATCGCGAGCCGTGTTGCTTAGGGCTCGAGGCGCGCGGCAGATTTCTTGATGCTATGGTTGTGCCGGCGGGGCTAACTGCTCCGCCGGCCTTTTTTAAAGGAGTGTTGAAGCGTGAAAACGGGTATTTCGATTTATCTTTCCAGCCCTCTGCAGGATATTGAGCGGACGATTGAACACGGTGCCGCGGCGGGTGCGCGCTATGCGTTCACTTCGCTGCATATTCCCGAGGATGGGGGAGCGGCGTATACCGATAAGGTCCGTCATGTGCTGTCGCTGCTTTCCGCCCGCGGCATTGCGCTCATTGCCGATGTGGGGCCGCGCACGTGCGATTTGCTCGGGCTTGAGCGCATCGAGGACCTGCGCGATCTGGGGTTGGAATATCTTCGTTTGGACTATGGCTTTAGCGCCCGGCGGGTCGCGGAGCTGTCCGGTGTATTTCGCATTGTGGTCAATGCATCGACGGTGAGTTCTGATGAAATCGCATCGTGGCGTGAGGCCGGTGCCGATGTGACTCGTTTTGCCGCCTGCCACAATTTTTACCCCAAGCCTTATACCGGTTTAGCTCTGGAGGACATTGCTCGGGTGAATCTTCGTCTTGCGGCGCTTGGATTCGAAATCATGGCTTTTGTGCCGGGTGATGCTAACGTTCGCGGGCCAGTATTCGAGGGACTGCCGACGGTCGAGGCGCAGCGAGGTCGCGCGTCAAAGGTTGCTCTCAATATGCTTGAGCTTGCACATGGCGCCGATTGCGACATTGTGTTGGTCGGCGACCCCGATCTTTCCGATGCGGGCTGGACGCAGTTTGCTCATGTTTCCGCCGGATACGTGGACCTGCAATGCGAGCTTGAGCCCGGTTATGCCTATGTGCGTGGGCAGATTCATCACGACCGACCCGATTCGAGCACCCTCATCTTTAGGTCTCAGGAGTCGCGTACGACGCTTAAGCCGGATTCCGTGCCGATGGATGCCGGTGCCGGCCTGTTTCGAAAGGCGGGGTCGATCGCTGTGAGCAATAGCAGCTATGGGCGCTACGAAGGCGAGCTTGAGATTGCGCGGGTCGATCTTCCCGGTGAGGAGCGCATGAACGTTGCGGGTCATATCACGCCCGAGGCAATGGAGCTGCTGCCGTTCATCAAACGCGGATTCGGGGTACGGTTCGTTTAGCGTGTGACCCGTGGGCTACAATTGGCCCATCATGCGAAGGCGCCTCGTGTGGCGTGTGCCTGCGTTGGCCGATCTATATTCGGAGGATTCCCATGACCGTACTGTTTATTGAATATCCCAAGTGCTCGACCTGTAAGAAGGCCAAGGCATGGCTGGACGAACACGGGGTAGAGTATATCGACCGCGATATCGTTTTGGACAATCCCACGGCTGATGAGCTTGCGACCTGGATTGCTCGTTCGGGACTGCCGGTGCGGCGCTTCTTTAATTCGTCGGGCATGAAATATCGAGAGCTGGGCCTGAAGGCGCGTCTAGATGCGGGCATGACGGATCGGGAGTGCTACGAGCTGCTGGCGACCGACGGCATGCTGGTTAAGCGCCCACTGCTGGTGGGCGACGACTTTGCGATTCCCGGCTTTAGGGAATCGGCTTGGGTCGAGGCGTTGCTGTAGCGGCTGCGGAAAGTGCGACCCGTTTTGAGCGCTCGGGGTGGGACGTGTTTTCCATCGGCGGGCTCGCTCGGCTCAATCCTCGAGCTGTGCCCATTCGTGCGGATCGTAGACCTTTACGTGCTTGTTGGGCTTGCCGCTCCAGTACTCCTCGTCCATAAAGGGCAGATATGCCTGAACGCCGGGGCAGATAAAGGGAATCCGCTGCTGTTGCAGTCGCTCGCGCTGTCGCTGCTCCAGGTGCGCCTCGGATATGACAGTCGGCATACCGGACAGCTCGACGAGGCTTGCCTGGATTCGCTTAAGGTCGGGGAGTCCCGCGTGCCATGACATCCGCATGATCAAAAAGGATGCACGGCGGTAGTTTGCCTGCATCACCGTGATGGCGGGGCGCAGAGTGGGATGGATTTTGTCCCGTTCGGGCCAAAGGTCAGCAGTGATCTCGAGGCCCAGAGTCTCCCATAGGTAATCAAGCTCTTCGTCCATGGCGCCTCGATATCCGTGCAATGATGACGGTTCGATTGTGCCATCAGCCGTGAGTGCTGCATTGTTGTAATCTACCAGCGGTAGATGCGGGATGTTTTACGGGCTTTGGCGCCGTACGTGTCGCTGGCGCTTCACAGGTCCTTCACGTGTCGGCCGTATTTGACTGAATTTCAAAAAAGTCAAAATTGGGGCTTGCGTCACGGCCGGACTTCCCGTATATTTCTTTCTTGCGCAAAGGCACAGCCGAGCGCAGCGATGCAGTCATTGGGATGTCGTCTAATGGCAGGACAGCGGATTCTGGTTCCGTCAATGGGGGTTCGACTCCCTCCATCCCAGCCATTGCATTTGCTACATATGGCCCGTTCGTCTAGCGGTTTAGGACGCCGCCCTCTCAAGGCGGAGATCACCAGTTCGAATCTGGTACGGGCTACCAAAATTGAACGCCCGGGCCTCGTAAGAGACCCGGGTTTTGTGTATTGACCGATATTTAAGGCGCGCGTTGAGTCTGCCGCCCGGACCGAGGAGTTGTCATGGACCTGCCTATCAGCTTGGAAGACATCACGTATGCCGAGAACTATCTGGCGCAGGGCGACCTGGCTACGGCGACGCCGCTGCTTGAGCGTCTGGTGGAGCTCGCCGAGGAGTATATCGACGCTGAGTGCAAGACGGAGGAGAAGCGCCAGTACTTTAGCTTCGACAGCAAGTTTGAGCGCCTGGCCTATCGCCGCGTGGAGAAGGATCCGCGCGAGCTGGTGCAGGTCGAGGTTCCCTTTGACCGCCTGTACTCCGACATGGCGTTTGCCTACATCCGCCAGCAGGATTATGTGAGTGCTCGGAATGCCCTGATGCAGGCCGTGCGTTGGGATCCCATGAACTGCAACTATCGCTTGGACTTGGCCGAGCTGTTCCGCGCGCTCGAGGACAAGCAGGAGTGGGCATCGCTCTCGTTCTCGGTGCTGGAGCGCGCGAGCGACGGTAAGTGCGCCGCACGCGCCTACACCAACTTGGGTCAGTACTTCTTGGAGCCCGAGACCGAGAACATTTCGGCTGCCGTGGGCTGCGCGCGTCTGGCGCTGCGCCTGGCGCCCAACGATGCGCATACGACGCGCCTGCTCAACAAGATCCATACCACCTATCCGGATGCCGCGGACGAGAGTGACGACCATGTGATGGGTGAGCTCGCCCTGCAGGGCGTGCCGACCTCGCCTTCGGCCGAGATTGCCATCTGCCTGATCATGTGTGCGACCGACGCTGCGAGCGACGGCGACAAGCAGGAGGCTACGCGCCTGACGGTCCGTGCCCGCGACCTGGTGGGCGAAGAGGCGTGCGCGGCGATTATCAAGCTGGTGCGCGAGAGTGATGCCGAGCTTAACGCCGAGCGCAAGGCAAAGCGCGAGGCTGCGGGCTCAAACGCCGATGGCGCCAAGGAGGCCGGCGATGCCCAGTAAGCGCGAGCGCAAGCTCATTTCCAAGAATCGCTCGGCACATCACGAGTACTTTATC
The DNA here is from genome assembly GCF_003475205.1 of Collinsella sp. AF36-3AT. Lineage (NCBI taxonomy): Bacteria > Bacillati > Actinomycetota > Coriobacteriia > Coriobacteriales > Coriobacteriaceae > Collinsella > Collinsella sp. AF36-3AT. The sequence continues at coordinate 222,987 of NZ_QROZ01000001.1, read as the reverse complement.
GATGAGACGTTTGAGTGCGGTATTGAGCTGAGCGGTACCGAGGTCAAGTCGATTCGCGAGCGCGCGTGCCAGATTACCGATACCTTCGCACTGATTCGTGGCGGGGAGTGCTGGCTCGTCGGCCTGCATATCCACCCTTATAGCCATGGTGGCGTGTGGAATCGCGATCCCGACCGTCGGCGCCGTCTGCTGCTGCACCGCAAGGAGATCGACTTTCTTGACGGCAAACTTCGCAACCGCGGCTATGCGCTGGTGCCGCTGGAGCTCTACTTTAATACCGACGGCCGCGTAAAGCTGCTGCTGGGCCTAGGCCGCGGCAAGAAGCTTTACGACAAGCGCGAGGATATGGCCAAGCGCGATGTCCAGCGCGAGATCGACCGCGCCCTCAAGGAGCGCAACCGCTGACCGTCCTTCATAAGTTGCGGTGGAATACGGACTGGTTTGCCTGTTTGAGGGGCTATTCAGTCCCTATTTCACCGCAGCTGCGGGTGTCTCATCTTTCTTACTGTTCTGACACATATGTTTCAAAGGCGGCGTCCGTTATGGGTGCCGCCTTTTTGTGGGTACATACATCCATGAGGTTCCAACCCGGGTTAGGGGAGTGATCGTTATGGACAAAACAGCGTTCTTTACCATGCCGAGCGGTCTGTACGTGGTGAGCGCCGCGGCAGACGGGCTGCGCGCCGGCTGCGTCATCAACACGGCGGTGCAGGTGACGTCCATGCCGCCGCGCATTTCGGTTGCCGTGAACAAGGACAACGTCACCTCGGGCGTCATCGCATCGGCCAAAGCGTTCGCGCTGACCGTGATCGATCAGACGGCCGATATGCTCTACATCGGTAACTTTGGGTTCCGCACCAGCAGCGATTATGACAAGTTTGCCAAATACGAGACCCGCGAGACGGCTCTGGGCATGCCCTATGTGCCCGAGCACGCGACGGCCCTGTTTAGCTGCCGTTTGATCGACACTGTGGATGTGGGCACGCATCTACTGTTTATCGGCGAGGTCGAGGATGCCGAACGCCTGAGTGACGAGACGCCACTCACCTACGATTACTACCATAAGGTCCTGAAGGGCAAGACGCCTCCGAAGGCGTCCTCGTATCAAGGCTAGAAATGTTTTAAAAATACTTGCATTATATTATTGAGAATCTATACTGATAAATGAAGTACATCACCAGTCGCGTTTGAGAGGAGAACATCATGGCTGAGGAGAAGAAGACGTATAAGTTCGTGTGCGTCGTTTGCGGTTACGAGGTTGAGGTCGATACGCCCGAGCTGCCCGAGGATTATGTGTGCCCGGTGTGCGGCGTCGGTCCCGATCAGTTTGAGCTCGTCGAGGAGTAGCTCGCAGACACACGACTTGCAGCAACACATAGCTCTGTCCAAGGGCCCCGGTCGAATTCACGGCCGGGGCCCTTTTCTTCCGTCCCTAAGGGATCACGGCTGCTGTTAGCCGATCCTGCCTGTCGTGAGTCCGGCCGACCGTTTGTCTCAATCTGTAACATGTGGCGGCTCAAAACGGGCCCATCTGTTACAGATTGAGACAAAAGGTTGGAGCTGAAGAAATGTCTCGATCTGTAACATCTAGAAGCGGAAATTGGGTCCACTTGTTACAGATCGAGACAAACCAAACCCGTTCGGCAGAAGATCTCAATCTGTAACATCTAACGGCGAAAACGGGGTCTACGTGTTACAGATTGTGACAAACGGAGCTGTCCCTCGGAATGATCTCGATCTGTAACATCTAGACATCAAAAGCGGGTCTAGATGTTACAGATCGAGACGTTTGCCTGGGTAGGTGCCCCGCCCCATTACATCCCTGTCAACAACACGATATCGAGAATCGTCACGATGGCACCGATCCCTACGAGCAGCGCGTTGAGCGGGCGCGAGTTGGCGTATTTGCCCATGACGCGGGGCGAACTGGTGAGTCGTATGAGCACAAAGACCGTGATCGGCAGCTGAAGCGACAGCAGTGCCTGACTCCAAATGAGACCCTCAAAAGGATTCGGAACGACCAGGCACGCCGCCACTGCGCCGGCGAAACAGGCCGCCACCCCGACCGAGGAATGTCGGTCGTGGATGTCGTATTCCTCGTCGAACATGCCTGCCGTAATGGTTCCCGCGGCCATGCCCGCCGTAACGCTGCTCGAGAGCCCCGCAAACAGCAGTGCCACTGCAAAGATAATCGAGCTCGCCGGGCCCAGAATGGGGGAGAGCGTGGCCGCTGCGACGGCGAGGTCGTCTACGACCATGCCGTGCGCAAAGAAGGTCGTTGCGGCAAGGATGACCATGGCCGAGTTGATTGCCCAGCCCACGCCCATCGAAAAGAGCGTGTCGAAGAGCTCGTAGTGCAGACGTTCTTCGATAACTTGCTCGCCTTGGCCTTCGAAGTGCATGGATTGGATGACCTCGGAGTGCAGAAAAAGGTTGTGTGGCATTACGACCGCACCCAGGACACTCACGATAATCGCAGCAGAGCCAGTGGGCATACTAGGCGTGATCCAGCTTGCGGCGGCTTGTGGCCAGTCGACCTTGACTAGTGCAAGCTCGGCCAAAAACGAGAGTCCTACCACGCCTACGAAGGCGATGATCCAGCGTTCGGCTCGCTTGTAGGAGTTCGTCATGAGCATCGCCATCGATACTGCCGCCACGATGACGCAGCCCGCACGCACGGGCAGCCCAAAGAGCATTTGAAGGGCAATCGCGCCGCCCAGGACTTCGGCCATGGCGGTGGCGATGGTCGCGAGATAGGCGCTGCCGAGCACCGCGCGTCCCACGATGCGGGGGAGAAAGCGGGTCGTGGCCTCGGCAAGGCAGGCGCCCGTGGCGATGCCCAAGTGCGCCGCGTTGTGCTGCAGCACGATGAGCATAATCGTGGACAGCGTGACGATCCACAGCAGCGCGTAGCCAAACTGCGAGCCTGCGGCCATATTGGAGGCCCAGTTGCCCGGGTCGATAAAGCCGACGGTCACGAGCAGCCCGGGGCCGATATGCCGCGCAATGTCTAGGCCTCCGTGACCACCGGTGCGTCGGGAGCCAAAGTGTTGTTTGAGATGGTTGAGCATGGTGCGCTCCTGCGTATGGGCGGCGTGACGTCGCATCTGGGTCGTGCGGCGCCACGCGTCGGATTTGGGTTGGGGCTACTTGTGCGCTTTGCCCTGATTGGCCACGGCGTCGATCTTGGCGGCGATGGTCGCCGGGTCGCCGATGTAGCGCTTGTCGAGGACATTGAAATCGGTATCGAAGGTGTAGACGAGCGGCACGCCGGTGGGGATGTTGACCTTGAGGATCTCCTCGGGCGTGAGGTGCTCGAGCTTCATGACGAGTGAGCGCAGGGAGTTGCCGTGTGCGGCGATGAGTACGCGCTTGCCGGCGAGCATCTGGGGGCGAATCTCGTCTTCGAAATAGGGCCAGGCGCGGGCGATCGTGTCCTTGAGGCGCTCGGTATAGGGCAGTTGATCGGGCGCGACGTCGCGGTATTGCTCCTGGGTGTGGGGGTCGCGACTGTCGCCCGGCTCGAGTGCCGGCGGGCGGACATCGAAGGAGCGGCGCCAGATGAGCACCTGCTCGTCGCCGTGCTCTGCCGCGGCATCGGCCTTGTTGAGACCCTGCAACGCGCCGTAGTGGCGCTCGTTGAGCTTCCAGGATTTGATGACGGGCAGCCACTCGCGATCCATTTGGCCGAGCACGATGTTGAGGGTGTGGATCGCGCGCTTGAGGCGCGAAGTGTAGCAGACGTCAAAGTCGAAACCGGCTTCTTTGAGGGCACGACCGCCTGCGACGGCTTCTTCGCGGCCCGTGTCGGTGAGCTCAACATCGGTCCAGCCGGTGAACAGGTTGAGTTTGTTCCACTCGGATTCTCCGTGACGGATAAGGATAAGTTGCATTGTCTGTCGGTCTGTCTGGTGCGCCATAGGGGCCTCCTTGATCTGGCACGGTGTGCGTGCCGTTTGCTTGACGCCGCAAAGGATACCCGTTTTAGGTTCAAAAGTTAACCAAGACTAACAAAATTGTTGTATTTGAATAGGATGGCGCAAGGGGGGGCTGCCGAAATGTCTCGATCTGTAACAACTAGGGATGGAAATTGGGCCTAGGTGTTACAGATCGAGACAGGAAGAAATGGTCCTATGGAAAATCTCGATTTGTAACAGCTGGCCGCCAAAACCGGCCCTTCGTGTTACAGATCGAGACAAACCAAAACCGCTCCGCAGAAAATCTCAATCTGTAACATCTAGGCGCCAAAATCCGCTCTTCCTGTTACAGATTGAGATGTTTGAAGCGGTGAGCTTACGGGCCGAACTTGGGGGCCTTGTTGCCGCCCTTAAGGTCGGCGGTGTCCACTCGTAGGGTGTGCGTTACGCGATTGTTTCGAAACGGGTGGGAAACACAACGGGCCGGCGATGCTCCTAGTATGCCTATTCAACTGACTGTCTAAATATCTAGGGGAGGATCGCGATGCAGGCAGATTCCGCTCAGCAGCAGGGCCTTTATCGCCCCGAATTCGACCACGATGCATGTGGCATCGGCGCGCTTGCCGATATCAACGGCGAGCGCCATCACCAGATTCTGGACGACGCGCTGTCCATTCTGGTCAACTTGGAGCACCGCGGCGGTACGGGACTCGAGAAGAACACCGGCGACGGCGCCGGCATCCTGTTCCAGGTTCCGCATCACTTTTTCCGTAAAGAGGCTCAAAAGTGCGGCCAGATTCTGCCGGCAGAGGGCGACTATGGTGTGGCCATGCTGTTCTTTCCGCAGGATGACAAGGGCGTAGAGGATGCCCGCCGCGTGTTTGAGGAGGGTTGCGCCGAGGCCGGCGTGCCGCTGCTCTTTTGGCGCGAGGTGCCCGTCGACCCGCACGACCTGGGCGAGACGGCACGCGCCTGCATGCCCACCATTCTGCAAGCCTTTCTGGGCCGCCCCGACGATACGCCGGCGGGTGACGCCTTCGAGCGCCGCCTGTACGTGTGCCGTCGCACTATCGAGAAGAAGGCCGATGCCGAGTTTGCCCTGCGCGACAAGATCTTCTACGTCTGCTCCATGAGCTCGCGCACCATCGTGTACAAGGGCATGCTGGTCGCCACGCAGATGCGCCGCTTCTTCATCGACCTCAACGACGCCGCCGTCAAGACGGCTGTGGCGCTCGTCCACTCGCGCTACTCCACCAACACCACGCCCAGCTGGGAGCGCGCGCACCCCAACCGCTTTATCATCCATAACGGCGAGATCAACACCCTCAAGGGCAACGTCAACTGGATCCGCGCCCGCGAGCCCAACCTGTACAGCCCTGTGCTGCAGCACGACCTTGAGCGCGTGATGCCCATCATCAACCGCGAGGGTTCCGACTCCGCGATTCTGGACAACGTGCTCGAGTTTTTGGTCATGAACGGCCGTCCGCTCACGCGTGCCGCATCCATGCTGCTACCCGAGCCGTGGGACCACAACGACAATCTGAGCGAGGAACGCCGCGCCTACGACGCCTACCAGTCCATGCTCATGGAGCCCTGGGACGGCCCGGCGGCCATCGCCTTTACCGACGGTCGCACACTGGGCGCCGCCCTCGACCGCAACGGCTTGCGCCCCGCCCGCTACTACGTGACGCGCGATGGCCGCTTTATGCTGGCAAGCGAAGTGGGCACCATCGAGGTACGCCCCGAGAACATCCTGACGAGCGGCTGTCTGGGGCCGGGCCAGATGCTCGAGGTCGATTTTGCCCGCGGGCGCGTCATCTACAACGACGAGCTGCGCGCCCGTTACGCCAAGGAAAAGCCCTACCGTGATTGGATTGCCGAGGAGACACTGACCGTCGACGTGCTCGATGAGCCCATTGCTTCCGTGCCCGCCGAGGACGCCGAGGTACCCGCCGCCGTGCGCATGGCTAAGCTCGGGTATCACTGGGATGACGTCGATGAGGTCGTGCGTCCCATGGCCCAGCAGGGCAAGGCCCCGCTCGCCTCGATGGGCATCGACGCGCCGCTGGCTTGTCTGTCCAAGAAGACGCGTTCGTTCTTCGACTATTTCTATCAGCTGTTCGCTCAGGTCACGAACCCGCCCATCGATGCCCTTCGCGAGCACATGGTGACTTCGACCACGCTCTACCTGGGCAACCACGGCAACCTGCTCGAGGATTCCCGTACGGCCTGCCAGCTGGTTCGCCTGGAGCGTCCGCTGCTGAGCGAGGAGGAGTTCGACCGCATTTGCGCCATCGACCGCGTGGGCTTTAAGACTCGCCGTTTCCGTGCCGTCTACCGTCGTGACGCCGGCGAGGGCGCGCTTCAGGCTGCGCTCAAGCAGCTTGCAGAGGACGTTGAGGCTGCGGTCCGCGACGGCGTGAACATCGTGGTGTTGAGCGATCGTGCCGCTGCGGGCGAGGTGCCCGTGCCGTCGCTGCTTGCCGTGGGCTGTGTGCACAACCACCTGATTCGCGCTGGCGTGCGTACCTTTGCCGACATCGTGGTGGAGTGCGGCGATGCCGTGTCCCCGAACGACTTTGCGGCGCTGGTGGGCTACTCCGCAAGCGGCATCTATCCGTACAATGCGCATGCGTGCATCCGCGACTTGGCAGCACGCGGCGACCTGGACGTGACGGCCGAGCAGGGCATCGACAACTACAACAAGGCCGCGACGGCGGGTATCGTCTCCATCATGTCCAAGATGGGTATCTCCACGGTGCAGAGCTATCACTCCGCGCAGATTTTCGAGGCCGTCGGCTTTACTCCGGAGTTCGTCAACGCGTACTTCGCCGGCACGGTGAGCCGTGTGGGCGGTATGGGTGTCGAGGACGTTGAGCGCGAGCAAAACGAGCGCTATGACGCTGCGCTCGCCATCCTTAAAAGCCCGGCTCCCGATCAGCTGCCCACGCTGGGCCTGACCAAGTGGCGCCCGCTCGGCGGCGAGGAACACCTCATCGACCCCCAGGTCGTCTACCTGCTGCAGACCGCCTGCCGTGAGGACAGCTACGACACCTTTAAGGAGTACAGCGCCCGCCTGCACCGCACCGGCCGTGCCGTGCGTCTGCGCGACTTGCTCGACTTTGATGCCAGCGGCCGCACGCCGGTTTCGCTCGACGAGGTCGAGCCCGCGCTCAACATCGTCCGCCGCTTTAACACCGGCGCCATGTCGTACGGCTCCATCAGCAAGGAAGCACACGAGTGCATGGCCATCGCCATGAACCGCCTGCACGGCCGTTCCAACTCCGGCGAGGGCGGTGAGAATCCGCGTCGCGAGACCCCGCTGGCTAACGGTGATTCCAAGAACTCCGCGATCAAGCAGGTGGCAAGTGCGCGCTTTGGCGTGACGAGCCGCTACCTGTGCAGCGCCTTCGAGATTCAGATCAAGATGGCCCAGGGCGCCAAGCCCGGCGAGGGTGGCCACCTGCCCGGCAAGAAGGTCTACCCCTGGATTGCCGAGGTCCGTCAGTCCACGCTCGGCATCGGCCTGATCTCGCCTCCGCCGCATCACGACATCTACTCCATCGAAGACCTGGCCGAGCTCATCTTTGACCTTAAGAACGCCAACCCTGGCGCACGCGTGTCGGTCAAGCTGGTCAGCGAGGCCGGCGTCGGCACCATCGCCACCGGTGTGGCCAAGGGCGCTGCCGACAAGATCTTGATCAGCGGCCACAATGGCGGCTCGGGTGCCGCTGCTCGCGATTCGATCTGGCACGCCGGTCTGCCGCTGGAGCTTGGCCTTGCCGAGGCTCAGCAGACGCTGCTGCAAAACGGCCTGCGCTCGCGCGTGGTGCTCGAGGCCGACGGCAAGCTCATGGACGGCACCGATGTTGCCGTCGCCTGCCTGCTGGGCGCCGAGGAGTTTGGCTTTGCGACCATGCCGCTCATCTCGATGGGCTGCCTCATGCAGCGCGACTGCCAGCAGGATACCTGCCCCGCCGGCATCGCCACGCAAAACTGCCGCCTGCGTCGCGGCTTCCGCGGCAAGCCCGAGCACGTCGAGCACTTTATGCTCTTTGTTGCCGAGCAACTGCGCGAGGTCATGGCGAGCTTGGGCTTCCGCACCGTCGACGAGATGGTCGGCCATCCCGAGTGCCTGCGCCAGATCGAGGTCCCGGGTAACCGCAAGGCAAACCTGCTCGATCTGACGCCCGTGCTGGCAAACGCGACCTGTGAGTTTGGTGCCCACATCCCGGGTGCCGACGGTCGTCACTTCCTGCCCCAGATGGCCGCGGACAGCGAGCTCGACAAGACGCTCGACTCCACGCTGTTTGTGCCCTATACGGCCGATGCCCGTGCGCACCTGCGCCCGATTCGCTTCCATGCCGACATCGCCAACGTTAACCGCTGCGTGGGCACCATCCTGGGTAACGCGGTGACCAAGGCACATCCCGAGGGCCTGCCCGCCGGCTCCATCACCATCGATTGCGATGGATCGGCCGGTCAGAGCTTTGGCGCGTTCCTGCCGCGCGGCATTACGCTCAACGTGTGCGGTGACGCCAACGACTACTTTGGCAAGGGCCTTTCGGGCGGCGAGGTGTCGGTGCGCCCCAACCCGCATGCGACCTATAAGTTCGACGAAAACATCATCGTGGGCAACGTTGCGTTCTTTGGCGCCACGAGCGGCCGTGGCTTCATCAACGGCCTGGCCGGCCAGCGCTTTGGCGTACGCAACTCCGGTGCCACCGTGGTGGTCGAGGGTTGCGGCAACCACGGTTGCGAGTACATGACGGGTGGCCTGGCGCTCATCCTGGGCGAGGTCGGGCAGAACTTCGCTGCCGGCATGACGGGTGGCGTGGCTTATGTCTTTGACCAGTACGGCACGCTCGATGCCCGCGTGAACCACGAGAGCGTTGAGCTCAAGGCCCCGACGGCCGGCGAGCTGGAGCAGGTCCGTGCGCTCATCCAGGAGCACGTGGACGCGACGCAGAGCCCGCGCGGCATCAAGCTGCTCTACAGCTTTGAGACGATGAGCAAGCACTTTGTGAAGGTCATTCCGACCGAGTACGAGCGTGTGCTGGCGATTGTCGCCGCCGCCGAGGCCGTCGGCAAGACGCATGCGCAGGCCGAGGAGCTGGCGTTTGACATTGTGACCGGTCGCGCGAGCGCCGCGGATGTCGATCGCTTTGATGTGGCGGGCGGTGCTGCTGGCGCTGCGTCTGTGGCTGCCAGCTCTGTTGCTTCGACCAAGAAGGAGGCGTAAGTGCCATGGGTAAGCCCGGTGCTTTTCTTGATATCGATCGTGTGACCCACGAGCTTCGCCCCGTGGAGGAGCGCAGCCGTGATTTCGATCCGCTGTACGTTGAGCTCGACGACGATGCACGCCGTGCCCAGGCGAGCCGCTGCATGATGTGCGGCGTGGCGTTTTGCCAGATGGGCGCGAGCTTTGGCAAGGCACGTCCGAGCGGCTGCCCGCTGCACAACTTGATTCCCGAGTGGAACGAGCTGGTGTACCGCGGCCGCTGGGACGAGGCTGCCGAGCGCCTGTCGCTCACCTCGCCCATGCCTGAGTTCACGAGTCGCGTTTGCCCGGCGCTGTGCGAGGCCGCGTGCAACCTGGGTTCGGTCGATGGCCAGCCCACGACGATCCATGACAACGAGCGTGCGATCAGCGACCGCGAATGGGCAAACGGCGGCCCGCGTCGCTTTGAGCCGGCAGGGGAGGGCGCGCCCACGGTTGCCGTGGTGGGCTCCGGTCCTGCTGGTCTGGTGGCAGCATGGGAGCTTGCGCGTCGTGGCGCCCGCGTGACGGTGTTTGAGCGCGACGACCGCCCGGGCGGTCTGCTCATGTACGGCATTCCCAACATGAAGCTCGAGAAGTCCGTGGTCGAGCGTCGCGTGGCGCTCATGCGCGAGCTGGGCATTGTGTTTGAGCTGAGCGCCGATGTGACGAACCCTGCGGTGGCGGCCGAGCTCGATGACTTTGACGCCGTCGTGATGGCTGTCGGCGCTCGTGCGCCCCGCGGGCTTTCGGCTGCGAACGTGGATGCTCCGGGCGTGGTGTACGCGGTGGACTACCTGACGGCTTCGACCGCCTCGGTGCTCGATGGCAGCGAGCCCGCGGTGAACGCGCGCGGCCTGGACGTTGTGGTCATTGGCGGTGGCGATACTGGAAACGACTGCGTGGGTACCGCCGTGCGTCAGGGCGCGCGCAGCGTGCGCCAGTTTGAGTTCTTGCCGGCTGCGCCCGATAAGCGCGCGGCGAGCAACCCCTGGCCGCAGTGGCCCAACGTTAAGAAGACCGACTACGGCCAGCAGGAGGCTATCGCTGCGATGGGTGACGAGATGCGTGCCTGGGGCGTGGATACGCTCGAGGTGCTGCTGGACAAGAAGGGTGCGGCTGCGGGTTTGCGCGTGGTCGATCTGGACTGGTCGGCGGGAAAGCCCGAGCGCATCGCGGGCTCCGAGCACGAGGTGCCGGCGCAGCTGGTGCTCATCGCCTGCGGCTTTACGGGTCCCGAGCACGGCGTGTTCGATGCGGTGGGCGTGCCTGTTGCCACCGCTGGTCGTCCGCTGCCGGTGATGGCTGCCGAGGGCTCGCACCTCGCGGCTCGCACGGAGGGTGTCGCCGCGGATGCCGCACCGGTGTACGTGGCCGGTGACGCCCGCAACGGCAGCTCGCTCGTGGTGAGTGCTATGGCCGATGCCCTGGCCTGCGCAGCCGAGGTCGCCGAGGCGCTGGAGCTGTAAAGTAGTCATTTAAGAACGTCCTCAATGACTAGTCATTTTTTGTCTAGTCGTTGGGGACACTCCTTGCGGATTTGCGAGCGATTTGCTCGTTTGTCGACGTACGGGTGTTCATTTGTCGACTTCTTGGGCTGTGGTCACCTGTTGTTTCTGTGGTGGCTGCGGGCATCTGGCTCAAAAGGGCGGGTTGGCTGTCTATGTCTACCTGCGGTTTTGTTGCGGTGGACTCATTCGGTCAAGTGTCCCGTCAAGTGTTTGGTTAGCATCTGGTTTGCAGTCGAAGGCCTATTTTGCCCGCGCTTGCCTCGGTTGCCCACCCTCCTCGTAAGCTCAAATTGAGGTCCATCAGTTTGAGGAGGATGCCATGACTGACCAAGTTTTTGATCGAGCGCAGCTGGCCGAGGCCGTCGGCAACGATATTGCCGACATGGCTCACTTTTGGATGCTGCGGAAGTTTCAATTTCTGGAGCCGGCGCGCGAGCAGTTCGAGATTATCGTCGATCCGTGGCTCAGCTATTGCGAGGAACCATCTCAAAACGAAATCATGGCCTACAACATGGCGTTTACCGATTGGCTGCTGTTTGAGCGCCCCTATTACCACGGCAAGACGCTGTTGGAGCTGTATGTGGACGAGCCGCCAGCGTCAATTTCTCCTGCTTCGCTCGGGCGACTTAAGCAGGTGCGTGACACGCAGTATTTCTCGCGCTTTGGCATTTTGGACAAGGATCCCGCGACTGGCATGGTCGTGCTGAAGGACACGCGCACCGACCGTCGCTTTGACGTCTACGACCCACATATCGTGCAAAAGGAGCGCTGGAACGATGGTGCGATTGCGGTGCGACTCGCGTGCGTCGACGATGTCTGGCTGACGGCGGGGCAGCTCTACCTGTATGACATCGCGCGCCTGAGCGACACGACGGTCGACGGGCCGGGCTCGGTGCATCCCGAGGACCTGGAGGACGGTTTCGACACCTCGTGCATCAGCTTCTTTTTGCGCCTGGTCCGCGACATCATGGGTGCCCAGGGGCGGTATGTGAAGTCGCTCAACATCTACGAACAGGAATGGGAGTAGGGGATGGACGGTTGTCGCCTGCCTTGCCTTCTGCCTTTATGTCTCGATCTGTAACGTTTAGGGACAAAAAACCGGTCTACCTGTTACAGATCGAGACGAATACCTGGGCGCCGCTGGTTTGTCTAAATCTGTAACGTTTAGGGGCCTGGAGAACGTCTAACTGTTACAGATCAAGACGTTTATCAGCGGAGGCAACGGTGACAATGGTCCATTTGTCCGATGTGGTGGTGATGGAAGTGTCTAATGCCGTTCTCAAACACAAGCATACGGCTCGCAACACGTTGGCGCGGAATAGGATGCTTGCCAGGCTCACGGAGGCGGCTGAACTAGGCGTGCTGCTTGTGACGCACGACAATGCCGAGCTCATGTGGCTGCGGCGCCATGTGGGAACCGACGATATCGCGGAGCCTGAGTCGCACCTGTTCTGTTTTCAGCATGATTGGGATGCGTTGACGCCGACGGAGCGAGCGCTGCGGACCATCAAAGGGCTTGCGGAGTTTCATCCCGATTGGGCGTTTTGGGGTTACGACGCGGCACTTTTGTGGGGTCTGGAGGTGCCAAATGATCTGCTTGGGCCGCGATTTCTTGTTAAGACAGGTTGCTCGGTGCCGCTGAGTGCAGGATGCCGGCTGTTGCGTCCGCAGGCGGCGGGTGCGCTTGAGCGCGTCGACGGCGTGCGAGTGACGCCGTTTTGGCGCACGGTGAAGGATTGTCTGCTGCGTGCGCCGTTTTCGTATGGTCTGGCGATCGCCGATTCTGCGCTGCGGGCGAAGGGCATATCGCGCGACGACCTCTGCGAACGGCTCCAGGCCGATTGCGAGGGCAGACGCGGGTATCGCAGAGCTCAGGTGATTGCGTCGCATGCGGACGGGCTGTCCGAAAACGGTGGCGAGTCTCGATTCCGGGCGTTCTTTATTGCATACGGTTTTCCGGTGCCAGAGTTGCAGGTGGAGTTTCGTGACCCGCTTGATTCGAGCCAAGTGTTTCGCGTTGATTATTTCTGGAGGCTCGAGGACGGGACGTGCGTGATTGGCGAGCTCGATGGAAAGGGAAAGTATGCCTTGCAGAACGACGAGGGTCGGGAGTCGGTCGACCCATTCGTGGCAGAACGTCAGCGAGAGTCCCATCTGACGATGCTCGGACATAAAGTACTGAGGTTTACGTTTGATGAGCTCAAGAATCCGGGGAAGCTGGCTGAAAAGATGAGACTGGCGAACATTCCGCAGCGGGTCAATCTGGCGGAGGAATGGAGACGGCAGTGGTATGGGCGCTAAGGGGTGCAACTGACGCGGAGGTGGTTGTTCCTGCCGAGTTTGTCTCAATCTGTAACAACAAGGGACCGTTTGGCCTCGTAACTGTTACAGATTGAGACGGAAGGTTGGCTACCGCTAAAAGATCTCAATCTGTAACATCTAGAGGCCGAAAACCTGTCTACCTGTTACAGATTTAGACGTTTGACGACGGGGCTGGAGAATATCTCAATCTGTAACATTTACAGGCCAAAAATCGACCTAACTGTTACAGATTGAGACAAAGGTTGGACGCGGTGCCGAAAGATCTCGATCTGTAACATCTAGTAGCCCAAAAAACCGGGTTTACTGTTGCAGATCGAGACGTTCGGCACACACGGCTGGGGCATCGCCGCGCTGACCTCTCTATCCTCACATTCTCCCTTTTCTCCGTTAACCGATACATCGGCTGCATCTCCGTCGCCTTGGGCGATAATGGACAAATGTTCAAGTTAATCGTGAGGGAGGAGCTCGATATGGCGTCTGCCGATCGTTCTACGTTGTTTATCAATGCGACCATTCTGGATGGCTCGGAGCATATGGAGCCGCAACCCGATATGGCCGTGACTGTTGAGCGCGGCGTCATCACCTGGATGGGGCCGAGTGCTGTGGCGCAGGCGCCGGCGGGTGCCGAGGTTATCGACCTGGGCGGTGCGTATCTCATGCCCGGTCTCATCAATATGCACGTGCATCTGTGCGGTTCGGGCAAACCGGTCTCGGCGGGCGATGCGGGCGCACTCATGAAGAAGCTCGACAATCCCGTGGGCCGCTCCATCGTCCGCCACATCCTCAAAGGCAGCGCCCAGCAGCAGTTGGCAAGTGGCGTGACCACGGTGCGCGGTGCGGGTGACCCGCTGTTTGCCGATATCGCCGTGCGCGACGCTATTGACGCCGGCAAGCATCAGGGTCCGCGCCTGGTAGCGCCGGGAACGGGCGTCACGGTGCCGGGCGGCCATGGCGCGGGGCTGTTTGCCCAGGTGGCAAACAGCCCCGTCGAGGCAGTCGAGCAGGTGCGTGACCTGTACGCGCGCGGTGCCGACGTCATTAAGCTGTTCGTAACGGGCGGTGTGTTCGATGCGACCGAGGTGGGCGAGCCGGGCGTGCTGCGTATGCCGGTGGAGGTTGCCGCAGCGGCGTGCAAGGCGGCGCACGAGGTGGGCCTTCCGGTGATGGCCCATGTCGAGAGTACCGAAGGTGTGAAGGCCGCGCTTAAATCCGGCGTCGACACAATCGAGCACGGCGCTCCGATGACCCCCGAGATCCTGGAGTTGTATCACGGTGCCGCGGGTACGCAGCTCGAGGGGCGTGCGCCGAGCGTGACCTGCACGATCAGCCCGGCGCTGCCGTTTGTATTGCTCGATCCAGAAAAGACCCATTCGACCGATACGCAAAAGAAGAACGGCGACATCGTGTGCTCGGGCATCATCGAGAGCGCCCGTGCCGCACTGGAAGCCGGCGTTAAGGTGGGCCTGGGCACGGACTCAAGCTGCCCGTTTGTGACGCAGTACGACATGTGGCGTGAGGTGGCCTATTTTGCCAAGTATGTCGGCGTGAGTAACGCCTTCGCGCTGCATACGGCTACGCAGATCAATGCCGAGCTGCTGGGGCTGGGCGGCGAGACCGGTACGATCGAGTGCGGCAAGGCTGCCGATATCTTGGTAACGCGCAAGAACCCGCTCGATGATCTGTGCGCACTGCGTGAGCCGACGTACGTGATGTGCCGCGGCAACCTGGTGCGCAAACTCAAGGTGAAGCGTATTCCCGAGGTGGACGCCGAGCTCGACGCGATTATGGCCATGCCTGCCGAAGCGCTGGCCGAGGAGCTCGCCCGTGACGGCGTGGCATAGGTGTGACAAAGGGACGGCCCCTATGCCGCGTTCAAAAAAGCCGAGGTCTCAACACGAGGCCTCGGCTTTTATTTTTCCTATGGTGTAGCTGCTAGGAGCGCGTTTCCATCTTGGCGTGGCACTTGGGGCAGGTGACGCGGATCTTGCCCTTACCCTTGGGGACGGACAGCATCTGACCGCAGTTAGGGCACTTAAGGTAGGCCGTGGTCTTGCGGCCCTTCCACATCTTCTTGGCCGTTCGCTTGGCGCGCTCAAAGTCTTCCTTGCTGGTGCCGGCCGCGCGCGAGGCGTTGGCAGCCGCGGCGCCGCCACCCAAGCTGGCGACGAACTTACCTAGGCCGGGGACGTTTGCGGTCGCCGTGACAAAGGCATCGTTCTCCTTGCGGCGCGCGTCGATGTTTTTGGACAGACCGCGCAGCACGCCGAGCGCGATCACGGCGATGGCGATCCAGCTGAGCCACTGGATACGGGCCATCGACCCGATCATCGCGATGATAATGCCTGCGAAGCCCAACACGACGGTGAGCTCATCGGCGCCGTTGCGACCCTTCATAAAGTCATTCATGCGAATTGCCTTTCGTTCGATATACTGCACGCCTTTATACCCGATTTAGAGCAAGGGGGACAGGTTAATCTGCACCAGTGTGGTGCAAGCATACCTGTCCCCAGAACACCAAGACGGTGCAAAGAAGATTGTTCCCAATGCCCCAATTACTTGGAGAGCTTGTCGACGACGCGTTCAATCTCGGCAAGCTTGGCGGCCTTGAGCTCCTCGTCGCCCGATTCGATTGCCGAAGTCACGCAGCCTTCGATATGCGCCTTGAGCACGTCGGCGTTGATGCGCGCGAGGAGCGCCTGTGTGGCCATGAGCTGCGTAGAAATATCGACGCAGTAGCGGTCCTCATCGACCATCCGCAGGATGCCGTCGATCTGACCGCGTGCCGTCTTGAGCATGCGGGTCACCGATTTATGGTCTGCCATCATGGCGGGTTCTCGTTTCTGGTCGGGGGGGTACGTGCGGGTCGTTACGCGGCGGTTACGGACAGGGCGTGGAACTTCTCGCCCGCGGCCTCGACGGCGGCGGCGAGCTGCTCGGCAGTCACAGTGTCGGCGCACTCTACCTGGACGGTCTGGGTCTCATGGTCGGCGTCGGCGTCGGTCACGCCGACCACGTTGAGCAACGCCGTCTCGACGGTGGCGTCGCAGTGGCCGCACATAAGGCCGGAAGTCTTAATCGTGTAACGCATGGGTATTCCTCTCTGTTGTGTCGGCTTTCCCAGGCACCCGACCTTGACCTTCAAGCCGTCGCTCGCGTACCAAAGTACGCGTCGCTCCTCTTTCAGGTCAATCTCGGGCACCTGGAAAACCCGTTCTAAATGGACGTCATAGTGATCCTATTTTGCCACTTTGGGCTTAAAGGTTCGCAGGCGCAGCGCATTGCTTACGACGCACACGCTCGACAGGCTCATGGCCGCGGCGCCAAACATCGGCGAGAGCTGCCATCCGGTGAGCGGGAAGAATACGCCCGCCGCCAGCGGAATGCCGATGCCGTTGTAGAACAGCGCCCAGAACAAATCCTGCTTGATGTTGCGAATCGTGGCGCGCGAAAGCTCGATGGCGCGGGCGACGTCCATGAGGTCGCTGCGCATGAGCACCACATCTGCCCCCTCCTTGGCGATGTCGGCGCCGGCGCCGATCGCAAGGCCCACGTCGGCGCGCGCTAGGGCGGGGGAGTCGTTGATGCCGTCGCCCACCATGGCGACCTTGCCGCCCGCATCCTGCAGTTCGCGCACGTGGCGCTCCTTGTCGGCGGGGAGGACGTCGGCGATGACCTGTTCGCTGGTGAGTCCCACGCGGCGGGCGATAGCCTCGGCCGTCACGCGGTTGTCGCCGGTGAGCATGCGCACGTCGACGCCGAGCTTGCGGAGCGCGGCGATGGCCCCGGCGCTCGTCTCCTTGACCTCGTCAGCCACGGCGATGGTGCCGACAAGCTCGCCGTTCTTGGCAAAGAACAGCGGTGTTTTGCCCTCGGCGGCAAATTGCTCGGTAAGACCCGCGGGCACGGTAACGCCCAACTCGTTCATCAGGCGTACGTTGCCGGCGGCGATGACATTCTGCCCCTCGCGCGCCGTTACGCCACGACCGGGCACGGCGGCAAAGTCCTCGACCATGCGCGCGACAATTCCGCGTGCCTCGCACTCGGCCATAATCGCCTCGGCCAGCGGGTGCTCGCTCGAGCGCTCCAACGCGGCGGCCAGCTTGAGCAGCGGCTTTTCGCTCATGGCGGGCGAGCCGTCAGCGCGCGTGGCTACTACGATATCGGTCACGGCAGGCTTGCCGCGGGTGACCGTGCCCGTCTTGTCGAGCACTACGGTGCCCACACTGCGCAGATTCTCCAGCGCCTCGGCACTCTTGAACAGAATGCCCATCTCGGCGCCCTTGCCGGTACCCACCATAATGGCGACGGGCGTGGCCAGACCCAGTGCGCACGGGCAGCTGATCACCAGCACGGCCACGGCGGAGGTGAGCGCCTCGTTCATGCTGCCGGTCAGTGCCATCCACACTACAAAGGTCACGACCGAGATTACAAACACCACGGGCACGAACACGCCGGCGACCTTGTCGGCCATGCGGGCGATGGGCGCCTTGGTGGCGTTGGCGTCCTCGACGAGCTGGATGATCTTGGCGAGCGATGTCTCGGCACCCACCCGCGTGGCGCGGAAGGTAAACGAACCGGTGCGGTTGACGGTGGCGGCGTTGACGGTGTCGCCGGCGGTCTTTTCCACGGGGATGGACTCGCCGGTGAGCGCACTCTCGTCCACGGCCGAGCTGCCTTCGAGCACCACGCCATCGACGGGGATGGACTCTCCGGGGCGCACGCGCAGGACCTGGCCGGGAAGGATGCTGTCGACGTCCACAGCGGTCTCGGTGCCGTCGTCGGCCACGATGGTCGCGGTCTTGGGCGCTAGGTCGATGAGCGCCTCGATGGCGCCGCCGGTCTTGGATTTGCTGCGCGTCTCGAGGTATTTGCCCACGGTGACGAGCGACAGGATGGTGCCGGCACTCTCAAAATACAGGTTGTCCATGCTCGTCATCATGGCCTCGTGCACCTGACCTGTAGCCAGCTGTTCGGCCATGATGAACATGGCGTAGAGCGACCAGGCGATTGACGCGGTGGCGCCGACGGCGATGAGAGCGTCCATGGTGGGCGCGCCGTGCGCGAGCGATTTAAACCCGTTGATAAAGTACGCGTCGTTGACGTAGACGATGGGGATGAGCAGGACAAGCTCGGTGAGGGCGAGCGTCATGCTGTGGATGTGGTCCGTGAAGATGCCGGGCAGCGGCCAGCCGAGCATGTGTCCCATGCCTATGTAGAACAGCGGAATGAGAAAGATGATTGAGATGATGAGACGGGTGCGCATGGCGGAGGCGGTGGCCTCCAACTTTTTGGTCGGCGACTCCATATGGGCGGCGCCGGACCTGACTTGCGCGTTGCCACTTGAGCCGGCGGCACCGGTGCCCGCGTCGACGGGCGAGGCCGAGTAACCCGCGCGATCGACAGCGGTGCAGATGTCGTCGGGGGAGATCTGCGCGGGGTCATAGTCCACCAGCATGGAGCCGGCGAGCAGGTTGACCGCGACGCTTTGGACGCCGTCGAGTTTGCTGACGGCGCGGTCCACGTGTGCCTGGCAAGCGGCGCACGTCATGCCGCCCACGTTAAACTTATCTTGAGCCATGGCTTCTCCTTTCTGTAGTTCGGTGTTTGAATTGTTAACCTGCCGATACTATACACCCATACCCCCTGGGGGTGTCCAGTGGGGATGAAAATGTATGACATTTCGCTACAGATGCGGGTGGCTGCTCAATCGTTGGCAGCTCATGTCAAACA
This sequence comes from Collinsella sp. AF36-3AT, assembly GCF_003475205.1. Classification (NCBI taxonomy): domain Bacteria; kingdom Bacillati; phylum Actinomycetota; class Coriobacteriia; order Coriobacteriales; family Coriobacteriaceae; genus Collinsella; species Collinsella sp. AF36-3AT. The sequence goes on along the minus strand of NZ_QROZ01000001.1, from coordinate 204,247 downwards.
TCTCGATCTGTAACATCTAGCGGGGAAAATGACCTCTAACTGTTACAGATCGAGATTATGTTTTGCGATGTTTGAGTTCGTCTCAATCTGTAACGTGTAGACCCGGTTTTGTCTCGTAACTGTTACAGATTGAGACAATCGGCCCAGGCCCGCCTCGTCCGCTCCGTCATCTGTGGTTTACGTGGGGGCATGCGAAGCACGGGTATACTAACCCGCGGCGAATCTGCTCCATCGCTTAGGGCCGCTGCGTCTGGACGGCGCGTGATAGGGCTGCCAAAGCGATCGCCAGCGTGCTGAGCAACGTCCTCTCTGTGCGCACCCGTTTTTGTATGTATTAGCGCACTACCAAGCACGCCCGCGCGGCCGCATGCCGTGCCCATTGCGCGTGCAGATAAGGAACAACAACATATGCGTAATTCTGTATCCGACGTCACCGACGCCGAGATCCTGGACGAGACCCGCGAGGCCATGACCCAGGCTGCCTTCGATGCCGCCGATGAGGCCAATGCTGCCCAGGCCGTCGAGTCCGCTACCGAGAGCCTGCCCGCCTTTGACGAGCTGGGCCTTTCCGACGAGATGCTTCGTGCTATCGAGAACCTGGGCTACACGGCGCCGACGCCCGTGCAGGCCGGCTCAATCCCCGTGGTGCTCGAGGGCCGCGACCTGCTTGCTGCCGCTCAGACTGGCACCGGCAAGACGGCCGCTTTTTTGCTGCCGACCATGAACAATCTGGAGCACATCGCTCCTTCCAAACCCGTGCGCGAGCGCGGCGGCCGCAACCGCCGTCGCGGTGCTAAAAAGCCCGAGGGCAACGGCCGTGGCCCCGTGATGCTCGTCATCACCCCCACGCGCGAGCTCGCCCAGCAGATCGACGAGGTCGCGAGCAAGATCGCCGACGTCACGGGCCACGTTGCCGTGACCGTCGTGGGCGGCGTGAGCTACAAGCCGCAGACCGCGGCGCTCAAGTACGGCTGCGACATTCTGGTCGCCACGCCGGGCCGTCTGGTCGATCTGATCGAGCAGGGCGCTTGCCACCTGGACGAGGTCAAGGTGCTGGTACTCGACGAGGCCGACCGCATGCTCGACATGGGCTTTTTGCCCGCCGTCCGCCGCATTGTGCGCGAGACGCCGGCCGAGCGCCAGACGCTGCTGTTCTCGGCCACGCTCGACGAGGAAGCCGTGGGCGAGATCACCGACCTGGTGAGCGATCCGGCCCGCGTGGAGATCGCGCCCGCCACGTCGACCGCCGACACCGTCGACCAGTTTGTGTTCCCGGTGTCCATTGAGGCCAAGAACAACCTGCTGCCCGAGTTCCTCAAAATGGAGGGCCCGGAGCGCACCATCGTCTTTATGCGCACCAAGCACCGCGCCGACAGCTGCTGCCGTCGTCTGGAGCGCAAGGGCATCAAGGCCGCCGCGATCCACGGCAACCGCAGCCAGGCCCAGCGCGAGCGCGCGCTTTCGGCCTTCCGCGACGGCACCGTTGACGTGCTGGTGGCGACCGACGTGCTCGCCCGCGGCATCGACATTAGCGATGTACGCTACGTCGTGAACTTTGACGTGCCGGCCGAGCCGACCGACTACATCCACCGCATCGGCCGCACGGGCCGCGCCGGCGAGCTGGGCTGGGCCATCACGTTTGTGACCGAGCAGGACGTCGATGAGTTCTACGAGATCGAGAAGCTCATGGACAAAACCGCCGACATCTACGAGGCCGGCGACCTACATGTGGGCCCCAACCCGCCCGCTGTTGACCCCGAGCGCGATCCTGCGGCCTTTAAGGTGAAGAAGAAGACCAAGCGCGGCAAGTCCAAGAGCAAGAAGAAGCTCGAGCAGGCACGTCGCGACGGCAAGCGCAACGGCGACGATTACGGCGATGTTGCCGGTCGTTCCAGCCGCGGTCGCGACGAGCGCCGCGGCGACGGCGAGCGTCCGAGCCGTCCCAAGCGCGGCGGCAAGACCCGCGTGCGCGAGGGCGTTCAGGCTCGCGTGGACGAGGCTGTGGAGAGCGTGGCTCGCGAGGTGGCTGCCGAGGAGCGCGGGGGTGCTGCTGTCGAGCAGACCCCGCGCGGCAACCGTGCCGAGCGCCGTGCCAAGCAGTTCCAGGGCGAAGCGCACCGCCGTCGTCGTGAAGACGAGGACCGTGGCGGTCGTCGTCGTGTTGAGCGCGAAGACGAGGGCCGCGGTTCGCGCGGTGGCAAGCGCGGTTCGGGTGACCGTCGTCGCTCCGGTCGCGATGGCGAGCGCGGCGGGCGCGATGAGCGCCGTGGCGGCGAAGGCCGTGGCTCGCGTGACGAGCGTGGTACCCGCGGCGGCGAGTCCCGCGGCGGCAAGCGCTTTGACGAGCGCGGAGGCCGCGAGGGTGGCCGCGGTGGCGAGCGTCGCGAGGGCGCTCGTGGCAACGGTGGTCGCAGCGGCGCCGGTCGTTCGAATGAGTCGCGTGATCGTCGCGATCCGCGTGCCAGCCGCGATCGTCGCGATGACTGGCGCAACTACGATGACACCCGCGAGGAGCGCCGTGGCGGCTATCGCGGCGGGCGTGGCGGCAACCAGGCCGGCTCCCGCGGCGGTCGTGCCGGCGGTCGCGATAACCGTGGCAGCTACGGCAACAGCCGTGGCGGCAAGCGCGGTGGCAGCTCCCGTCGCCCCGGCGACGGCGGCGGCAAGCGCAAATAACATACGCATCGCCCGCTAGAGCGAGGTGAACCAAGGGCCCCGAGCAACTACGTTCGGGGCCCTTTTGTTTGCCGTATCCGATCGCTAGTTCAAATGTGATTTCCTCGGGAATGCATCTAGAGGATGCCGTGGGCTTGTTTCCTGCCATGCAGCAATGGGTCCTATGGGGTGCGCCGTGCATTTTTTGGAGTATTCTGCAGTTCGAGCTGTCTGCATATGATTCGACGTCGCCAACGGTGGCCTTCGGATATCCCTAGCGAGCGTTCCGAGTCAGATTTCGCCGTTTTCCGGAGCAGGGGGCGCGTCATTCTCGCCATGTCGGGACTTAGAATGATACGGCGCCCTACAGTTTTGCCCACCCGCGGCGGTGCTGGCGCGGTCACGTTGCAGAATACTCCGTTTTTTGCACGGGCCAGGATGGGGTTCCTCAGGAAAACGCGGCGGTATCCCGTAAATATATACAATCTGTACCGTAATTTATACAAAACGAAGAGGCAGACAGCGTAGGGTGGGTGCATTGGGGTGCCTGGCGCACCAAAACGGGGAGCTCCCCCCATGCGCCGTATACTCTGTCTGAATGTGAAAACGGCTTGACGCGTTGCCAGGCGTAGGGAGAGGGTGCCTCGATGAGCGTATTCGAAATTGTGTTTAGTCCGACGGGTGGAACGCGGAAGGTGTCTGGCCTTGTGGCCGGGGCGCTGGACAATAATACCGTTACCGTCGATCTGACCGATAGCGGGCTAGATCTCAGCGCTGTCTCGATGGCTGAGGACGACGTGGCCGTAATCTCTGTGCCGGCGTATGCCGGTAGAATCCCGGCTGTGGTGGCTGACCGGTTGGGCATGGTGCGCGGCAACGGGGCTCGGGCTGTTTTGGTTTGTGTATACGGAAACCGCGCGTTTGAGGACACGCTCGTAGAGCTGGAGGACGTTGCGAAGCGCGCCGGATTTAGGGTGGTTGCAGCTGTTTCTGCTATTGCTGAGCATTCCGTTGCTCGTCAGTTTGCTGCTGGGAGACCGGATGCGCAGGATGCGGCGCAGCTCGCAGAGTTTGCGCAGCAAATTCAGCAAAAGCTGTTGGCTGAGGATGCGTCCGAGCCCTCTATCCCCGGCAATCGTCCTTATAAACAAGCTGGAGGTCGCCGTATGGCACCCGAGGCAACAGAGGAATGCGTCTCCTGCGGTGCATGCGCCGCGGCGTGTCCCGTTTGTGCTATCGACAAGGGCGACCCCAAGCGAGCAGCTGACGAGGCGTGCATCTCCTGCATGCGCTGCATCGCCGTATGCCCGCGAGGCGCTCGCAAGCTTGATCCCAACAAGCTATCCGCTGTTTCCCAGATGCTGAGCAAGGCTTGCGTCGTGCGGAAGGAATGCGAGCTCTTCATCTAACGCATGCGAAATTGCTGCAAGGAATGTCCCTGGGTGCCGGCAGAAAAGGAACGTCCCTAAGTGCCGCCAAAATACCGTTTATCGAAGAAAAAATACCGCTCACCGGTCATAATGATTGTTCCGGCTTTGGGCTTGTCTACAATAACTCCTGTAAAAATGCGGAAGGTTACCGAGTCCCTCGGACGTGGGCCTAACCAAAGTCTTTGAACGGGTGTGTCTCTATGGATGCATTCGATTGATTTTGGTTGGGCTATATTTATGAAGGGACATGCCACCATGGGTTTCTTTTCTCGCCTGATGGGCGGTTCGGATGAGCAGAAGACTGCGACCTCCGAGTTCGAAATCCTCGCTCCCGTTTCTGGCGAGCTTGTTCATCTAGAAAATACCAATGACCCCGCTTTTAGCAGCCGTGCCGTGGGCGATGGCGTTGCCGTGGTTCCCCAAGAGGGAACAGTGTGCGCTCCTGTTTCCGGCACCGTCGCGGCGTTGTTTCCGACTGAGCACGCGCTGGGCATCATGTCCGACGACAGCTCTGCTCAGGTGATGCTGCATATCGGAATCGACACTGTTAAACTTGAGGGCAAGGGCTTCCATGCACTTGTTGCTCAGGGTGACCATGTCGACGCGGGCCAGCCCCTCGTCGAGGTCGATTTCGACGCGGTTCGCGCCGCTGGCTTCGACCCCACGGTCTTCGTTATCGTGTGCGAGCGCTCGGAGAACTCGACTCTTCGTGAGCATGCTTCCGGCCCTGTTGCTGTTAAAGAGCCTGTCGTCTGGCTTTCCGAGTAAATTCTTGTGGTGGGTACCGTGGTTATCAAGCGAGTTTTCAACAATAACGTCGCAATGGTCACTTCGGACGATGGCTCCGAGCTCATCGTCATCGGCCGAGGCCTCTGCTTTGGCCGCCATGCCGGCGACGCTATCGACGAGGCGTCGGTCGAAAAGACCTATGCGCTGCAGGAGGGAACTTCTCAGGATTCGCGTACGATTGACCGCTTGGCACATCTTTTGGAGTCCATCCCCACCGTCAACCTCGTGATTTCCGAGGATATCGTTCAGATGCTCCGTCGAGAGCTCAATGTTGATATCAACGACAAGATTCTCATTGCTCTCGCAGACCATATCAGCCTTGCTTTGGAGCGCGAGCGCAAAGGCGTTCCCTGCGAGAACCCGCTGCTGCTCGAGATCCAGCAGTTCTATCGCAAGGAGTACGCGCTTGCGGGCCGTGCGCTGCAGATTATCAAGGAGTATATGGGCATCCAGATGAGCGAAGAAGAGCAGGGTTTTATTACGCTGCATATCGTCAACGCCACCATGCCGCAGCGCTCTGACCGTCTGATTGTTTCGGTCCAGCTTGTTCGCGACGTGCTCGCGATTGTTTCCGAGCACTATGCCACGACCCTTGACGTCGCCTCGTTGCCGTACGAGCGTTTCGTTCGCCATCTGCAGTTTTTTGCGCAGCGAGCGCTCGATCCCGCGGCGGGGCAGGTCAATGGCGACGCGCTGTTCCGTATCGATGAAACGGCGTATCCGAGGGCGTTCTCGTGCGCGGAGTCAATTGCCGACCACTTGGCGTCTACCTATAACGTTGTCGTTACCGATGCCGAGAAGAGTTATCTCGCATATCACATTGTTAACCTGCTTGGAGAACCTGGTCTCTAGGCATAACGTGCCCACACATCGATTGATATAAGGCAAGGCTCACGGTCTTGTCTAGGGCACACCTATCTCAATTTGCGGAAAAGGAAGGGGAGTACCGCTATGACCGCAAAAAAGAAGTTCAATTTCAAAGCGCCGTTGGAGGTGTTCGCGAAGTCGATCGTTCAGCCGATGATGTATCTCTCGGTTGCCGGCATCCTGCTCATCGTGGGCATCATTCTGACCAACAAGACCATCTGCGCCGTGGTCCCCGTGCTGGGCTCCGGCCCGTTCCAGCTTGTGGGCGCCGTTGTCTATCAGTCGCTGATGTTTATCATCAACAACCTCTCGATTTTGTTCTGCGTGGGCATCGCCGGCGCCATGGCAAAGAAGAACAAGGGCCATGCTTCGCTGATCGCCCTGATGTCGTTCTTCCTGTTCCTGCAGGCCAATAACATCGTGCTCAACGCCACCGGTTCTCTTGCCGAGGCGAGCGGCATGCTCGGTCTTACCGGAACCGGCCAGAGCACCGTTATGGGCATCCAGGTGCTCGATACCGGCGTGTTTGGCGGCATCATCCTGGGCTGCATCACCGGTGCCGTGTTCAACAAGTACTCGAACAAACAGTTCCCCATTGCCCTTTCGATGTTCTCGGGCGTTCGCTTTCCGTTCCTGATCATGATCATCATCTCCTGGATCATGGGTGCTGGCTTCTGCATCGTTTGGCCTCCTGTCCAGGGTGCCATCTCCTCCGTTGCCGGAATCATTAAGGAGTCGGGCAACATCGGTCTGTTTATCTACGGCATGCTCAACAAGCTGCTCGTTCCCACCGGCCTGCACCACCTCATCTACACCCCGTTCCAGTTCTCCGATGTGGGCGGCACCCTTACGCTGGGCGATCAGGTTATCGCCGGCGCCTATCCCATCCGTGTTGCCGAGATGGCAATGACGGGCCAGCCCTTCTCCGATAGCACCTACTTCAACAGCTACACCTTCAACAACCTGTGGCCCTACATCGGTATCGGTCTCGCCTTTATCTTCACCGCCTACAAGCAGAACAAGGATAAGACCAAGGCCGTTATCATCCCGCTGATCATCACCGCCGTGCTCTCCTGCGTGACCGAGCCCATGGACTTCCTCTTTGTCTTTGCCGCTCCCGTGCTCTTTGTCGTTCACTCGATTCTTTCCGGCATCTTCCTGGTTCTGCTCAAGGTCCTCTCCGTGCCCGCTTCGACTGCAGGCGGCATCATCAACATCGTGGTTTCCAACCTGGTCCTCGGTGTCGACAAGACCAACTGGCCGGTTATGCTGGTGCTTGGAGTCGTCAACGCCGCTCTGTACTTCTTCCTCTTCACCTTCCTTATTAAGAAGCTCAACCTCCACACGCCTGGTCGCGAGGAAGAGTCCGAGCTTGCTGAGTCCGTTGCCGAGGGCGAGGCCGCCGCGTCTGTCGCGGTGAAGCAGGGCGCTGTTGCCGCGGCCCCCGCAGAGGGCGTCGATGCAGGTATTGCCGACCTGGTCGCAGGTCTTGGTGGCAAGGACAACATCGAGGAGCTCGAGAACTGCTTTACGCGTCTCCGCGTGAACGTTAAGAACCCGGACCTCATCGATGAGAACCTCATCAACCACGTGCCCAACAGCGGCATCAACCGCAACGGCAACAATATCCAGATCATCTTTGGCATGAAGGTCGCCGAGATGCGCGACAAAGTCGAGAACGCAATTGAGAAGGAGCAGTAAACAATGATCATTACTCTGTGTGGTGGCGGATCCACCTTTACCCCTGGCATCGTCAAGTCCATCGCCCTGCGCAAGGACGAGCTCGATGTTGACGAGATTCGTCTGTACGACATCAATGAGGAGCGCCAGCGCAAGATCGGCGTGCTCGTGGACTGGATTTTGCACGAGGACCTCGGCCTGGACATCAAGCTCACGGTGACCACCGACAAGAAGACGGCTTTTACCGACGCGAGCTTCGTGTTTGCCCAGATGCGCGTGGGCGGCTACGCCATGCGCGAGCAGGACGAGAAGATTCCGCTGCGCCACGGTTGCGTGGGTCAGGAGACCTGCGGCTGCGGCGGCCTTGCCTACGGCATGCGCACCATCTTCCCCATGGTCGAGCTGATCGATGACGTTGAGAAGTACGCCAAGAAGGACTACTGGATTCTCAACTACTCCAACCCTGCTGCCATCGTGTCCGAGGGCTGCCGCGTGCTGCGTCCCAACGCTCGCATCATCAACATCTGCGACATGCCGATCGCGATCATCGACGTGGTTTGCGCCGCACTCGATATCGACAAGAAGGATGTCGAGTACGATTACTTTGGCCTCAACCACTTTGGTTGGTTCACCTCGATCCGCCACAAGGGCGAGGAGGTGCTCCCGCAGCTGCGCGAGTACATCAAGGAGCATGAGATTCTGCTGCCCGACTCCTACCTCAAGGGCATGGGCTCGCTCATGGCAAAGAAGCCCGAGGAGGCCACTGACGAGCACCCCGAGCAGAACCGCCACACCAAGGGCAGCTGGTACTACGTCTGGAAGGGCGAGTACGAGATCATGGAGTGCTTCCCGGAGTACCTGCCCAACACGTATCTGAACTACTACCTGCAGCAGAAGGAGTTCGTCGAGCATTCCAACCCCGAGCGCACCCGTGCTAACGAGGTTGAGGAGACGCGTGAGAAGAACCTCTTCGACGGCATCGACCACTACGAGAAGACGGGCGAGATCGACGAGAGCACGTTCTATGCGGGCAGCCACGGCGATTGGATTGCCGATCTGGCTATCGCTCTGAAGAACGACACCAAGCAGCGCTTCCTGGTCATTTGCGAGAACAAGGGCGCTATCCCCAACATGCCCTACGACGCTATGGTCGAGCTGCCTGCCTACATTGGCAAGAATGGCCCCGAGGTCATCAGCCGCGACAACATTCCTCTGTTCCAGCAGGGCCTCATGATGCAGCAGCTGAACTCCGAGAAGCTCGTGGTCGAGGCTACGATCGAGGGTTCTTACGAGAAGGCGCTCAAGGCCTTTACGCTGAACAAGACCGTGCCTTCGATGAAGGTCGCCAAGGAGGTTCTCGACGACATGATCGAGGCCAACAAGGGTTACTGGCCCGAACTTAAGTAAAAGCAACAGGGTCGCTGGCCGCATACCTGGAGCAATGCCCCGTCCACGTGATTGCGTGGGCGGGGCATTGTCATTTGGTAACGCGTTTTACCAAATATGGCATTTATCTGCGATAAAGGTGTTTAGCACCGCTGAGGGCCGCGTTTTATACCGCCTGCCGAACTGTGTTGTTGCCAAACAACTTATTAGGCCAGTGTGTTGCATGTAGCATTTTCGCCCGGCCTCGCCTCCGGGCTGCCATGTGAGAGGGGATCTTATGGCACGACTGCATGTAATGGAGCGCAGCCACGCCCAGGCCGTTATGGACGACCTGCATGATGCGCTTGGACGTCGTCTGGCGGTGAGCTCGCTTGCCCCGTGCCCCGTCGAGTTTACGGCGGCGCTCGTCAACCTGTGCTCCACCCAGAGCTGCGGCAAGTGCACGCCCTGTCGTGTGGGTCTGAGCGCGCTGAGCGACCTGCTCGCCGACGTGCTTGAGGGCCGAGCCGATGAGTCCACGCTCAATCTGATCGAGCGTACGGCCCGCACCATCTACCTTTCGAGCGATTGCGCCATCGGCTACGAGGCTGGTGCCATGGCGCTCACCGCCATTCGCGGCTTCCGTGACGATTTTGAACACCACATTCGCGAGCACTCCTGCGGCTTTGACCGTGAGGCGCGCGTTCCGTGCGTATCGGGCTGCCCGGCGCACGTCGACATTCCCGGATACATCTCGCTGGTCGAGGCCGGCCGTTATGCCGACGCCGTCAAAGTCATCCGCAAAAACAACCCGCTGCCGCTCGTCTGCGGCCTGGTATGCGAGCACCCCTGCGAGATGCACTGCCGTCGCGGCATGGTCGACGACCCCATGAACATCCTCGCCCTCAAGCGTTTTGCCGTCGAGCATAGTGACCTCAACGACCACAAGCCGCATGTAGTGGACGACACCGGTAAGCGCGTCGCCGTGATCGGCGGCGGCCCGGCCGGCCTTTCCTGTGCCTACTACCTGGCCGTGATGGGTCATAAGGTGACCATCTTTGAGCAGCGCCACCACATGGGCGGCATGCTGCGCTACGGCATTCCCAGCTACCGTCTGCCGCGCGAGCGCCTGCAGGCCGAGATCGACTGGATCTTGAGCGCCGGCATCGACGTTGAGCTCGACCACTCTGTGCGCGGCGAGGAGCTCGCCCGTCTGCGTGACGAGTACGATGCCGTCTACCTGGCCATTGGCGCCCACAGCGATAAGAAGCTCGGCCTTCCGGGCGAGGAAGCGCTCGGCGTGGAGTCGGCCGTCAAGATGCTGCGCGCCATCGGCGACGACGAGCTGCCCGACCTGAGCGGCCAGCGCGTGTGCGTCATCGGCGGCGGCAACGTGGCCATGGACGTGGCGCGCTCCGCCGTGCGCTGCGGTGCCGAAAAGGTGAGCATCGTCTACCGCCGTCGCATCTGCGACATGACGGCCCAGGACGCCGAGATCGCCGGCGCCCAGGCCGAGGGCTGCGAGGTACTGGAGTTGACCGCCCCGCTCGCTATCGAGACGGGCGAGGAAGGTCGCGTGAGTGGCCTGCGCGTGCAGCCGCAGATTATCGGCGAGCCCCGTCGTGGGCGTCCGGCCCCGCGTGCCGCCGCCACGCCCGAGCGCGTCATTCCCTGCGAGCGCGTGTTTGTGGCCATTGGCCAGGACATCGATTCCAAGCCGTTTGAGGACATGGGCATCGCCTGCAAGTGGGGTCGCGTCGTCACCGATTCGGATGGCGCCGTGCCTAACTTCGATGGCCTCTTTAGCGGCGGTGACTGCCAGACCGGCCCCGCCACCGTCATCCGTGCCATCAACGCCGGCCGCGTTGCTTCGGCAAATATCGACCGCTATCTGGGCTTTGACCACAAGATCAAGCTCGACGTTGAACTGCCGACCGTGCAGTTTAAGGGCAAGCACGAGTGCGGCCGCTGCGAGCTGGGCGAGCGCGAAGCCGGCGAGCGCATCCACGATTGGAATCTGGTCGAGCAGGGCCTTACCGAGGAGGAGGCACGCCAGGAGGCAAGCCGCTGCCTGCGTTGCGATCACTTTGGCTTTGGCGCGTTCCGCGGAGGGAGGAACCTGGAATGGTAGAGCCCAACAAAACCACCGTCAGTGACAACACCGAAAACGGAGCGCACAATATGGCCAAGCTCACTATCGATAATTGCGAGGTCGTGGTGTCCGAGCGCACCACGATCCTGGATGCAGCCAAGTCCGTCGGCATCCAGATTCCCACCCTGTGCTACCTGCGCGATCTGAACGAGATCGGCGGCTGCCGCGTGTGCGTGGTCGAGGTTGAGGGCTGCGATCAGCTGGTTGCCGCCTGCAACAACTACGTGCTCGACGGCATGGTGGTCCACACCAACAGTCCCAAGGCCCGCGAGGCCCGTCGCACCAACGTGCAGCTGCTGCTGTCCCAGCACGATTCGCAGTGCACGAGCTGCGTGCGCAGCGGCAACTGCAACCTGCAGACCATCGCCAACGACCTGGGCATTTTCTATCTGCCGTATCAAAGGCATTTGGCGGGCGAGGGCTGGGATTTCGATTTTCCCATCATCCGCGAAAACGACAAGTGCATTAAATGCATGCGCTGCATCAAGGTGTGCGAGAGCGTGCAGGGCCTGGGGATTTGGGACCTGACCAACCGCGCCACGCATACCGCCGTGGGTACCCGCGGGCGCGCACCGATCGGCAAGACCGATTGCGTCGCGTGCGGCCAGTGCATCACGCATTGCCCGACGGGCGCCCTGCGCGAGCGCGACGATACCGAGACCGTGTTTGACGCGCTCGCCGATCCCGACAAGATCGTGCTGGTACAGATAGCGCCGGCCGTGCGCACCGCCTGGGGCGAGGAGCTCGGCATTCCGCGCGAGGAGGCAACCGTTGAGCGTCTGGCTTGCGCGCTGCGTCGCGTGGGCTTTGAGTATGTGTTCGATACCGATTTTTCGGCCGACCTCACCATTATGGAGGAGGGCTCCGAACTGCTCGAGCGCCTGAGTAAGGCCGCCAAGGGCAAGGGCGACAGCCGCGGCTGGCCCATGTTTACGAGCTGCTGCCCGGGCTGGGTGCGCTTTGTGAAGGCGCGCTATCCGGAGTTTGTCGACAACCTGTCCACGTCCAAGTCACCGCAGCAGATGTTCGGCGCCATCGCCAAGACCTACTACGCCAAGGTGCTGGGCGTGGAACCCGAGCGCCTGTTCGTGGTGTCCGTGATGCCGTGCACGGCCAAGAAGGCCGAGTGCGCGCTGCCGAGCATGGTGGGCGAGGACGGTGCGCCCGATGTGGACGTTGCGCTGACGGTGCGCGAGATGGTGCGCATGGTCCGCGCGAGCCACGTGAGCGTGGACACGCTGGTCGAGGAGCCGCTCGATACGCCGCTGGGCTTTGGCACAGGCGCGGGTGTGATCTTTGGCGCCACGGGTGGCGTGATGGAGGCCGCCGTGCGCTCGGCCTATTACCTGGTGACGGGCAAGAACCCCGACGCCGACTTCTTTACCGACGTGCGCGGCCTGGACGGCTGGAAGGAAGCCGTGGCCGATATCGATGGCACCAAGGTGCGCGTCGCCGTGGCGCACGGGCTGGGCAACGCCGCCCGCCTGCTCGACGCGATTCGCGATGGTCGTGTGAGCTATGACTTCGTTGAGGTTATGGCGTGTCCGGGCGGCTGCGTCGGTGGCGGTGGTCAGCCCATCCATGACGGCTGTGAGCTGGCGGCAGAGCGCGGCCAGGTGCTCTGGGGCCTCGATGCGGCGGCAGACATTCGCTTCTCGCACGAGAACCCCGATGTTCAGGCATGCTATCGCGAGTTTTTGGGCGCGCCGCTCTCGCCGCTGGCTGAGGAGCTGCTGCACGCTGACCACCACGCCTGGACGATGCCTAACGAAGGGATGTGCTAACGATGCGCGCGTTTGAATTTGAGCTTTCGCGCCGAGGGTTTGCCTCGGCGCTTGCCGCGGGCGTGCTGTCGCTTGCGTTGGCTGGCTGCAGCGGCGGGGCTGCGGGGGCGGGCTCCTCTGCGGGCTCTGCCGGGTCTGCGCCGAGCGGCGCTGCCGCCGAGTCGGTCGAGGTGCACGTCGCCTCGCTCAAGGGGCCGACGTCGATCGGTCTGGTGCAGTTTATGGACCAGGCGGCGCGTGGCGAGACGGATAACGAGTTCGACTTTGCGATCAGCGCCGCTGCCGACGAGATCGTGCCCAAGGTCATTCAGGGCGATGTCGATATTGCCCTGGTGCCCGCCAACGTGGCGAGCGTGCTCTACAACAAGACCGAGGGCGCGGTGCAGGTCATCGACATCAATACGCTCGGCGTGCTGAGCGTGGTGACGGGCGACGCGGGCGTGACCTCGTTTGCCGACCTGGCGGGTCGCACCGTCTATATGACGGGCAAGGGCACCACGCCGGAGTACGTCATGAACTATCTGCTGGAGCGCGCAGGTCTGACTGGCCAGGTGGCGCTTGAGTTTAAGAGCGAACCCGCCGAGGTGCTGTCGGCCCTGCTTGCCGACCCGTCCGCCGTGGGCGTGCTACCGGAGCCATTCAAGACCGCTGCCATCGCCAAGAGCGAGGGCAAGCTGTCGGCACCGGTGAGCCTGACCGATGTGTGGGACGAGCTCGCGGGTGACACGGGCTCCCGTTTGCTGACGGGCGTGACCGTGGTGCGCCGTGCCTTTGCCGAGGAGCATCCCGAGGCTGTGGCGGAGTTCTTAAGCTGCCATGCGGCGAGCGTTGAGGCCGTAAACGCGGCACCGGCGGACTGGGCTCAGGCGGTGGTCGATGCGGGTATCGTCGATAACGCCTCGATTGCCGAAAAGGCGATTCCCGGGTGCATGCTCGTGTGCCAGACGGGGAAAGATATGAAGGCGGCGCTCGGTGGGTACCTGCAGGTGCTGGCCGATGCGGACGCGAGTGCCGTGGGCGGTAAGCTCCCGGCTGACGATTTTTACTACATGGAGTAGCCCGTGCGTGCGTTTGCTCGACACATGACTGAGCGTGCGAAGGCGGTGGCGGCAGTGGGTGCCGTCGCCGCCTTTTGGCTTGCCGTGTGGATCTTTGCGGCGTCGCTGGTGGCGCAGCCGCTGATCTTGCCGGGGCCGGGTGCTGTTGCCTTGGCGCTTCTGCGCCTGGTGTGCGATGGCGGTACCTGGGCGATTTTGGCGGGCTCGGGCGCGCGGATACTGGGCGGGCTGGCGCTTGCCGCGGTGTATGTTGGTGTGCTTGCCGGGATTTCGTCACGTTCGCGGGCGTTTGCGCACCTGGTGGCTCCGGCGCTGTCGTTTGTAAAGGCGACACCGGTCGCCTGCGTGGTGGTCCTGTTGCTAATCTGGCTGGGGTCGGCGCGCGTGAGCATCGCGGCAGTCTTTTTGATGGCGCTGCCGGGCGTGTATTTTTCGCTGGCCGAGGGCTTGGCACAGGTGAATAAACCGCTGGAGCAGATGTTCCGTCTGCATGGCGTGCGCGGCTGGCGACTGTTTTGCGCCCATACCTGGCGCGAAGTCCTGCCGTTTGTGCTTTCGTGTGCGCGTGCCGTGATTGGCATGAGCTGGAAGGCCGGCGTGGCAGCCGAGCTCATCGGCATGGCGGTGGGCACCGTGGGTGAGCGCATCTATCAGGCGAAGCTTTTGATCGAGACGGCTGATCTGCTGGCGTGGACCGTGCTGGTCGTTGCCGCCTCGTGGGCGTGTGAGCGCGTGCTGGTGTGGCTGCTGCGGGTTTCGGGACCCGTGGCGTGGCGCGTGGCCGTGCGTGCGCATGGGCGCGGCGCTCGCGGGCGTGCGAGGGCTGCCGGGGGCGGCGCTGCGGCGGAGCTTGCGCTCGCCGTGGGCGAGCGGGCGCCCTGGGCTCCGGCGCTCGATGGACTGACACTCCGTGTGCCCGCCGGTGGGCGCGCCTGCGTGATGGGCGCCTCGGGTGTGGGCAAGTCGACGTTGCTTGCGCTGGCTGCGGGGGAGTGCGCGCCGTGCTCCATGGTGTTTCAGGACGTGCGCTTGGTTGAGGACGTTTCGGCTTTGGAAAACGTGCTGGTGTGCGCCGACGCGCGCGTGGACGCCTCGGGTGCCGCGGCCCTGCTGCGCCTGTTGGTGCCGGGGGTCGATTTGCATGCTCGCGTGGCCGAGCTCTCGGGTGGGCAACGTCGTCGCGTCGAGATCGCCCGAGCCCTGCTGTGCCCAGGCGACGCGGTGATTCTGGACGAGCCCTTTACCGGTCTAGATACCGCTGCGCGCGACGCATGCGCCGAGGTCGTGCTCGACTTGCTCGACGGTCGCATGCTGTTGCTTGCTACGCACGATGCCGTCGACGCTCAGGTCCTCAATATCTCGGACATCATCACGCTCTAAATACTAACTCAGCAACAAAATGATCCGTTTTCCTCCGTCCCCATGGGGTCGGGTGTGGTATTCTATCTGTGGGGTAATACTTAGAAATACCAAGTAATACCAACGCCGCAGAAACAAACTCCGGATGCGGGCCAATCGGGTTGCCTTCACAGCCCGTCGCCCAGCCGCGTGGCCCGCATCTATCCGCACCACCGTCGTTTCAAAAAGGAAGCGCCATGGCAGAACACATGACCCCGGTTGTCGCGAAGGTCTTGCCCGAGGAGAAGGCAGCCTTCGCGGCGGCAACCCAGCTCGTGGGCACCACGCCGTCCAACGCCATCCGCATGTTTATCGCCGCGTTCAATCGCTGCGGCACCTTCCCGTTCGACATCTCGCCCAACGGGGCCTTTGGCAAAGACTGTCCCCAACGGCTGGTCGTTGAAGAACGTCCCCAATGACTAGTCGTTGGGGACGTTCTTATATGACTACCCGTCGGGAGGAGGTTGGCATGCTCAATGCGCTGGTTTGGGCGCTTGCCTGTTTTGGCGTCGTCGCTGCCGATATCGCTCTGAGCGTGGTTTTGTTCTCCGCTCTGGGCGTCGCATCGGTTTTCATGGGCTTTTCGATTGACGACCTCGATATTCAATTGCTTCAGGCTGCCGCGCAGATGGCGTCGTTTTTGATGGCGCTGCTGTGGTGGCGTTATCTGTGGCCGCGCTCGTTTATGACGCGCTGGCAGGGCGAGCGCCCGCTTGGCGGGGGAGCAGGCAAAGCATGGAGGCGCATCGCCTGCGTTATCGTGATCGGCCTTGCCCTGCAGGTGGTCGTTGGCTACGTGACCGACGCCGTGCTGTCGCTGTTGCCCGAGGTCGCGGCCGACTACAGTGAACTTGTCGAGGAAACAGGCATGGGCGACACGAGCTACCTGGCCGTCCTGACCACGGTGCTCGGCGCTCCGTTTTGCGAGGAGTTGCTGGTGCGCGGCATCATTTTTGAGTTTTCGCTCCGAGCATTTAACCCGCAGTGCCGTCCGCTCTGGAAGCGCCGGCGTCGTGCGGGTGCGCAGGACGGCGCCATGGTGCCTTGGGCGGCCCCGAGCACGTGGGGTATCGCCGCGGCAATTGTGCTGCAGGCGGCGGTCTTTGGCTTTATGCATATGAACTGGGTGCAGGGCTGCTACGCCGGCGCCGCCGGTCTGGTCTTTGGCTGGGTGCTCGTGACCACCGGAAAGCTCCGCTACACGATTCTGCTGCACTTTGCCTTTAACGCCGGGTCGTACCTCATGGGCCTGCTGTGGTTTGTGAACACGCCGCTCGACGTGATAATCACGGTCGCGATCGCCGGCGTGATCCTGGTGGAGGCAATGCGCTCGCTGCGCCAAGCGTGTGGGATGGACGCAGCGAGTGCACCACTTCGCTAGTTGCGGCGACCGCCTCCGTTGGCACCCTGACGCCCCTGAGCTGCGCGGTTGCGGCCTGCGGTGTTCTGCGCGCGCGACATGCCGCCGTGACCCTTGCTGCCCTTAGGCCCCTTGCCAGCGCCGGCGTCACCGTGCGGCTTGCCGCCCTTCTTGCCGGTGCCATGCCCACCGCCAGCAGACGTCTCGCCCGGGCGCGGCGGTACGGGACGGATCAGGCAATGCTTGGTGTAGCCGATCAGGTCACGACGCCCGGCTTTTTCCAGCGCCTCGCGCACGAGCTTGTAGTTCTCGGGCTTGCGATACTGGATGAGCGCGCGCTGCATGGCCTTCTCGTGCGGGTCGCGCGCTACATAGATCGGCTCCATGGTGCGCGGGTCCACGCCGGTGTAGTACATGCAGGTCGACATGGTGGACGGGGTGGGGTAGAAGTCCTGCACCTGCTCGGGCATGTAGCCCATGTCGCGCACAGCCTCGGCAAGCTCCACCGCTTCCTTCATCGTCGAGCCGGGGTGGCTCGAGATCAGGTACGGAACCACGTACTGCTTGAGTCCGTATTCACGGTTCAAGCGCTCAAATTTGCGACAGAACGCGTCGTAGACGGCGCGGCTCGGCTTGCCCATCACGGAGAGCACCGCGTCGCTCACATGCTCGGGCGCCACGCGTAGCTGGCCCGAGACATGGTGCTCCAGCAGCTCGCGCAAAAACTCGTCCGAGGCATCAGCCATGGTGTAGTCAAAACGGATGCCGCTGCGGACGAAGACCTTCTTGACGCCCGGCAGCTGGCGCAGGTCGCGCAGCAGCTGCGTGTAGCCGCTCTCGTCGACCACCATGTTCTTACACACGCTCGGCCATAGGCAGCGCTTGTTCTTGCACACGCCATGTTTGAGCTGCTTGTCGCAGGCCGGGCGGCTAAAGTTGGCCGTCGGTCCGCCCACATCGTTGATGTAGCCCTTAAACTCGGGGTCGTGTGTGAGCAGCTCGGCCTCGCGCATGATCGAGTCGTGGCTGCGCATCTGCAGCACGCGGCCCTGGTGGAAGGTCAGCGCGCAAAACGAGCACTCACCAAAGCACCCGCGGTTGGAGCTGATTGAAAACTTGATCTCGGCAAAAGCCGGCACGCCGCCCGCTGCGTCGTAATCGGGATGCCAATCGCGTGCGTAGGGGAGTTCGGCCACCTCGTCCATCTCGTCGGTGGTAAGCGTCGCGGACGGCGGGTTCTGCACCACATAGACGCTGTTGGGGTAGGGTTCTACCAGGCGATGCCCGGTGATGGGGTCCATGTTCTGCTGCTGCACGTTAAAGCTGCGCGCGTAGTTGAGCTTATCGGCGGCAAGGTCGTCCCAGCTGGGCAGCAGGTCGTAGTCGTAGACCTCGTCGAGCGAGCTGGTGCGGTAGACGGTGCCGTTGATATAGGTGATCTGATCGATGGGCAGGCCCGCGTCGAGCGCATCGGCGATCTCGACGATCGCGTGCTCGCCCATGCCGTAGATGAGGATGTCGGCGCCCGAATCGAGCAGCACCGAGCGCTTGAGCTTATCCTGCCAGTAGTCGTAGTGGGCCAGGCGGCGCAGACTCGCCTCGATGCCGCCGATGATGATGGGGGCGTCCTTGAACGTCTGGCGGATGAGGTTGCCGTAGACCGTGACGGCACGATTGGGGCGGTGCCCCTCCTCGCCACCGGGGGTATAGGCGTCGGTGTGGCGGCGGTGCTTGGTCACCGAATAGTGGTTGACCATGGAGTCCATGTTGCCGGCACTGACGAGAAAGCCCAGGCGCGGCTCGCCGAGCACCGTGATGCTGGCGGGGTCGGTCCAGTCGGGCTGGCAGATGATGCCCACTTTGTAGCCGTGCGCGTCGAGTACGCGGCTGACGATGGCCATACCAAAGCTAGGGTGGTCCACGTAGGCGTCGCCGCAAATGTAGGCAAAGTCGCACTGGTCCCAGCCGCGCGCATCCATGTCGGCGCGGCTGACGGGGAGGAACTTGTCGCGGCCCGGACGCCAGGGGCGTGAGGGCGCTGCCTGGGCATGAGTGGCGTGGCCACCCTGGGCCTTGCCGCCACGCTTTTGCTGCTGGCCGCGCTGGGCATGCTTGCCGTGCTGGTTGTGCTGAGCGTCCTGGGGCTTTTTTGCCACGATTCCTCCCGTTGTTAGTATGCTGCACGTAATTGTAACCAGTCTTTTTGGGACGGGGCTAAAAAGACTGGTGGAGTACATGAGCTGGCGGATCGGCGCGTCGATGCGGGTGCCGTTTGTTTCCAGACTGTGTATCCCCGTGTCGAAGGAGCCGTCTCGCGCGCACGCCATGTTGTCAATGGGTTACAGTATGAACGGCGGCTATGTTTCCGCCAACGCACGAGAGGGTCGTCAACAAGGAGGATGCACGACGATGCAGCGTGCCAAACAGATATCGGAGTCCATCGAACTGGGCATTATCCTGGCGCTCGCCGGCGGCTTTATGGATGTGTATTCGTACATTGGGCGCGACCATGTTTTCGCAAACGCGCAGACGGGCAACATCCTGCTTGTGGGCGTGAGCATCTCGGAGGGCAATTGGGCACTTGCGGGGCGCTACTTCTTCCCTGTGGTGTCGTTTGCCGTGGGCATTATGCTTGCCGACCTGGTACACGAACGGTTTGGCAGCGTGATTCACTGGCGCCAAGTGACGGTGTTCTTTGAAGCCGTCATCTTGCTGGGCGTGAGCTTTATCCCGGGCGGCAATTTCAACCTGCTCGCCAACTGCCTCACCTCGTTTGCCTGCGGCATGCAGGTCGAGAGCTTCCGCAAGATCCACGGTCACGGCATCGCTACGACCATGTGCATCGGCAACTTGCGCAACGCACTGCAAAACGTGGACGATTACATCATCACCCACAAGCGCGGCTTTTTGGAAAACGGCCTGCTGTACTTTGGCGTGATCTTCACCTTTGTGTTTGGCGCCGTGCTGGGCAACTGGTGCATCGAGCGCATGGGGCTGCACGCCATTGCGGTGGCGAGCATGCTGCTGTTTATCGCGTTTGCCATCATGTTTATCGATCGCGAACGCGACTTGCACAGGAAATGGGCCCGCATCGTAGCTGACTGGCAGACCACGAGTCTTAAGCGCTAAGGTGCATGTTCGTAACAACATTCAGGAGCCAGAAAAACTATCTAGCTCCTGAATGTTGTTACGAACTGCTTTTTGCGATTTATTCGAGATGCTCTTCAATCCGAGCCCTAAGAAGGGCAATGGCTGTAGGTATTCCAATTGCGGCGGCTAATTCGGCTTTATCCAAAACCTGTATGCTAAAGCACGATTGTTTATCACATTGAAGGACGATAACTGAAGATAGCTTCACTTCCTGTTGGCTGAATATATCGTAATCTCCAAATAGGAAGTTACCTTTTATTGCGTAATTCGGTATGTTCGTTACGCACTTCATCTCAAGTCTGTTTAGACCATAATCGAACACCGCAACTTCCTTGTGTTCGATGATGAGCGCAACCCTGGGCATGTTGCTAAAGCCACCGTCGACGACAGTGAAGAGTTTTTCATTCGCATCGTCATAAACGGTATATTTAAGACTCGATAGCTGTCCTAGTGGACCCGTGAACCCATGTCTTTTGATGTTGAGGTTGTCTCCCGCTGGGTTGACGAGAGCCAGAGCATGCGGATAAGGGTTACCTTCAATTGAGATTCGATATTCGTTTGTAGCCGTCTTGCTCGATTTAGGACCAGTAGCCATCACGCGTCATCGCCTCGATCGAATTGGAACCGTCTTCTACTTCGTGCGGAGAATTGCGCTGTACGTTGCGGTACATGCAGCTGCAATAACCGCATGGGCAATTTCTAACAAAATGAATGACGCTATTTGCTGCATGCATTTTATTTACTATAAAGTATCCTTTTATAAACGTATTGTCAAACATATATTGCTAAAACAGAAACAATTTATAGACTGAGTTGGTCGTATTCTTTGGGCGATTGCTCCTATAATCTAGCCTTCGCTGCTGTCGGGAGGGAAGGACTGGGGCTCCGTTATTATGTTGAAACGCTTTAACACTTTTGACGTTCTCACGCGTTTTTTGTTTCAAAAGCGTTAGGATGGAACTTGCAGCGCGGGGCGTAATGGGTGCCCCGCACACGATGGGAGGCTATCAATGGCTAATCGTTTCGTTCTCAACACCATTTCTTATCATGGTTCCGGCGCCATCAAGGAGATCCCCGGCGAGCTCCAGCGTCGCGGCTACAAGAAGATCTTCGTCTGCTCCGACCCCGATCTGGTCAAGTTTGGCGTTACCGCTAAGGTGACCGACGAGCTCGACGCCGCCGGTATTGCTTGGAGCCTCTACTCCGAGATCAAGCCCAACCCCACTATCCAGAACGTCAAGGACGGCGTCGAGGCTTTCAAGGCCGCCGAGGCTGACGCTATCGTGACCATCGGTGGCGGCTCCTCCATGGATACCGCCAAGGCCATCGGCATCATCATCAACAACCCCGAGTTCGCCGATGTCCGCAGCCTCGAGGGTGTTGCTCCCACTAAGAACCACGCCGTGTTCACCATCGCTGTGCCGACGACCGCCGGTACCGCCGCCGAGGTGACCATCAACTACGTCATCACCGACCCCGAGAAGGTCCGCAAGTTCGTGTGCGTCGACACCAACGACGCCCCCGAGGTCGCCGTCGTCGACCCCGATATGATGGCTTCCATGCCCGCCGGCCTGACCGCCTCTACCGGCATGGACGCTCTGACCCACGCCATCGAGGGCTACACCACCAAGGGCGCTTGGGAGCTCTCCGACATGTTCCACTTTGAGGCTATTAAGCTGATCAGCGAGAACCTGCGTGACTCCGTCGCCGAGGCCAAGTCCGGCCAGCCCGGCTCCGGCCGCGAGGGCATGGCCCTTGGCCAGTATGTCGCCGGCATGGGCTTCTCCAACGTTGGCCTGGGCATCGACCATGCCATGGCTCACACCCTGTCCGCTCACTACGACACCCCGCACGGCGTCGCTTGCGCCATGCTGCTGCCGATTGCCATGGAGTTCAACAAGCCGGTTTGCGCTGAGCGCCTGGCCAAGGTTGCCGTTGCCATGGGTGTTGACACCACGGGCATGAGCACCGACGAGGCTGCCGACGCCGCTATCGCCGCCGTCAAGCAGCTCTCCGCCGACGTGAACATCCCGCATGTCTGCGAGGCCATGAAGGCCGACGAGATCGAGGTCCTGGCCAAGGACGCCATGGCTGACGCCTGCTTCCCGGGCAACCCGCGCGAGGCGACGCTCGACGACGTCATCGAGCTCTTCAAGAAGATCTGCCCGGCTGCCTAACCTGGTTCGGCGGGCCCCGCCCGTTAGCCCCAGAATCGTCCTCGGACATGTCGGAGGCCCCGCTGCGCACTACGTGCGGCGGGGCCTCCTTCTGTCCTGCGGAAAGATTCTGGGGCTAA